>JBAYFV010000109.1:0-10580 GCA_041666985.1 Victivallales bacterium
CCAGGCGTACGGACTCAACCGCCTCATGATACAGTGGTTCCTGGAGATGAAAGGTGAAAACAGGGATGCCGTCAAGATCGCCGACTCGTCTTTTCTTAAGGCTATGGCCGCCATCAGATCCGGAAGGGGGAAGGATGCGGAACGCCAGCTGCGCCAGGCATTCGGGCATCTGGCGAAGCAGAGGAAAGGACTTTCCGGCATGGACATCTATTTCCTTGAATATCCTCATCTCGGAATCCTCTTTGAGGACAAGGGATTTTTCGAGCTGGAATGGCCGCACTATTCCAGGGAAACGATTCTCTCGTATTTCGAACAGGTTGAAAAGCACGGATACAGGGTCAGCCTCGAGGGCGGCGCATCCTGCTGGAAAAATCTCGCCGCGCGTTATCCGCGCCTCGGTGAGACGCTTGCGAAGCTCTGGAAAAAAGGGACTATAGAATTGACGAACGGAACCTTTTCACTTCCATATGCGCTGATGTCAACGCTGTCGCTCCAATACTGGCAGTTCAGAAAAGGCAATTCAACCTTCAAGGAAGTCTTTGGGAAAACGCCGTCCGTATACCAGTGCCAGGAAAACTCACTGACACCGCAGATGCCGGAAATACTCAGGCATTTCGGTTATGACCGTGCGCTCCACATTACACAGAACCATGGCGAGGCGCCGTCCGAAAACACGGATTTCATAAACTGGTCAAGCCCGGCAGGACACAGCCTCATATCCATGACAGCACGCCATCCATCCATCTCCCGGAAAGGCAATAATTACTTCCTGGATCTGCCGCTCATACATGACGAATATGGCGGCAGCAATAAAAGCCTCAACTATGTGAATTTCCAGGATCTCGGATATGTCCCGTTCAGGATGCACATGATAAGGGCGCATCATTATGCGCCGGTGTGGGGCAGATTTGAACTGGACAGGGAACGCTTCAAGTCAGCATCGGAGAATGCTCCGGTCAGAACATATACGGCAGATTCATACAGGTTTTCGGAAAAATATTTTTATCCGGACGAGACCAATGTGAATCCATTCAGCCACTATGAAAACATCTACGCTCTGTCGGCACGGCTAAGACAGTTGCGTATGGCTGGATTCTCAAACGGACAGCGGATCGAGGCCTACCGGATACTCGACCAGTGCTTTGTTCCGCTCTGTCTCCTGGAGGCACACGACTGCTCCTATGTCCAGGGACAGCGGCGCGGTGAGTTCCATTCCGGCAACAACAACGAAGTTCCGCCATATTCCAGGGAGCCCCTGACGCAGAAACTCGCGGAAATATCTTCAGGTGTTTCAGCCGATCTTGAAAAGGCCGGAAAGCTGTTGGCGTCGGGTAAATCATCAGGGAAGCTTTTCAATGCCGCCGAAGTTCCTCTCACCTTCGGAAGAATACAATCTCCGAAGCCATACGAGGGGAATGCCGTGAGACACGGCGCAGATATATATGCCGTCGGATCTTTCGCGGCGTTCTCGTCATCTGAACCGGCCTCCGCCGGAAAGCTTGTCCGCAGGGCTTTGCCGTTTGACAATGGATTATGGAAGATCGAACCCGATAGGCATGGAAAGCTCCTGATTTCCTTCAAGGGGCAGAAAATGACCTGCAGCCCTATCGACAGGAAGAAAGGGGATTTCAAGCTTTTGAGTTCGGAGATTGAAAGTGCCGGAGGGCTTAACTTCATGAAGCTCCACTATCAGCAGGTGGAGAAGGATGTCCAGACCGTAATTCTGGATCTGGTTTTTGCGGAACAGGGGGATTATGCTGAGATAAACCTGAAATATTCACCGAGAAGCGATTTCAATGTCGTTTCAAAGTGGAATGATTTCCTGGCGCTCGAAATGCAGGCCGATTCACCCCTGGAGAAAGTCTGGAAATTCAATCCAAACGTGCGTTCCCTGACCAATGAAGACCGCACGGCAAGTCCTTATTATATTGCTGCGGAATGTTTAGACGGTTCCTGTTTCAGCCTCATGAACACAGGGGCCTCCCTTTACGAACTGGACAGGAAGGATGGAACGGTCAGATGGCTGTTCCACGTGTTCGGCGAATCAGTCTTCAACAGGCGCATGGGAATCGTTTTTGGAAGCCGCGACGCCTTCCAGTTGTCAAGAGCATGGAGCCAGGGACTCCTGAACATGGATCCGGAAATAGTCCCGCTCCTGAAGAATGTCGACTGGACTGGTGTCAGCGTGGAGGATTTTATAACACCTGACACTTTGCTGGTTTCAAATCTTGCCGATGAAAACAAAAACTTGAAAATAGACAAGAATCTTTTCTCCAGCGCGAAAAACATGCTCGGGGAAAGCATTACCGGCAATTCCCATCTGAAGTTAAAGCCTATGGAACTGGCACTTATCCGCATCTGAAATTTCAGGATATTCCGGATTAAATCGGTGTCAGGAACTTGCCGGTTTTGAGGTAGGCGGCGAGATTCTCAGCTGTTCTCAGGGATTTTCTCCTCTTCTTCGAATGCCTCATAAAAGACTGCTGAGATCCTTTTTATTTTGCTGCAGGAACCGTATTCGCAGGTGCAGATTTTTCAGTGACCGGTTCAGCAATCTTATCAACCGGGGCGGCCACCGGGGCATCGTCTTTCACGTTTTTGGCGGGGACAGAAGCTTTGGCCTCAGTTTTCGCCTCAACTTCGACAACGCTTTTTGGGGCTTTCCTGTGTCCCGTGATTATTGCAAGGGAAAGGGTGATGATCAGGAAAAGAGACGCGAAAATAACTGTGAGTCTTGCCAGATGGCCTCCAGTCTGGGCTCCGAAAACAGATTCGCCCAGGCCGCCAAAGGCACTTCCAAAGCCACTGTCTTTTGACTGTTGGACAAGTATCAGGCAAATGAGAAGCAGCGCAATGATAACATCGGCCACAGTAAGAACTGAAACTAAAATATTCATTAGACCCTCTGATTTATCAGGCACTAAGGCGCTGAGTTTAACATTTACTATTTGCGATTTTCAATCTCCGATTGAATTCCTTATAAGCGCTGAAAATCCTTCAGCGTCAAGACTTGCACCACCGACCAGAGCGCCGTCAATATCCTGTTTCGCCATAAGTTCCCTGGCATTGTCGGCCTTCACCGAACCGCCGTACTGTATGATGATTTTTTCCGCAACCGCTTTCCCAAAGGCGTCTGTCAGCAGTTTCCTTATCAAAGCATGGACTTCCTGTGCCTGATCAGGAGAAGCTGTCTTACCGGTTCCGATTGCCCATACGGGTTCGTAGGCGATTGTTATTTTAAGCATTTCATCAGGGGTAATTCCTGCAAGACTCCCATTTATCTGAGTGGTGATTACGCTTGATGTCTTGCCGCCTTCGCGTTCCTGGAGTGTTTCACCGACACAGACAATGGGAAGAAGTCCCGCGCCAAGCGCGAATTTAGCCTTTTTGCTGACAAGCTCATCTGTTTCGCCGTAGTACTGGCGGCGTTCGCTGTGTCCGATGATAACGTATTTCACCCCGAGGTCAAGAAGCATTGCCGCTGAAACTTCTCCGGTGTATGCGCCGGAGGCCTTGTCGGAAAGGTTCTGGGCTCCGAGTGCAACGCCTGTTCCCTTGAGAAGAGGCGAGATTCTGTCGAGCGCTGTGAACGGAGGGCACACAGCCATGTTTATCTTATCGGAAAGGCCTTCGACTTTCTCGACCAAAGCAGATACCATCTGGGCGGCCTCTGCGGCTGTCTTGTTCATTTTCCAATTGCCGGCAATGAAGATTTTCCTCTGTTTCATATGTATTTCCCTTGTAGAAAATTTTCCCAGCAGACTGGAAAAATTAATGATAATATTGTTGCCTGTTAATGCAAAAATTTTGAAAAGGCCTTTAATATAAGCTGCTTGAATGAAATTTCGAGCGGAATTCCGGAAAAAGTTTCGAATATGGATGAATCGGCTGAAATCGTCAGACGGTCACCTTTACCGCATCCACTTCGATTTCAAACAGCAGATCGCTCCGGCAGATGTCGGTGTGGGCGACGGCAAGGGGGAACTCTGGAATATCATGGTCTTTGCAGTATTTGTCGAAGAACGGTCGGTCGGACATGTTTTTGAAATAGGCGATTCCACGGAAAAGATCCTGCCATTCCATGTCGCGTGATTTGAGGAGCGCTTCCACTACGCGCATGGTCAGACCGACCTGCTTCCCGCAATCGCCTATATTCACTGATTTGCCGTCCCTGTCTATACTTGCCGTACCGGAAACAAACAGACTGCGGTGAGAGGGGAACGTCATTTCCACAGCACGGCTGAAGGAACTCCTATAATTGAGGGCCGACCCCTGCATTGGCGATTCCACCGACTTGATTCTGACTTTTGATGTTTTCGGCTGAACTGCAATCAGGTCGCATATGAGCGCGGCGCCATACTGGTTGGCCGCACCTATTCCAGTGCTTGCCGGAACTATTTTGTCGAAAACCCCGTTTTCCTCAAAGAAAGCTGTGCGAACAATATTGAATTCCCTGTACCAGTCGAGAAGCCTGTCAAGATACAGCCACGTACGGACTGTATCGGTAAAATGGAATCCGTGCTGGGTCAGACCGTCACGAATATCCTCAAAAACTTCACGCGTCTGTTCAGGGTGCGGCAAAGCAAGATTTTCCGGAGAAACCCCGCTCAACCGGCAGTAACGGGCGTGTTCATCTTCATAAACACATCCTATTAACCGTCCGCGCACTTTAACCGGCATCGGATTAACACCGGAAACGGCAAAGCATTGCATTGAAGAAATTTCCCCGTCTTTGCTGGCATCCCCCTGAAGCCATGCAACAAGGCCGTCGGAAGGAGAGAGGTTCTTCTTGAAATTGGCGTAGTGTCCGCATCCCGCGAAAACGAAACGGTTTAGCAGAATCGCCCCGCGCTCCTGCGCCGCACTGCTGATGATTCTGTTCATCCTCAGGTCGTCTTTATCGCACACGGCAATGCTATGTTCGGAGCGGGACGGAAGAACAAGCGTCGCAACATTTGGCGTTCCGCTACTTTTTATTACTTTTTGTATCATCTGCTTTCTTCACCTCTTCTGTCTTTTTCTTTTCTGGGCTTTCAACTATTCTGAAAGGAACGGCAGGAAGAGTGACAACTATTTTTTCCTTCCTAATCTTTTTCACCTTAATTTCCGGCTTGGCTTCCTTGCCGTCAGCATCAACCTTGTTAACGTCTTTAGCGTCTTTGTTATTGTCCTTGTTTTCCTTAATACCCCTATTGTCCCTGCTTTCAATCGGTTTGGCTTCAGGATTCGGCTTATTGTCGGCGACTTGTTTTGTTTCTGTTTTTTCTTTGGCCTTATCTCCTGCAACTGCAACCGCCGTAGCTGACTGTTCTTCTTCCTCCCTGTCGACAAACATGACAGCGTTAAATATCAGGTTCTCCTTCAGGCTGGGGGCGGTTTTGGCTTCAGTCCTCAAAGTGACAACTGCCGTGTCTTTTCCCAGTGGAATATTTCCTTTCCGGACTGTAATCCCCTTTGGAGGATTGACGAGCTGAAGCTGTATGGGAGCTTCAAATCCGGGGCTTCGGACAGCGGTCACATTGAAGGAAATCTCTTTTCCGAGAGGGAGCTCCAGATAGCCTTTCTGCTGAGGTTCGACAGAAATCTTAACGGGAATGGGCGGTTCCGTAACCGCCACCATCTGTTCATTGGAAGACACCAGGTGCTGATAAATAAAAGCCTGCATCAAATCTTCGGCCGGAACTGCCGGGCGGGAAACGGTTTTCCCGTTGATAACGGCGGTTCCCTCCAGTTTTGGAATTATCACTTCCCTTGAAGCCTTTTCAGAAGCTGAAACAGTCATATTGACTTTGTCGGCCCCCTCCGGAATCAGGGCACCGTCAAGCAGAAGACTCTGGGAATCATCTTTCAGGGAGATTTTGATTTCGCCCCTGAACCCGTCCCTCCTTATGGCATAAACTGTCAACAGGGCGGAGCCGCCCTGTTGTATGCTTATGTTTGAGGGGGCTGCACGCAGTTCAAAATCCGGACACGGCTGGCCGATGCGGATGCGATATGCATATTCATCTCCGCCCTTTCCCTGGGTGTCGAATATTGCCAGCGCGTAGGATCCGTTCTCCGGAAGTCTTTGTGTAAGGCCTGAATCAGCCTGATGGGTAATCATCCCCTCCCCCTTGTCCTTAAGATCGTCGTTTTCCTTGAGTTTTTCGCCTTTGGCGTTAAAAAGCATTATGGATGAATCGAGGGGCGACCCCAGGCGGCGGGCTGATACTTCAATGGAAATATTCTGATCTTTCTTCCCGTCGAAGCAGAAGAAATCTTTGTCGCCGACGGTTTGAATTCGTCCGTTTATTATTACAGGCGGAGTGATTTTCTGAGCTTTTTCCTGCTGATCGTTTGGTTCAGATTCATGAATCTCAGGGAGATCGCTTATTGCAAAGGGCACGCGGTTGGACACAAGCCCGCCCTCTTCCACAAAAACATGCTGGACAGAAGGTGCGTCCTTATTCACATCCACACTTATGGATTTTCCTGTGAGGTTTTTGGCGTAAACCTTCACTGAAACCGGTTTTTGACCACGTGAAGCGCCGAGAGGAAAGATGTTTGTGATGAAAGGCAGTTCTCCAATCTTAATGCGATATACAAAATCCGCCCGTCCACGGTAAATGGAATCACGTATTTCCAGGATATAATCACCGTCGGACGGAATATCATAGAACAGGACAGGATCAGGATTGAATCTGAAATCATCTGTAAATGCCACCTCCCTGCCCTTGGAGTCGTAGAGCGTCAAGGTTGCCTGGAACCATCCCGGCACGGCATCGGCAATATATGGAATCAGCGCCCGTGCAGACACTTCGATTACCAGGGATTGACCTTTCTTCGCCGCAAACTTGAAGTTGTCAACATCTCCAGGCATGATTTGCCCGTTGACAACTGCCGGAATAAGTGAAACAGGCGCCGCCTTCTCTTTTCTGTCGTTGGGTTCCGTCTCTCTTGTTTCCGTAAGCTGGCTTATTTGAAAGACAAGTCTGTTTGACACTCCGTCCGGTGTTACAACCCGGAGTTCACGGTCGCCCGGCTCAGCGTCCAAGGGTATTGTGACTTTCAGCTTGACAACTTCATCAATCACCGTCTGGTTTTTCTTCTTCTGCCTGTTTTTCCTCTTTTCCTTTTCGTTTACCGGTTCCTGGGAGTCAACAATCTCGACATTCACTCCTTTTCCGGAAATATTTGCAGATGTTGCCCCGTAGATGTTCTCTCCTGCGACTTTTATTTCAAAGGATGTTCCCTGCTGTCCGCCAGCCGGATAGGCATATCCGATCCGCGGAAGGTCTGCCGCATCCGACTGGCATGTTCCAAGAAGCAGCAGCAGGCAAATAGAAATCAAGATTTCTGTTTCAAAAATTTTCACATTATCTCCTTCAGCAATCCACCGGTCTCCTTTTCAGGAATTTCATTGGAGGCGAACGGTGAAACATATACGGTGCGTCCTTGGGGATGCGGAAGCTTTGCACTTGGATCAATCCCGAGGAGCTGATACATGCTGCCTGTGAGATCCCACGGATAAATCGGGCGCTCGACGACTGTTTCACCTTTTTCATCCGTCTTGCCGACTACATTGCCGCCTTTGAAACCGCCGCCCGCTATCAAAGTTGAAAACGCCTTTCCATAATGTCCGCGACCTCCGTTCCACGGGGCGTCCCAGTCAATTTTAGGGGTTCTGCCGAATTCACCGGTCACCCATACGATTGTACTGTCAAGCAGGCCGTGGTCCGCGAGATCCTGCAGCAGCGTTGCCACCCCCCTGTCAAATTCGGGAAGCTTTTTACCCATTGCATCGAAAATCTGCTTATGCATATCCCATCCGCCGTAATTGATTGTCACAAACGGAACACCGTTCTCAACCAGGCGTCTGGCCACAAGACAGGACTGCCCGAACTTATTAAGCCCGTACTGTTCTCTCAGTTCTTTTTTCTCCCCGGAGAGAACAAAGACCTTGCCCGCATCACCAAGGATCATCGAATAAGCCTGTTTCTGATTGGAATCTATTGCATTGACAACTTGGCTGTCATCCATTTCCCTCCCGAAACTGTCAATGTCGGAGAGGAGCGCCTTTCGGTCCTTCTGACGCTCTTCGGTCACCTTTTCAGCGATGACACCTTCGACTGCAAACGGGGTCCGGTTCGGGTCGCTTCCAGTTGAAAAAGGCTTGTAGCGCGAACCCAGGAATCCGGCTTCCGAAAAGCGTCCAAGCGGCGTGGTAACGGTTATATAGGGCGGCAGCACTCCCTTGTATCCGCCATTGTATCCCTTGAAGTATGAAACGACAGAGCCTACCCCCGGACATACCAGGCCGTCAACAGCTTTCCTTCCGGTTTGAACAAGATACGCAGCGGTTTCGTGTCCGTTGTTGTTATGCGTCATTCCACGCAGAAGAACATATTTGTCCGCCTGTTTTGCGAGCATGGGGAGCATCTGGCATATCTGGATCCCGGCAACATTCGTTTCAACCGGTTTATTATAGGGGCCGCAATAGTCCCGGCCGGCATTCGGTTTCGGATCGAACATGTCAAGATGGGACGGGCCTCCGGACAACCAGATTTGGATGACGGCTTTTGCCTTGGCATTGTCTGGAGATTCTCCTCCAAACGCCCTGAACGCAAAGAAGTCGGACAGCATCAGCCCCGCCGTCCCCATAAGCCCGTACTGGAGAGCCCTGCGCCTGCTCATCTGAATATCGGCCAATCCTTTGAACTCATCCGTTTTCATGTTTTCCCTAATGCTTCAGAATAAACTCTTTTGTGTTTATGAGCGCCCACGCGATATCACATACGGTTTCATCAGCCTTTTTCTTGGCGGAACCCATATAAGCTTCCGACACCTTTTTTTCCCGCTCTGTCGGGAAACGGGAAAGGATCCTCAAATAAAGTTCCTCAATCACATAGGGGTTCCCCTTTTTTGCAGACAGCAACTGCTTTATGGGGCCGCTCTGCTCTATCTTCCTCTGGATATCGCTCGAATTAAGCATGTACTGTGCCTGAATGACTGACGGAGACGAATTTCTTTCAGATTCATAGGACGTATTCCGCGTCGGCCGCCCGAACATTTCCAGAAACGGGGAATCTATGCTCCCGTCGGCGAGCAGGATTGTGCGCTGAGCCCCGGGTATGAAAGTGAAGGGTTCGGGTATATTGCTGGTGTATTTTTCCGAACTTCCGGTAATCTGACATATGGCGTCTATAAGCGGTTCCGCATCAATCCTCCTGATCCTGTAACGGGAAAAACCGTCTTCGTCCGCCGCATTCCATTTGTTCGCCTTTGAGGAAAGCTGATAGGTGTTTGAGTTAAGAATCAGACGGTAAACATGCCTGAGGTCATATTTATTCCTGACAAGTTCCTTTTCAAGATGGGAAAGCAGTTCGGGACTCCAGGCCGGATTGGTTGTTCTCATGTCGTCAGCCTCGTTGACAATTCCACGTCCCATTATCCAGAACCAGATTCTGTTCGAAATATTCCGCGCAAACCATGGATTGCCGGGAGCGGTGAGCCAGTCGGCAAATACAATCCGGGGATCTTTGTCCTGCGGGATGACCGGGGTTTTTCCAACCGGGAATGCCGGGCTGACAGGCGTTTTATACATGGAGTTATATATGGAAGCGGGTGATTTCAAGGCGGTTAAGTCGCTGAACGCGGCATTGCTGGATATGCCGTATGTGGCTGCCGGATTTTCCAGTTTTCCATACGGGTTGAAAAAAACTATCTCCTCCTTCCACTCATCGGTGTTCTTATATCCGATTTTTGCGAAAAATGCGGACATGCCGAGAATCTGGGCTTCGGTGAATCCGGAATCATTCAGGCGCAACCCCATGAAAACCAGAGCAACGTTTTCTGCAATCTGCCGCGGTGTCCTTTCTTGAAACGCCCGGTAAAAATTTACAGGAGGATCCCGGAAATTGCTCCCGTTTGTCGTAAGGAGCTGACGCACAAACTGATCATAGGGCATATTGCTGCGAATACTGTCGCGCACCCAACGGTGATAGGCCTGAACGGCATTCGGCCAGAGGTTGCTGGGAAACTCAGCCTTGATGCGCAGAAGATCGGCCCACTTCAAGGACCAGTAATCCGCAAATTCACTCCTGGCGAGAAGCTTATCAATGAGCTTGGTTCTTTTGTCAGGTGTTTTGTCGGCAAGAAAAGCTCTCGCCTCCCACGGCTGGGGAATGGTGCCGATGACATCCAGATACACGCGGCGCACAAAAACTTCATCCGAACATATTTCCGAGGGAACTGTCCGTTTTTCCTTCAGTTTGGCTAGAACCAGTTCGTCAATATGGTTGTTTATCTTAAAGGAATTGAATATTTGCGGCGAAGGCGGTTCGGAAACGACAGAATTCTTCTGCGAGATACAGCCACACATGATGATGACTGGAATCATCAATCCCGAAGCAGTTTTTATTCCGAGTTTCATGAGTTACATATTCCTGACAAACGCTAAAATACCCTCTCAACACGTAAACGCCAAAAGGTAAGATTTTATTGTCACGTGATCGGGCAATGTGAGCCAAACTACGCTTTGGGAGACAGATCAGATTTCGGAGACTGGGGATCATTTCTTTTCAGCTATGCCCCCGGAAATC
>JBAYFV010000110.1:0-10550 GCA_041666985.1 Victivallales bacterium
AGGATAAGTAGCGGCAACTGCCCTCCATAAGAACAGCCGCCCCTGCAATCACCCGCAAACCGTCAACTGATATCATTCCACCGTTTACTTTTTCTAATTCTTGCAATATCGCATTGACAAAACCCAATAAGATGTTATACTATGTTATATAAACATAAATAACATAGCAGAACACTTCAATGCTTACATTAAAAAACACCATGGGACTTTTTGATCTCGAACCCAGTGTCGGGGCTGGTGATTCGCTCCTGGAGTCAACCGCCAATCATATCCGGAACTTGATTCAGTCGGGGAAACTCGAGCCCGGCGCACGGCTTCCGGGGGTAAGACACCTTGCAAAGACGTGGCCAATTAGTTATGTCGTCATACAGAAGGCTCTGGAAAAGTGCGCCAACGAGGGCTTGCTGATACGGCATCCCGGCAGAGGGACTTTTGTCGCGGACAATACTCACTCCCGGAAAACAACGGGTTCCGTTCACCTCGTCATCCAACAGACAGAGGAGGAGCGGATCCGCGTGGATTATTCCGCAAGCGAATATTTTGTCAAACTGGCGGCAGGACTCCAGAAAGAGCTTGCGGCTAACGGGGTAATCGCAATGACTATTGCCATAACAGGCAAAAATCAGGAAGATGTGTTTATCTCAAGGCTCCGGGAAAATCCAGCTGATCTTGTTCTTTTGGCCCGTTCCAAAAATACGGGAATGGCAAAACAGATTTCCGAACTGAAAATCCCCCTTCTTCTGATCGATCCTCACGTATATCCATCCGGCCGCAGCAGTGTGATAACCCATGACGAAAGACGCGCCGCCGAGGATATTCTTAATTTCTTCATGGAAAACGGGAAAGACAGGATCGGAGTGATCGTGACCGGTGATTCAAAATGGGTGACTGCATGCCGGTTGGAGGCCATAACGGAAGCCATCAGGGCAAGAAAAGCAGGCTCCGTTCCGGAATGGGTGAAGACCCCCTCAATAGCGAACAGCAACGAGGCGATACAGAAAGCAGTTTCCGAGATGTTTTCGACAAAAAGAAAGCCCAATGCCTTGATAGTCAACGGCGTTAATTGCCATATTGTCAGGACGGCAATTGAAAAACTGGGATTGTCCAATGCCGGGGATATCATGATTGCGTCGTACGACATGTCCCCTGATTTTATGGCGGCATCGCTGTCCATAATCATAGACAGTTATGAATACGGAAAGACGATAGGCCGCTTGATTTGCAATAAATTCTATAAGGAAAAAGAGACATCGTTCCCGGAAAAAATCATGCTCCCGTTTCCTGTCGCAAAACCCAGCTCTGGAGAATGAAAAAATGCAGCTGCCTGTAGACAAATCAATAAGAATAGGCGCTTCCGAGTTTTCAAAAGAAACGCTTCTGGAACGGATGAATCTTGCCGCATCATGGATAAGCGACATCGCACAGGTCAGGGATGAAAATGACAAAGCGGTCAGGCATCATAAGCATAGCAAATGGGTGGGTGCGGTCAAGGGCGAATACAGCGCGGCAAAAAAAGAATGGTCGTTTTTCTGTCCGGTGTGGCATACCGGACAGGCGGTAAAGTCCCTTGCGGAAGCGTATCAGGCAACAGGCGAAAACAGGTTTTTAGCCGCAGCGCGGAGCGGTGCGGAGTTCATCACGAAAAACCAGATAAACGATAAATCAAATGCTGACTATGGCCTTATAATGGCCTATGAGGACAAACCCGACCAGGTAAACATATCCGCCGTTCTTGAGTGTCTTGACGGATTATCCGTCATGGACGGGATACTCAAGACAAATCGATATTCTCAAAATATTCTTGCCGCCGCCGACTGGGTTGTGTCAAAGGCGTGGCTGAAAGGAAAGGGCCTGATCATGGATCTTTACGATCCGGCTGAAAACACTTTCATAGAAAAAGCTTACGGCGGACATGAGGGGCGGCCGCTCCTCGAAGACGGGATACTTCTAAAAGCATTCAGGATGAGCGGGAAAAGGATTTTCAGGAACGCTTTTTTTGAAATAGCCGACAGGCTCCTTGAAGATGAATTCCCCGCCGGAAACTGGGTCAACTATACTCCGTGCGACAGGAGCGCAGGCCGAATCCATCCGCGCCATGCCTACTGGTGGGGGAATCCAATGTTCATGGCATACAAGGAGAGCGGAGACCGCAGATATCTTGATTGCGCGCTCCGTTCGTGCAGATGGTACGCGAAAGCCCAGAGGGCCGACGGCGGACTTCTCCGTGGAACATACACCGACTTCACTACGGATTCATTCGGACATGCCACTTCCGGCATCGCCGCCGCAATGACAATGTTCTGCAACGCAATAAAAATCACCGGATCTGATGAATTTTTGCCGCCGCTGGCAAAGGCGCTGGACTACTGCATGAAAATGCAGTTCATAAACCCTTCAGACACTGAAATGAAGGGAGCCATCCTTGAAAAAATCCTCCCGCCCGACGGCACGGATAACTCCCCCTATTATATAAGAGACCTCGGAACAATATTTTTCATCCAGGGCGTTTTTGAAATATTAACGCTTACTCCGCTAAAACTGAACGTTGATGCAAAATAGGGAATAGCATTAATCATTAGGAGGACAGTATGTTCAAATTCATGTGCCGATCGATTAATTTCTCGTCGGTTCCTGATTCCAGAGGCACGGGAAGGTCTGCTCAAATTTACGGTAATCAAAAAATGAGGATGTTTTTTATATTTTGCATTTTATTCATTTCGCAGGTGAAAGCGACAGCTATGGATAATCCCGATGAAGTTCACGCCAACAGCATTTTCCCTTTTACCCTGGTTTTGAAGGCTCCCAATATTGACGGACTGATTGAGAAAGATGAATATCCGACCATGATTGACGGGCTTATTGATACATCCACCCACTTGAAATACCCGGAAAAGTCCTTCATCGCAACTGCTGCAGACAATGAATACCTGTATATTGGCGCTTCAATAGAAGTCCCCGATAATTACAAGCCTGTTTCAGCTTCGAACATGCGTGATGATTCAAAGCAGATCACGGGTGGCGACACCTTCAATATGTTTATTCGCAATGACACTGATCTCAGCAGCAAGAAAGTGATCGGGCATTATATAAGCATTCAGCCTAATGAGAACATATATGACTGTTTTGAAAAACTCGACTGGCTGAAATTGGACTGTAATCGCGACTCCTTGAGAAATTACAATATTCTGACAAAGAGCTCAATTGCCGGAAAGGTCTGGACTCTGGAAATGAGAATCCCCCGCAAAGAACTGGGACTGGAAGAAAATCATCCGTTCTCGTTTGCCGCCGGCTTCAGAGTGCAGTCTAAGAGGTACTGCCTGGCAGACCAGCCGATTTTTTTTGATCACAATGAAGGATTTGCAATCGGGATTTTCTCCAAAGCTGGAGTACAAACGGAACAAATGTCGTTGAACCAGGGTATTGTGGAGCCGGCATTAAAGCTTACGGATGAATATGATATTGAATACCAGGGAGACGCGGTATGGAAGCTTAAAGTTCCCGTAATTCGTGAAGTTGCGTCAGGGATGGTACTAGACAAGCATATTGACCAGAAAATTGAAGTTGGAACGAAATCCTCAATCAAAGAGTGGAAGGAAAAAATCAAACTTAAATCTGCTTCCTCCATAATTGGTCTGGACAATAAATTCAGGCTGGAGTTTCCTGGAATTTATTGTCTGGACACAACATTAAGAATCCAAAACGAAATTATATTTAACAGGTCACTGCCGTTTTTATTTTTTGAACCGCTTGAGGTGGAATTGCAGCCAATTCCCAGTAAAGATTCCGTAAAAGCAGTATTTTCGTGTTATGGAACAGCAGGCAATAACCTCGGGAAAGCATCCATCAGCTTTAGCTCAGGAAAAGAATATTTGAAACTTATTTTCCCTATGAGCACAAGAAAAGAGACTCATATTTTTTCAATGGCGCAACTTGTTCCGGGGAAATATGTGGTTGACGCATGTTTATTCGACCAGAAAGGGGAAAAAGTTGCCGGAAAAAGTTTTGAATTTAGAAAATGGGATACTCCGATATGGCTTAAAGAGCGTAAGGGGATTGAGGCTTTAAGCTCTGCCTGGGTTCCTGCCCCATGGTCTCCGATAACTGAGGGAAACGGTATCGTCTCCACTTGGGGAAGAAAATACATGTTAAGCAAAGGATCTTTGATTAAACAGCTTATAAGTCAAGAGCTGGAATTATTATCTTCAGAAGTTAAAATCAAGTATCTAAAAGACGGAAAAGAACATACGATAAATACGTCTGCTCCAGAGTTCCCGTCACGCGACCGCGGTCGGATTGAAGCAGTACAGAATGGGGGATCGCCTCATTTTTCAATGAACGTCAAACAACAAATAGAATTCGACGGCATGGACCGCTTGGAACTTGCCATCAAGCCTTGCGGAAAAATAACTGTCAGCAAGCTATGGCTGGAAATTCCATTAAAGAATTGTAATTACATGTACACTACCGGCATGGGATACTGGGCAACTGGTCTTATCCGTGACCAGGAGCTGATGAATCCTACAAGCATCTGGCTGGGAAGCGACAATGCCGGGCTTTTGGTCTTTATGGAAAATTACAAGGGCTGGCTAATTAATTCATCCAAACCGAGAATTGTCATAAAACGTCATGATACTTCTATTATATTATCCCTTTTACTGGTAAATGAACCATCGGATGTAGAGCAGCCTTTAGATATAGTCCTGGGTCTTCAAGCATCACCGGTAAAGCCATTTTTTGCCGGTTTACGTAATATCAGGCCATCGGGCTGGTCCTGGTCACCGCCACCGGTAAACCTCTGGATGACTGCGCCTGCGCATTGGTCTGCCAGTTATTTCAAACCGGCATCCCGGAATGAGGGCATCCTCGATGCAATGACGGACTACGTGAAAAAATATAATCAAAAAGTCTATCCGTACTGCGCGCCTACAGCAGTATCTTTGTACAATATGACCAGCCGTGACACTCCTTTTATGCCCACCGGGAGGCTCCCTCCAGAAGCATGCTTGAATGAAAAAAATGAGGCGAATAAAATTGAAGAATACTGGTACTTTGCCGAGGACTGGAATACGGCTCCAGCTTATTCTTTTCCGGCGGACACCAATGGACGGGAAACTGCGCAAGCTGCCAAATGCTCATTTCGTAGCTCATGGTCCGACTATTATGCTTACTCGATACATAAGATATTGAAAGACAGTAAAATCAATGGATTCTATTTTGATGTGCCAATGGATTTAAATGTCCAATACGACGAGCGCGCTTATTATACCAAAGACGGGAATTTGGAGGGAACTGCCGATATATTCGCCTGCAGGGATTTTTACAAGCGTCTTTATTTTCTTTTTGACACGATGAGGGGTGAAAAAGAAAAACCGTATATTCTTGGGCATGGAGTTCCGGCGATGCTACCTGTCTGTTCATTCTGGGACATTGCCTTTCATGGCGAAGAAATCAAACCAAAGGCAAAATTTGAAGCTACAATGCTATTTCTTCAAAAAGATTTGAAAGGCAATCCCATTCCGGGTCCGGCGGAACCAGAGGCCGCACGAGATTATAATGCAGTAGCCTATCGAACATTATTTGGAACGCAATTCGGAATTCCTCACATGTACCTTCCGCAGTACGCCTATGTGCCGGCGTTTAATATCAAGGAGCATAGCCGTGAAATACTGTCATTTACTTTCCTGCATAATAATCTTCTGTGGCCGGCGTATATACCTGAAAAACCAGTGTATGAATTCTGGGATAAAGTTGAAGTGCCATTTGGCATGGGTGATACGATATTTCACCCGTACTGGAATAACGGGATTAAAACTCATCCGGAATGTATTCGTCTTAGTTACTGGAAAAAAGTTGATGAAAATACTTATCTTATTGCCATAGCCAACTGGTCAGACAAAACAGTTCAGGCTGGAATAGAACTGCCTGAATTCCTGACTTTGGGACTGTATGCTTCTGATTTGGAAACAGGAGAAAAGGCGAGTTTGACCAAGAACTGGGCGGTAACTGTTCCGGCGCATGACTTGCGAGTGTTTATGGTGAAAAAGGAATAAATCCTATGAAATTGATAAATGTATTTTTTTTATGTTCAATGTTGGTTTTGCATCTGGATGCGGATGATAGCGTGCGCGATGGATTCCGGAACGCAATTTTCAACGGTGATATGGGACATGGCCTTGCCGCTTGGAAAACAATTGTCGGAAAAGACGAGAACGCCAAATTGGAATCAGTCAGCAAAGATATAATTGATATCAGGACAAATCTTCTGTCACTCGCAAAAGAAGGGGAAGCGAAATGGTGGCTTTACAATGAGCGTCCAATAAAAATCAGGGCGGGGCAAAAATACCATATGTCCCTGCGTGCTTCCGGACAAGGCAAGGTTCAACTCGGCGTCTTTGAAAATAATTCAGGCTTCCTGAAAAACAGTGTTTCAAGCTTTTTTGATCTTTCTGGAGAAGTAAGAATTTTCCATTACGATTATCTGCCGCAAAAAGATGTGAAAGAGGTGCGTCCGGCAATGTATTTCCAGTCTCAGTCCGGAAAGCTTGACGCAAGTATTTACCTGGTAAGCCTGGAAGTTTCTGAAAATGATTTTTCTTCTGCGACAGACTGGCCAAAGACAGTCGAAGATGTTCGAAGCACAGAGCAGAGATTGCAGGAACAGATAACTAAATTCAAAGATTACAAGGGTATTACGGATGTGGAAGAAAGGGAAATCCTTGATGAA
The DNA here is from genome assembly GCA_041666985.1 of Victivallales bacterium. Lineage (GTDB taxonomy): Bacteria > Verrucomicrobiota > Lentisphaeria > Victivallales > GWF2-50-93 > GWF2-50-93. Next base: position 6,725 of record JBAYFV010000110.1, read on the forward strand.
GTTAAAGTAAAAGGAGTGTTGCCACCGTTTTCACCAATTGAGAAAATCTGCAAGGACAAATACAAGCTTACTTTGGCTGAGTTTGATTTTAACGGAACAGTCTTCCCAAAGTCAATAAGAATCAATGGAGTGGAGGTTTTGGCTTTGCCGATAGAATTGAAAATGGACATCGCAGGAATCACAGCCCCTCAGGCGTTGCCGGCATCTTACGACCATAGTCCGGAGAGAGTTGTGATAACCCAAGTCTTTTTATATGGAAAATGCCGTGTGAACATCCAGTGTGAACTCAGCTACGACGCATTGATGATTTATACCGTCAGCATTGATAGCACTCAGGGAAAAGAAATCTTATCGGCGGGGTTAATCCTTTCAATTAAAAAAGATATTGCAAAATATTTCAGGTTTACCGCGATAAAATTCAGCGGGGACTTAAAGCAGGATTATTATTTTATGAACGGATTCGGACCAGTTCCCGCCAGAGGCGAAAAATTTAGGGGAAAATACAGCGTGCTTAATGGAAGATGGAAAAATGAATGGCAGCCAGTTGAAAGCGACGCAGCGGAAGCCTTGTTGTGGAGTTGCAAAGATTTTATGCCTGCATTTTGGACGGGCAATGAAGAGATTGGATTAGGGTTTGTCTGTGAAAGTGAACAGGGGTGGAGCCGCACTCCCGATGCAGATGTTTTTATGATGAAAAGAAATGTTGATTCCATTGAGGATAGGATGAACTTTATTACTGCTCCGGCAGCACTGGATTGCAAAAGAGAGCTGGTATTCGGACTTCAGGCAATGCCAGCTAAAAATCCAAATTCCAACTGGTTCAAGGTTTCCCTGGATCACGAACCCCAGTTCCGCTTGAAGGATAACTATATAAAAGCCGGCATGCCGCCTGTCAGCAATCAACATTCTTTAAAAAACAACCTGGTTTCACTATGGTATACTTTCTGGTCGAAGGGGTGCGGAACACCCTCGGTTGCAAATCCGCAAGTGATGACGGAGTTTATTAAAGGCTGTCAATATTATGATTACGAGCCGTTGATATACTTGACGCCAACTCACCTTTCGTTACTGACCCAGGAAGGCGTATTTTATGGCCCGCTTACAAAGAAATGGTCTGTATTTCCGGAACAATACTATTTTGTTCCGAGACAGGAAATAGTCAATCTTTGTCCGGCTTCATTCATGTCTGAATATCAGGCCTGTGAAATTGGAAAGCTGATTGATAAATATGGGATTCGCGGAATATATTTTGACAATGCAAACGCCCGCCCTTGTTTCAGCTCTTTTCATGGTTGCGCTTATAAGAATGATAAGGGGCAGACCTGTTCCCGGGTTCCTATCTTTGCAATCCGGAAATTTTTCATGATGGTCAGAAACCAGTTTGTTAAACGCGGAATCTCCCCGCAAATAGTCATACATGCGGGCTTTTTCCCCGGAGAAATATCCTTCATTGATTATGAACTAAACGGCGAGGGAGTGTACGCTCTGGATTATTCAGATATTCTTTCCATGGAGGAAATGAGGGCTCTGATGATAGGTCCCAACCAATACGGGTGCGGTTTTATTTTCCTTCCGCAATTCAGTTATCTTAAAGATAAAAAGTCTGCCTTTAAAATAAAGCCTGCTCGAACATTGCTGGCTTTTATGTTGCCTCATGGAACTAAACTGTGGGCGACATTCTGCAACAGAATCCCTGTCTGCCAGGCAAACCGTGTCTTCAATATGCTTGAGGATTCCCCGATAACATTCCTCCCCTATTGGAAATGGCATGACGTAAACTCAAATCTTAACAAGATGGAGATTTATGCAACTATGTATGCCCAGGAAGACAAGGCGCTGTTGGCCGTCTCAAATCTTTCTGCGCAAAACAGGGAAGTCACCATTGAAAGGACAATGCTGGAAAAAGCTTTGGAAAAACATATTGATTCAGTCAGCGACCCGATGGACAACAGGGACGTTGGATTGGATGCTGAAAAACTTACCCTGAAAATTGAAGAAAAGGATTTCAGGCTTATTATGTTTCACATGTCATCAACCCCAAAAAAAACAGACAGGGAGGAATGAAAAATGTCCCGCAACAAATCAGATGGCTTTACACTCGTGGAGCTTCTCATCGTAATATCAATTATAGCCATACTTGCGTCAATGCTACTTCCGGCCCTGGGCAGAGCAAGGGGAATGGCGCGGAGCAATCAATGTTTATCTCAACAGAAGCAACTGTGTCTTGCTTCAACATTTTATACAGATGACTACAATGGCTGGTTTTCTCCCGCATACCTCATGCCAACACCATGGGCTGACGAGCAGTGGGGTCCCGGCTCATGGGTTTGCGATATCTGGACACAGCTTAAATATTTGAAGGCCCGGGGGCCAGCTTACAGTCCGGATAATAATCCTTTTTTCATGTGCCCTGAAAATGACCTCAATCGTCGTGGATACAGTATTGGTTATAACGGCCCCTATGCATTTGGCAAACTCATTCCGGAATGGCGAAATCTTTCAAGAACAAATAACCCGTCTAAAACCATTGCGTATTTGGACGCAGACACAGATTCTTCAAATACGTACAACGTATTTCTCACCTTATCTTACAGGAATTCTTTCACGAATTACGGATATTTTGTCTTAAGACATAACAATTCCATAAATGTTTCCTTTATTGATGGACATGCGGAACCAATCAATTCCAATAAATGGAGTACCGAATATGATAACAAGGCAATCGTGGGTGGAACGCATAACCTTAACTGGTTTTCGTACTGGCCGCAGTAAAAATCAGACCGGCAGGAAAAGCAATGTAGACAAATATGGCAGAACAAATTCTTTTATGAAAGGAGGCATTGTATGTACCGTATTTACTCAGAAAACAAGCGAATGCTGAACAAAGAAGAACGGGAGAAAAGCCCGGTGAGGAAAATCTGCACGCGCGACTTGATCGACGAGGCGAATCCCTCAAGTTGCAACTCGTTGCGGATCAGGAAGTTCACATTAATAGAACTCCTGGTCGTAATCGCAATCATATCGATGCTTGCCTCAATGTTATTACCCGTACTTAAAAATGCAAAGGAGCAAGCAACAGGAACAGTCTGCAAAAGTAATTTGAAGCAGCTCTGCCTGGCACTTCACTCTTATGCGAATGACTATGGTGACTATTTCCCGGTTGCCTATAATGGCGGCGGGGGGGGCGGGAATCAGTTCTGGCCGGAAAACGTGTGCAATCTGGAATATCTGAAATGGCCTGCGCTTGGAGCCTACTCGGTTCTGATTTGTCCCGGATGGTATCCCTCGACATATCAGACGGCTGGCACCCTATACCAGACCTACGGACTTTGGATGGGCGCGAGCAACTATGGCCCCCTGTCGGGAGGAGGGTTCTATTACTTGAAACGGCAAAAGATGGAAGATGACCGGATTCTTCTCGCTGATTCCAATAAAGCCCAGGATTATCCCGGCGGAACCCAATGCTATTATCTTGACAGCGGTACCGGTATTAAATTGACCGCAACCGCCCTGAGAATAATTCACGTCAGGCATCACAGTGCGGCCAATGCGGCATTTGTGGACGGGAGCTGTCGCCCGGTGACAGGCGAATGGTTAGCGAAGGACGCGCGATATAACTGGTGGTAAGGAAAATATCTTGAAAAATCAACTTTTATCAAAACCATTACCTTGCATCGTGGTTTTCATTTCCATGGTCACTTCTGTGTACGCCCAGGTGACAATCAAGGATACCGGTCTGGAGAAAAGCCAAAGCGCAAATTTTTTAGGCAAGGGGATTGCCTGTGAAACATATGACCGACGTATAACCCTCGACAACAATAGCCCG
>JBAYFV010000111.1:0-10476 GCA_041666985.1 Victivallales bacterium
CCCGCTGATTTCAAAACGGGTACAGAGTTCCTGCCGGGAATACAGACGTTCTCCCAGCGGGAAATGTCCGTTTTTAATTTCCCCGGCAATCTCTTCGGCAATCTTCAAATATAAGCTTTTCATACGAGTTGTTCCCTTGATATGTACAAGTATACAACTATTTTGCGTCTTGTCAATACCCGGATGGAATTAATTTATAAAAATCCCGCCTCCGGAGTAATGGCGCAGTCTTTTCCTTGCGGGAATTTATTTGAATGAAAAACCATAGTTGTTTGGAATTGGTTCCGGCAGGGGATATTTTAATTCGAGAGGCGTAAATGCAATCCGGAAGGATTAAGGGATGAACCAGTCATCAGCGTCCGACTGGTGTGGAGCCAGTTTTATCAATAAGAAACTTTTGCCGATTAAGTAGGGCGGCTCTTTAGACCGCCACATTGCCGGGCTTCCTTCGACAAGCTCAGGACAGGGAGGCCCAACATGCTTTCAAGGCAAGTTTCAAAGAGTTGTCAGAAGATAACGGCAGAGATATTTCAGGATTTGAGACTGATCGCTGGTGACTGGTGGCTTCTGTTTTTAAGAATAAGGTTTTCTTATGCAGATAAAGGTTGAACATAAAGACGGTGACAGGCTTCTTTTCAATGCGGATTTCGCAAAAATCCTTGAAGCCAACGGCATAAACTCCTTTGAAGATCTTTGGAACATGCCGGGTGAAGCTGTCAAAAATGTACTCAGGGAGCGTGGCACTGAGAGGGTGTTTCTCAAATCGCCGGAAGGTTCGGCTCCGGCAGAGGCATACATAAAGCGCTACAGGCCTGAACCTTTCATGAGCCGCCTGAAAAACGTCCTTTCATTGAGACCCGTCCGTTTTCCCGGCGCCATGAACGAGTGGGAGGCTGTTATTGCGTTTCACCGGAGGAATCTGCCGACCATGCAGCCTCTCGCCTGCGGCGCAGCGGGCGGCGATTCCTGTATCCTCACACTGGGCATAACGGATTATGTCAGGGCTTCCGAGCTTTTTGCGAAATTCGCAAAGGGGGAAAGGGAGCGCAGGAGGAAACTCATAAGGAGAATAGCCGAACTTGCGGCGGGAATGCATCTGGCGAAAATGGCGCATCAGGATTTTTATCTCGTCCACATTTTTGTCAAGGAAAAAGAGGATGACAGCGTTTTCCTGATAGATCTTCAGAGGGTTATTTTCGAGGAATCCTTTTCAGAACGCTGGCGCGTCAAGGATCTCGCCCAGCTTCTTTTTTCGGCCGATAAGCTTGTCGGCAGAACCGATATCCTTTATTTCTGGAGGATTTACACCGATATGGCCGGCGGAGAGCTGTATCGGGACGGTTCGCTGGTGAATAAGATTTCCAGGAAGGCGGCAAGGATCAGAAGACATGTGAGCTGATCTGAAAAAACGATGCCTGCCTTGCCAGTATGGGAAAATGTATACTCCGCACGGGTGGAAATTCAGCTTTTTGTTGCGAATATTTTGAGGATTGGTTTGCATTCGGAGAGGCTTTCGATGCCAGGGTATCGGAAGCCCCCGATGAATGCGAATCCAAACTCGAAAGATCGCAACCGCACAGCGGCGAGCATTTTGTGTCCGTATTTTTCCGATCCCCCTTCGGACGATATTCATATCGCCCGTCAGTCGGATCGAAAAAATCCAATCCGCAGTCTGGCTCGCAAAAAAGCTAAATTTTCATCCGTGCGGAGTATATCTCAGTTGCCAATATGTTTCCGGTTAGCTGAAGGGAGGTATCAAATGAGTCAGCTTGTTTGCCGCGGCTGCGGCTCTGTCGTAGACACAATGGGCATTGAGCCTTTCACCCCCTGCACCTGTTCCGGCTGCGGGACAGAACTGAACATTCCACTTGAAATGGATTATCTGACGCTTGAGAGACCGCTTTACGAAAAAAGCATGTTCAAGGTGTACGAGGGCTTTGACAAGGAGCAGAACATGAGTTCGACGATTTTCATCCTCTGCAAGGACAATCCCGAATTCAAGCGGTTCCATGAAATTGCCATGGAGGAAGCCGCCTGCCTCGCCACGCTTCGACATCCGAACATATGCCCGGTAATGAATTTCGGTGAAATTGACGGGAACTTTTTTGTGACAGAACCCCGGATGGACGGATATGCCCTTTCCGATTACTCGCCGGAAACCCAGGGGCTTCTGGACGTTGGCAAGGTGGTTGACGTACTTCAGGCCGTGGCGTTCGGGCTCGCGGTCGCCCATCACAAGGAATTTGTCCACCATGATTTATGCCCCGAAAACATTCATATTGACGCGAGGGGGAGTGTAAGGGCTAAAAACTTTTTCATATCCCGTTTCACATACGAGTATCTTCAGAACAAGGAGGATATCGCATCTTCGGTTTCCCCTTATTTCATAAGTCCGGAAAAAGCGGAGAGCCGTGTGGAGGACAAGCGCGGCGACGTTTTCAGCTTCGGAGTTCTTTTCTATTACATGCTCACGGGGAAATATCCGTTTTCAGGAAAGAGCGAAATGGAGACGGTTTATTCCAGAATCAAAAGGAGGAAGCCGCCCCAGGTATTCAGCGCTGAAAAGCCCATGATTCTCACGTCCGGGACTGTTGATTATATCGCCCCTGCGGCTCCTGCAAGCTTCAGGAAGGATGTCCCCGTGGAAATAAGCGCCGCTGTTTTGGACATGCTTTCGTACCATCCGGTGCAGAGACCCAAATTCACCGAAATCCTCAATACGATAAATCTTTACAGGGCCAAGGAAGACAGGGAAAAGGTGTTCCACTCGGCGCAGATGGAGATGGTAAGGGAGACCGTAACCACAAGGACCAAGGCGATTCCGATCATGAAAAACCTCTCCGGCGAAATCGACTTGAAGAAGGAAAGAAGGAATTTATTCAGTATTTAGCGGGCCCTTAGAGGTTTCCCGGAATGACATTTTCCTAAATCCGGGCGGCAACTGTTTTAGCCGTTTCCTGTGCGTTCGCGATCCTCTGCTTCTGCAGTTCCTTTCCCATGTCCATCGGTTCCGCTTTAACGAAGACCATGTCGGTAATCCCGACAAATCCGAAAACGAAACGCAGGTATGGCTCCTGGAAATCCGCCTTTCCTGCATCTGCGGAAAGATATTCGCCGCCACGGCTTGAAATCACCACCATCTTCTTGTTTTTCACCATGCCTTCCACCCCGTTGGAGGTGTAGCGGAAAAGGTATTTCGGCTGGATTATGATGTCAATGTAGTGTTTCAAGGTGTATGGAATGCCGAAATTCCACATGGGCGTGCTGATGAGATATGCGTCGGACGTCATGAAACGTTCAATATGGGAAATGATATCCTGCCACGATTCTTTCATATCGCCGTAGAGATCCTTTCCTTCGAGCAGAACATACTTGCCGTCAACTCTCTTCACCGTCAGGGATGGAAGTTTTTCCTTTGTGAGGTCAAGCTCATCAACCGTCCAGTCCGCGTGCTTTTCCCTGAACGTGTCCAGGAAGACATTTGATACGCAGAGGGTGCGTGACTCTTCCCCACGCGGGGTGGCGATGATATGCAGGAGCTTTTTCATTGCAGTCTCCTTTCTGTTAGAACATCACAACACGTTATGAACGGTAATCTACATGAGGTACTGGCAAATTGCCAATTATTATGCGGAGCCTGTAATCCGCCATTTATGAAATTGGCGCTGTCTGCCGACAGACGGATACAATTTCAATCAGCCAGATATGGGCCGAGTGCGGCTTCCATCGCCATCAGTGAATACGCGGTGACAAGTTCGGGAATGCTCTCCATCCAGCGTCCGTGTTTGTCGTTGTACCATTCGCCTTTGCCTTTCTGGAGTTCAAGAAGTTTTTTAATCATGTCGGCACGCCACTGGTATTTTTTACCGTCCGGGGTGACAATGATCTCATCTCCGAGAACTGCATGCGCTTTTGCGAATGTGATGAGATAGTAGTAATGACCTTCCGCCCCCATTCCCGGGTTCTGGTCGAGGGTGTAGTTTTTGCCCGCCCATTCAACTGCGGCTTTGACTCTCGGATCGTCCTTTTTAAGCTTCGCATAGATCATGCTTTTGAGTCCCGCGTAGGTCATGCTCCCATAAGAACGCAGGCCTTTCTGTTCGAATTTCTCGTCGGCCTTGCTTTCATCCGGCTTATATACAAAACCTCCGTAGTTCGGATCATTCTTGTCTTTTACAACCCAGACCTGGTCATTGGATTCGGGAACATGCTGCAGGCGGTTGAGGAACATTACGGCGTTTCCCCATGCGAGGTCGGCTTTTTTCGCGTCTTCGGGACTTTTCGCCTTGGGCTCCTTGTCGAGGTATTCCGTCAGATAAAGCGCCTCAAGAGCCCACTGTGTGTTCGAAAGGTCAGGAGTCCCGGCCCCGGCTTTTCCATAACCTATTCCGCCGTACGACGGATTGTCTTTTTTTGTCGGATTGTCCTTGTTGTCCTCGTCCAGCTGTGAATCAATCAGGAATTTTCTTGCATTACGGAGGATATGTTCGTCCTCCGGCCTGTTGATCACCGCCAGTGTGGCAAGGCAAATCGCGGTTGTGTAGTTCGGATACTCCTTTTCAACGTCGGCCATCCAGATCGAACCGTCCCTCTGTACGAACTTCAACATGAACTGTCTTCCTTTTTCAACGGAGTCCTGTCTGATTTGCGGGTTGAGTTTGGAATGGCTGTTAAGGAGGGACATGGTTATAAGGCCTGTTATTGCCGGATGATGAAGCCATGAACCGTCTTCCATCTGGTGGTCGGTCAGGTAGTTGACAGCTCTCTGAATTGAAGCCGTGGCCTCGCGGAGAAGGGATTCGTCAATTTTAGGAAGTGTGTTTGTCACCGGTTTCTCATCAGCGCCAAGGCTTGAAAAAGAGAGAATCAAAGCAAGTGAAACGGCAAAAGTCAGGGCAGAATTTCTTAACTTGTTCATAATGCAAACCTCATTTCGTTAGTCTCATAATAGTTGAATTTTGTGTTATAAGTCCAGAAACCGGACGTATCTCTCCACAATATAGTGTCAGAAGAAAACTTTGATGCTTTTACACACTGATATTCTGACACTTTTGTTCCGGCTATGCCGGTTTGGGTCAATAACAATTTATGACTGCGATGACTTCGAGCGGTTCGGTGCCGACGGATTTTATGGAGTGTCCGGCTCCGTTGCCGGTGAGGATTGTGTCGCCCGGACGGAGTTTTTCAATTTTCCCGTCGTCCTCGGCCTCGGCAATTCCCCTGACGATTATGTAAACCTCTTCCTCGTTGTCATGGTTGTGGAAGCCGATGCTGTCACCGGGTGCAAGCGTAAGTTTCGCGCAAAGTCTGGTTTTGGCTTTCAATTCGACACCGGGTTCCCAGAGATGCTCGATCTTCACTTTTCCGTTCCCGCCGCGCATTTTTTCGCGAAACTCGCATTTAAATTCCCCAGATCTTCTTATCATTTATCACCCTTTCATAAAATATTTTAAACTCAAAGGAACCGGTATTTAAAACTACACAGGCAAGATGCCTGTGCCACATTATTTTTTCCTGCGGAAAAAAGAGACTATGTCCATTATTCTCTGCGCCGGGTAGCGGAGTTCAATCGCCTTCACCGGACACGCTTCGATGCAACACATGCAAAGTATGCATTTGCCTGAATCAACCGAATACCTTCCTGATGAAAACTCAACCGCCTTCTGGCTGCACACCTTGAAACATTTTCCGCATTTGACGCATGTGTCCTGTTTTATCCTGGGTCTGCACCTGAGGAGCATTGTGAGGATCTTGAAGGCAGGTTCGGGAAAGCGGTGCAGGGTGTCGGAGATGGATCTTTTCGCCTTCATGTTTTTCATTTTCTCCCAGCCGTCGCCATTCTTTTCAATCAGTTCCGGGCTGGCTGTTCCAAACCCCAGCGATTCGGCTTTCACAAGGATTGGAATCTCCCGGGCCGTGTAACCGTAGACGGCACACGCGCAGGAGTCAACCGCAACCGCGTCCGCTCCCGCGAAAATGAGCCCTGACTTGAAAGGGAATCCGGCTGCGGGGCCGTCTCCCGCCATTGATTCGACTGCGTCCATGATCACGAAGTCCGGTCTGACGATCCCGTAGACAGACGCAAGGAAATCCGCCATTTTCCTGGGGGAGGGGCATTTCCCGTGAAATCCGCTTTTCGCCTCTCCGACCACAAGTCCGTAGGAGTTTTTCACTGCACCGGTCATCTTTGTGAGAAGATGTGTTTTGAGTTTCGGAAGGGAAATGAAGACATCGAAGGAGCCGAGTTCCTTCAGTACCGGCACATTGCCGTAGCCGGGAACTTCCTTCCTGACAAAATCCCCGACCGGGATGAGTTCCACCTTTTCCTCGTCCGCAATTTTCCTCATACCTGTTTTCTCCCAGAGCTCATCCCAGGGATAATTCCCGGCGGGACTGTCGGCGACAGTTATTTTATCAACGCCTTTCCTGCGAAGTTCGCGGATTACGGCGCGCACCAGTTCGGGATGGGTCGTGACACATTGCTCCGGTGTCCGTGCGCTCAGGAGATTAGGTTTCAACAGGACGTTCGCCCCGGGTTTTAATTTCGCCGGCCATCCGCCCGCAAGTTCTACGGCAAGCCTTATTTTCGCTTCCAGAAGAGGAAGACCGTATGATTCGCAAATAACTGCTGAAACTGTTGTATTCATAATGATTTGGTGGCACAGACATTCCTGTCTGTGATCTTTTTCCTGTTTAAAATCTAAAATACGGTCACAGACAGGAATGTCTGTGCTACTCTGGAATCCCGCTTGAGATTCCAATTAAAAACTATATAATATTAACCTGTTTTTGATTTTAAGAAATATAATATAAGCATGAAAGGTTGTTTTATGCCTGAAAAATTTGATATCTGTGTGATTGGAGCCGGCCCCGGCGGCTATGTTTCAGCGATTCGTGCAGCCCACAACGGTGCGAAAGTCGCAATTGTCGAAAAAGAACATATGGGCGGAACCTGTCTTAACTGGGGTTGCATCCCCACCAAAACCCTGATTGCCTCAACCGAAGTTCTGAGCAAGGCGAAGAAGGCTTCCGATTTCGGAATTAGAATTAAAGGAGAGATCGTTCCCGACTGGCCGGCGATGCTAGGCAGGAAAGATTCCGTTGTCGAAAAACTCCGTGGCGGGATTGTAGGACTTCTGAAGAACGCCGGAGTCGCGGTTTTCACCGGAGACGCCTCTTTCATTGACAGAAAAAGCATTGCCGTTGAGGCAAATGACGGCAAAAGGGAAAAGGTGTCTGCGGAGAAATTCATCATCGCAAGCGGTTCCGAACCTGCAATGCCCGGATTCATACCGAAGTCAAAACGCATAATCACATCCACGGAGCTTCTTTCAATAAAGGAAATTCCCGGCTCCCTGCTTGTACTCGGCGGCGGTGTGATCGGCTGCGAGTTCGCATGTCTTTTCGCCGAACTCGGAACCAGGGTGACAGTTGTCGAGATGATGCCGAACATTCTCCCTCTCCAGGACAAGGAGCTTTCCAGGGTTCTGGCAAGGGAGATGAAAGCGCATGGAATCGAAATTTTCACAGGCGCGCCTCTCGAAAAGATCGCGGCGGATGCCAAGTCCGTCAGCGGAACCGTGGGCGACGAGAAGCTTTCCGCGGACTACATGCTTGTGTCAATCGGGAGGGTTCCGGTCAGCAAGCCACTGAATCTCAAGGCGGCCGGAGTCGTTGCGAACGAAAAGGGCTGGATTCCTGTGGATTCCAAATGCAGGACAAGCGTACCGAATATTTACGCGATAGGCGACGTTACAGGGCGTGTGCAGCTTGCGCATTTCGCAAGCGCGATGGGTTTCTGTGCGGCCGACAACGCCTGCGGAATCCGCAATGAAATCAGCGACGATCTCGTGCCCGGCTGTATTTTCACCTGCCCTGAAATCGGGACTGTCGGACTGAGCGAAGAGCAGTGCAAGGAAAAGAACATTCAGTATAATGTGGGGAAATTCCCGTTTGCGGCGCTTGGAAAGGCTATGGCGATAAATGAGACTTCCGGGTTCTGCAAGATAATTTCATCTGTTGAAACAGATCAGGTGCTTGGCGTACATATTGTCGGGCCGCATGCAACGGATTTGATTTCCGAGGCGGTTACCGCAATGAGTCTTGAAGTCACTGCAAAAGCGCTTGGAAAGGCGATTCATGCCCATCCGACCCTTGGCGAGGCCATGATGGAGGCGGCACATGCTGTTCACGGGGAATCAGTCCATATGGCGGCGCCAAGGAGGCATAAGTGAACCGTGGTTTTTCAACGGTATTCCGGCAAATTGATTGTTTGACAATCCACATGAGGCGGATTATTAAACAATCCATAAACAAAGGAGGTAACACGTGAAGCCCAAATCGAAGAAACGGTTGAAGAAAATATTGCTTGTTTCCTGCGTTTTCATCATGGCCTTGATCACGTTGTTGTATTTATTCCTCGGATATATTGTCAGGAGCGCCGTGGAAACTGTTGTACCCGGAATAACCGGAACTCCGGTAAAAATGGAAAGTTTCAGTTTTTCCATATTCACAGGCAGGGCGAAAATGAAAAATTTTGTGATTGCGAATCCGAAGGGTTTCAACACGGAATACGCTTTCAGGCTCGGGAGCATAGTTGTTGACATCAACATGGACACTTTATTGTCAAGGAAACTTGTGATTGACGAGATAAGGATTGAGGAAACGCAAATCATTTACGAAGTCGGTCTTGGTACAAGCAATCTTGGTGAAATTAAAAGTAACATAGATAAGTTTGTCAAGGGGGACAAGCCGAAGGAAGAGAAGGCGGAAGCTCCGAAAAAAGCCGGCGAGGGGAAGAAAGTCCAGATAAATAACTTCTATTTCAACGGTGCAGGTGTTTCACTCAGCGCAGTTCTTCTTCAGGGCGGAAAAACAACAATGCCCATCCCGGACATACATCTTAAAGACATAGGTAAAGAGGAGAAGGGCGCTTCAATCGGGGAAGTCGCCGATGAAATCTTTACGTCCATCTACTCTTCCATCGGCAAAGTGGCCGGATCGGGCGCAGAGGCGATAAAAGGGATCGGGAATGAAACCTGGAATAAAGTCAAGGGGATTTTCAAGTGATATCCGGACATCCGGTATCCAATGATGAAGGACACGGATATTGGAAATTCCTTAACTTGACGGGAATGTGTCCGGACGGGGCATGTTAATATTTTGAATTCACTTTAATCTGATGTATTTTAAACTGGAAAATGACAAGAGGGAAAATTTCATGTCGCGTCTTGCAATTACCAGAGTCCTGATGATTCCAGTTGCAGTTTTAATGATTGCGGGTTGTGTTTTCACAAAAGAAAGATTCACACCTGTCAGATATTATGATATAGGCAACCCAGAGGCGGTGAAATCGCCGATATGCCTGAAAGTCGGCTCCTTCGCCGTAACAGGTCCCTATAGGCAGGAGATGATTTACAGGACGGAGAAAAACGAGCTGTTAAGGGATCAGTACAACAAATGGGCCCTTACTCCCGACATACTCCTGAGACGCTATCTTAAGATGTCTTACCCCGGGGAAACTTCAAGGGAATCCGGGGTTGCAATTACCGGGAACATCCTCGCTTTCGAGGCCGACATTCTGAAAAAAGAGGTTCTTTTCACTGTGGAGTACAGGATAACGGCTCAGGCGAATCCAAATGCTGCGGCCCTGGAGAAAACCTCAGCATTCAGGGCGAAGCTTGATGATACGTCCCCTGAAGCTTTTGCCCGGGCCATGTCGCACGCAGTTTCTGATTTCACCGAAAGCCTGTCTTCTGATTTCAAAAAAATATCTAACAAGTAAAATAACTGGAGCTTAAAATGAAACTGAAGAAGATTCTTTCTGAAAAAGTTAAAAATCATGGAGTCTGCTCGTTAAGGGCGACGGCGACCATTAAAGAGGCGGCTGAGAAGCTGGCCGAGAACAATGTAGGCTGTCTTCTGGTGACCGATCCTGGAAATCCGGAAAGATACGTCGGGATCATAGCCCAGACGGACATAATAAAAAAATGTGCGGCCGATGACAATTTCCGTGAACTTAAAGTTCAGGAAATCATGGTTAAAGACATGATAGTGGCAACCGGAGAAGATGAGGTTGAATATATCGTGAAGGTAATGAACAGGCATAAGATCCATCACATTCCGGTGATAGAAAAAGGAAAGATCTGCGGGATTATTTCCATAACCGACATAATCGGATCGCTGCACGAGGAAGATGAAATCAAGATTCACTACCTCAGCGACTACATGGGCGGAACTTACGGAAGCAACGTGTTCTAAGGCGAGCTGTGGTTATTTTAACGACTTACCCCTTCCTGAAAACGAGGAAATGAAACTCCGGAAAATAGAAACGCTGATTGCCGAAAGACGGATACGCAGAAGAGTCGCCGAGCTTGGCAGGGAAATATCCGCTTATTACGGGGAAAAACATCTTACAGTCATTTTTGTTTCCAGCGGGGCGGTTGTTTTTGCGGCGGATCTGATCAGGAATATAAA
>JBAYFV010000112.1:0-10349 GCA_041666985.1 Victivallales bacterium
AAATTACCTTGAGCCGATTCAAAACTAACGGAGGGCGGACTTTCCAGTCCGCCATTTGAGTTAGATTTCCGCGGGTAAGAAAACCCGCGCTCCTTTAAATTTGAGTTTTGAAACCGGCTCACTGAATTGAAATTGATTGCCGGCAAGTGAAAACATGAATGGAATAGAAATGGGGCATTCCTGTCACCCATTAAGGTCTATCACACTCTTGCCGGGGATGTTTGAAGAATTAAGACACAGGCAAGATGCCTATGCTACATTGTTAAGGAATCCCCAACGGACACACCCGCGCAATTGACTTTATAATCCTGTCCATAATTTTAAACTTTTCCGAAATAGTTTGATGACCTGTTTCAATTGATGCTGAATTCAAAAAAAATGGCGTTTCGGGCAGGACTTGAACCTGCGACCCACGGATTAGAAATCCGTTGCTCTATCCAGCTGAGCTACCGAAACGCTTTGAAAGGGCATAAACTACAGGACATGGACACGAAAGTAAAGTAAAATTATGGGCGATTTTTAAGGAAGTTCATAGGTATATATGCATAAAGAGGCTAAGTTATGCACTTATGAGAAGCAAAAAAAGCATATTCCTGATAAATTTCGAGTATTTCTTCTTTCGCCTGGCAATGAACATTGTTAAAATACTGCCTTTGTGGCTCTGTTTTAAGATTGCGGAGCTGGGAGGACGCCTATTTTTCATTTTCGACATAAGGCACAGGAACAGGACAATACAGCATCTGCTTCATGCGGGGGTTGTGAAAACCGAAGCCGAGGCCGTCGAACTCACCCGCAGGAATTTCATTCATTTTGCAAAAGTGGGGCTTGAGATCTTCAAGTGCCGCCAACTCATGCTAAGAAAGAACATTGCAAACATATTGACAATCAGCGGGTCTGAACAGTCAAAGAGGCTTTTCTTCTCAACGACCGGAAAATCCGAGCAGTCCATAGTCATCTGCGCCCATTTCGGGAACTGGGAGGCGGCAGGACAGGGCATCACAATCAGTTCGGGCATTCCGCTTCTCAGCGTGATGAGGCCTTTTGACAACCCGAAAATAGGTGCCTATATAAACAGCCGCCGCGAAGGGCACACTCATGAGGTTGTTGCGAAAAAAGGCGCTATAAGACCGCTTCTCGTGGCACTTAAAAAAGGCTACTCCATTGCCATAATGGCAGACCAGAACGCCGGTGAAACAGAGGGAGTCGTTGTTGATTTCTTCGGGCATCCGGCCAGCACACACTCGTCCCCAGCCCTTTTGCATCTCAAAACCGGAGTCCCGATACTGGTGTTAATGCCAAGAAGGGTCAGCGATGACTTTAATTTCGAATTCATCCTTTCAGATCCGATAATCCACAAGCCGACCGGAGACAAGGAAAAAGACATCAGGGAGATAACACAGAAATTCACCCATGAAATAGAAAAGACCGTCAGACTGTACCCTGAACAATGGCTCTGGGCGCACCGCCGCTGGCTCGACATAAACAGGTAAGGCAATATTTTTCAGGAAAGCGATTTCACTGCCTTCCTGAAAAAATATATAAACATAATAATTATCAGAAATAAAGATTTTTACTGCTTCATGCCTTTTACAAAAAAACATAAATTCATTCCGGAAATGTGCCTTGTTGCGCTTCTTCTGTTCATGCATTTCTTCTTTGCATTCACCAGCCTGGTCCAGGAATCGGCGACTTTCGACGAGACAGTCCATATCACCGGGGGATTATGTTACTGGAAGTTTGACGACTACAGAATCAACCCGGAAAACGGCAATTTTCCACAACGGCTTGCGGCAATCCCCCTTCTGTTTGAAAATAAACTGAATGTTCCAGTTTATACGGAAAACCCGTCAATCGAGGCAAATGAATGGCTCACCGCCTATGACTTTCTTTATAAAAAAGGGAATAATCCGGACAGGATATTCATGCTCGGCAAGACAATGACTGTCCTTCTGAGCCTGGGTCTCGGCCTGATTGTATATTTCTGGTCAAGAAAGTTATTCGGCCCCGGCTCTGCGGCCTTTTCATTGATTCTTTATGCATTCTGTCCGACAGTTCTTGCCCATGCCCGCCTTGTCACTTCCGACCTCGCCGCCGCCATGGGATTCATCGCGTCATCCTGGGCGATATGGCACTTGCTTAAGAAAATAACAGTCGCGAGGCTGCTGCTTTCATCTCTCTGCCTTTCAGCTCTTTTTCTTTCCAAAATGTCGGCTCCCATGATAATCCCCATGTATCTGATCATGATTGCGGTGCGCCTTAAAGACTGTACCGAACTTGAATTTGTCCTTCCGGGCAGGACTTTCAAACTTAAAACGCAGGCTTCGCAGCTTTTCGCGTTTCTTCTTGCAGGAATGACAAATGCGATCGTGATAGTCTTCCTTGTCTGGATGTCTTTCGGCTTCAGGTATTCCATGATTAACGATGACAAAGGCGGAAACGAAATCATGGGGCGGAACTGGCAGGGAATCACGAGGGACACGGGGCTGGTCGGAAAAGTCACTGATTTCTCGAGACAGCACAGGCTTCTGCCGGAAGCCTATCTCTTCGGCTTCCAGTTCGTGATTAAGAATTCGGCGTACCGCTACAATTATCTCAACGGTGAGTACAGGCTCACCGGCTGGTGGTATTTCTTCCCGTATGCGTGCCTGGTGAAGACACCATTGCCGGTCATCGGGATTTTCATTTTGCTCGCCTGTCTGGCAATCAGGAAAATCAGGATGCTTCCATCTGCGGAGGCGCTTGCGAAACTGAAGCCTTTCACTCCGCTTGTTGTGCTGATCTCCGTTTATGGGATATTCGCGGTCGTGAGCAGGATGAACATCGGACAGCGCCACGTGCTTGTGCTTTATCCGGCGGCGTTCATACTTGCCGGTGCCGCGATTCCGCTCCTGAAAAAATCCCCGTCATATCTCAGAATGTCTGCGTGTTTCCTGCTACTGTGGTTCTTAGCCGAGTCGCTCGCGATATGGCCTCATTATCTGGCTTACTTCAACCAGCTCGCCGGAGGGCCGAAAAACGGTTATAGGCATTTGGTTGACAGTTCGCTCGACTGGGGACAGGATCTCAAGAGCCTTGGGAGATGGCTGAAGGCCAAGGGGCTTCTGAACCAGAAGAAGACCGACGTCTATGTCTCGTATTTCGGTATCGCTGACATCTCCCATTATGCGCCGGGTGTCAAGAAGCTCCCGAGCTATCACGGACAGGAAGGAGACATCCCGTTCGACCTCGGGGGCGGAGTCTACTGCATCAGCGCAACGATGCTCCATCTTGTGTATTTGCCCGAGCTCCTCAATATGGACGACCCCGAAACACGGGTTATTGACGAGAATCTATATGGTGAAGTGAGTTCAAAAATGCCGGAGTTCTTTAAATCCATGGAGAATCCGCAGAGGTTCAGGGAATTCATTTCAGCAAAAGGGGATGAATATTGGAACGACTGCTACCGTCTTTACCAGCTCCTTCGGTTTGCGAAACTCGCAAAATATCTCGAAACGCGCAAACCTGACGACAACATAGGCTACTCGATTCTGATTTTCAAACTCACCGATGCGGAAGTCGCAACCGCCCTGAAGGCGAAACTGTAAGTTCACCCGATGCCTAATTGAACCCGATTCATCTGAAGAGCCATTCCCCTACTTGCATGAAAATATCGAAATAATCATTTCACCTGTTGATTTACCGGGGAAAGATATAATAATAGAATATATCCATTATGGATGGAATGTTGATTAAAAATAACGGAGGGAGGGCTTTCCAGTCCGCCAACTCGCAGGCCGAAAGCCCCCTTTGCTCAACAAGGATTTCAAACATGAAATGCATAAAAGGCAGAATTGTCACGCCTGACGGCATGGTATGCGGTGCCGTGTCGGTAGATCACGGACGAATTGCGCGGGTGGAAACTGCATCCTGTGCATCAGGAGAAGTTTTTGATTACGGCTCAAATCTGGTTGTACCGGGATTCATAGATGTCCATCTTCACGGCATCGGCCCCTACACCATGTTTGGCGAAGACGACATGGCCGGTGCGGCAGAACTGCAGTTGAAATATGGAACGACCGCGTTTCTGCCCACCGCCGCAAGCATGACCGATGCCGCCTTCATTGAGTTTGCGCAAAACACTGTGAGAGCCCAAAAACGCACCAGAGGAAGAGGTGCCGTCATCATAGGGGCACACTTCGAGGGGCCGTTTATAAATCCTTTGAAAAAAGGAGGGATGGATGCAACCTTACTGCAGCCAATGTCCCTGGAAAAATGTTGTCGGTATTTGGAAACCGGCGTTCTGAAATACATGACGCTTTCGCCAGAATTGCCGGGAAGCGAAGCGGTGATCCGGCTTTTGGTTAAAAACGGCGTAGCCGTATCGCTGGGACACACTAAAGCCACCCGTGAAGAGATGCTTCTGTCCACCGCCGCCGGCGCCACTTCGGTCTGCCATCTTTTCAACACCTTCGACCGTACCGGCGAACTTGAGCCGGGGGTCTGGAAACCCGGGCTTGTGGAATCCATACTCGAGAATAAAAAGCTGTCATGCGAACTGATTTGCGACATGCAGCACGTGTTACCGGAATATGTCCGCCTTGCGGAAGCCTCCCTGCATCCGCACCGCTTCATCGCCATTACAGATTCCATGACCGGAGCCGGTTTGCCGCCAGCCGATTATCAGCTGGTGGACGGTCGCTGGTACTCCACCAGGAGCGGGGCGGGTCGTCTGCGGGATGAACCGTTCAAAAACGGATTGGTGGGGAGTGTCATCACCATGGATAAGGCTTTCTCCAACCTGGTCAAAGTCTGCGGGTTCGATGCTGTCACCGCCGCCCAATACACCTCCACCAATGCGGCACGCCTGCTTGGACTGGATCAGGAGATGGGTTCGATTGAACCTGGAAGAAAAGCCAATATTGCGATATTGAACGGGCATTATGAATGTGTGGCAACTTTCATCGAGGGGGAAAAACTTTATGGCGCTTGATTTATCAAATTGCGGAATTCGCACTCCCAGGGAGCCACTGGAACTCAGACGTCTCCATGAAATGCTGGCGGAGGTTTTCCCGGTCGAAAAGAAACTGTTCGAAGACATCATCCGCGGAGAGCATACCCTCTACAACTGGGAGCCGCACACTCTGTATCAGGGCGATGAACCTCTGGGCAATGTCTCAACAGTGATGTTCCAGCTCCAAAGCGGAGATCGCCTGCAGAAGACTGCGGGAATCGCATCGGTGGCAACCCCGGAACAATATCGCGGAATGGGTGTTGCCAAGCATCTCATGAACCACGTCTTAAAAGTAATTGATGAACAAAACCTGCCAAGCATTCTCTTTACTTCACTGCCACGCGTCTATACCGGCCTGGGCTATCAACCTGTCGATCAGGGGGTGAAGCAGACCGCCGTAAAAACCCTGGATCGGACAGACGGGCTGACCATTCGCCGTCTCACCCGCATAGGCGGGGAGGATTTGGAGGCGGCTGAAAAACTCTACGCCGTTTTGCCCTATAATGGCAAATTGTTTCGCGATCAGGAATACTGGCGCCGATACGGCACTGCTGTGAACAACGGAGATAAGACGGAATTCGCATTCTGCCGTCGCGGAGACAAAACACTGGGTTATGCACGCCTGGAATATGAAGCCGACCGGGTGCTGCTCGACGAATTTTGCGCTCCCGCCGAATCCCGTGAAGTTAACACCGCATTATGGAACTGGGTGTGCGATGCGGCGGAAGAAAAAAACAGGAATCTGATCTCACTCGCTCTGTCTTCAGCACACGGTCTATGGAATTTCATGCAGCAAAATTGTCTGACAGTGAAACCGGAGACCGGCATCGAACGAGAGGTGTTCATGGTGCGGATGCCAAAACGCGAACCGATTAAATGGCTGACAGAATTGCGATGGTCGCTATCTGACAAGTTTTAAGTGGAACCCTGACGATTTATTCTTGAAACAACGGTTCCCGTATTTTCTCAATCGCGGAATGTCTTCCTACTCGAAAGACACAAAACGGCTGGATTTGGCAAGAGTCTTGCCTCTGATTTTCAGTGTCGCCAAATCTCTTATCTTTGAATCTCTCCTGATTTTCAGCAGATTTGAAACTCTTCCCGGCCCCAGACCGGGCACACGGAGAAGCGATTCGCGGTCGGCGCTGTTTATTCTCACCGGGAAATATTCGGGATGCCGTTCCGCCCAGAGTTCCTTCGGATCCTTCTCCAGACTCAGATTACCGGAACTGTCGAAAACTATGTCCGATTTCCGGAACCCGTATTTCCGCAGGAGGAAATCAACCTGGTAAAGACGGTGTTCACGCACAAACACTTCATCGCTGCGGAAAAGTTCTTTCTTCTCCCCCGGAATATCAGGATGACCAAGCCCCTGCTGATAAGCCGAGAAATAAACCCTGTCGAAATTGAGCCTGTCGTAAAGCCCTTTCATGTAATCGACAATCTCGCTGTCTTTTTCATCGGAGGCGCCGACAATAAACTGCGTCGTGCATTTCACGCGGGAGAACCTCTGTCCCTTATCAGTCAACTTGCTCATGAGTTTTATGGGGCGGATTATGTCGTCCAGATAATTCTTTTTTTCAGAAAGAAGCTTGAAGTGCTTTTCCCCCGGTGTTTCAATGTTGAGGGATACGGCGCTGGCAAGGGCGACAGCCTCCTCAACTGCGGCATCCGAGGCGCCGGGTATGATTTTAAGGTGGATGTATCCCCTGAATCCGTATTTTCTGCGGATGAGTCTTGCCGTGTCATTCAACCTCTGCATGGTGAAATCAGGATTGTCAATCACTCCGGAACTGAGAAAGAGACCGAAAACTCTCCCCCTCTCAAGATATCCCATGAAGACTTTTGCGATCTCGTCCGGCTGAAGGGAGCATCGGCGGATATTCGTATCATGCCTGAGCGGACAGTACCTGCAGTCGTTGGAACAGGCATTGGAAAGAAGTGTCTTGAGCATGACGGAATAACCGCCCTGAGGCAATGCCACAGGATAAAGCCACTTCCCGTCCTCGCCGCGGTGACGCCTGTCGTCATTGCGGGTTCCGCAGGCGCAGGCGAGATCGTACTGAGAATCTTCCGACAATATCTTTAATTTTTCAATTGGTCCCATGGGAACATTTTTGATTGATGATTTACGATTTCAAGACACAACTCAAGAACAGCCCTTGCGGGCCTAACCACTGACAATCCAGGAATCTGTCATTCATAAAGCGCCTGTTCGCAGTAGGCGAATTTACACGCCGTTATCATTGATGAACGCAAACAATATCCAAGACCTGGACAGGCCGAAACCCGCACCTGCCTTATATTCTAACAAATAATAGCATGAGCGGAAGAATAAACAAACATCAATGATGTCGCAGGATGAACTATCTAAAATCATTCACCGTTTATGTTTTTGATTTCGCATTCAATATCATGTATGTTTACCGTTGCTGTCCAAAATAAGTCGGGATGGACGAATGGATTGACGGATGATTGGGAAGGATATGAGAAAAGTGACCAGGGGATCATATTTTTGAAAATCATCTCCCTTTAACCCGGACACTTTGCCACTTTGAAATAACTTTGGGGAAACAATGAATATTGCATCCAGACAGAAAGCCATAAAAAAGGCGTCAAGCATTATTGTCAAGGTGGGGACACGCCTGCTCACCGACACTTCGCGGATATCCCTGCTGATATCTCAGATAGAAAAACTCCGCGAGAAGAAATACAATGTGCTTCTCGTGTCGTCCGGCGCAGTCGGGCTCGGGATGAAAACCCTGGGAATGACCTCAAGACCCAAGAAACTTTCGGAAATACAGGCGCTCGCCGCCGTCGGGCAGAGCAAACTGATGTCGCTTTATGAAGCCGAGTGCAGGAAATTCGGCTTCCACGCCGCACAGCTCCTGCTTACTGCAGCCGACATTCAGAACCGTGAACGCCACCTCAACGTCCTCAACTGCATTTACTCGCTCTGGAACGAGAATATTCTCCCTATTGTCAATGAGAACGACTCCGTCTCGGTGGATGAACTGAAATTCGGCGACAACGACAGGCTGGCCGCCCTCATCGCCACAATGACGCGTTCAGGACTCACCGTTCTGCTTACGATGGTTGACGGACTCCATTCCCTGAAAGACGGCAAGCTCGACAAAAGAATATCTGTCGTTTCAAACCTCTCGGATGAAATAAGGAAGATGGCGACAGGCACGGATGACAGTTCCTTCTCCGTGGGGGGGATGTCCTCAAAGCTGAGCGCTGCGGAAACTGTGACAAAATCCGGTGAATATCTATGGATCGCCGACGGCAAGGATCCCGAAATCCTTGTTAAAATAATAAATGCCAAGGACGTGGGAACCCTGTTCCTTCCTGCTTCCGAGAAGCAGATGGATTCGAAAAAACGCTGGTTGTCATTCTTCTCCAAACCTTCCGGAATAATCATTGTTGACGACGGTGCGGCAAAGGCGCTTTCAAAGAAGGGGGGAAGCCTTCTCCCTTCCGGAATCACCGGGACGGACGGCAACTTCAACCGGGGAGACACAGTTGCAATCTGCGACAGGGCCGGAGCCACCATTGCAAAAGGACTGTCGAATTACAGCGACAGGGAAATCGGGAAGATCCTGGGCAGAAAAAGCTCTGAAGCAAGTGCGATTCTCGGCTATGACGGCGACGAGGAGATTGTCCACAGGAATAACATGGTGCTTTGCTGATTTTTTTCTGCAACAGAAAAAAAATATATTTGGAATAGAAAATCATAATGCAGGACAAGACAATGAAAAAGACATTTACCGAAGATGAAATGAAGAATACCCTTTTTGAGATGGGGGAAAAGGCGAAGCTCGCAGCGCATAAACTCTCGACAATGACAAGCTGTGAAAAAAATGACTGCCTGAGGGCTATGGCTGACGCGCTTGAAGCCGAAAGCTCCAACCTGAAAAAAGAAAATGCAAAAGATCTGGAGCTTGGAAAGAAGTCAGGGCTGTCTCCGGCGATGCTTGACAGGCTCGCGATGACCGACAAAACCATAAAATCAATGGCCAGCGGGCTGAGGGAGGTTGCCGAACTTGAGGATCCGGTCGGCAAAGAACTCGGCTCCTGGATTCGTCCCAATGAACTGGACATACACAAGGTCTCAGTGCCAATCGGCGTAATTGCAATTGTTTATGAATCACGTCCCAATGTCACCGTTGACGCTGCCGGCCTTTGCCTGAAAGCGGGGAACGCAGTGATCCTCCGCGGAGGAAAAGAGTCCATCAGTTCCAACATTGCGCTGGCGCACTGCCTTACCAGGGCCGGACTCGCATCGGGACTGCCGGACGGAGCGGTTCAGCTCATTCCCTGGACAGACAGGGTTGCGGTGAACTTAATGCTGAAAATGGACAAGTACATTGACCTTGTCATTCCCCGCGGCGGCGAAAGCCTTATACGGGCGGTTGTTGAAAATTCGACAATTCCGGTGATAAAACACTACAAGGGGATATGCCATATCTATGTTGACTCCGAAGCCGACACCAACATGGCCCTCAAGATCGTCGAGAATGCAAAATGCCAGAGACCGGGTGTCTGCAATGCCGCAGAAACACTTCTCATCCACAGGGACATCGCTGCGAAGTTCGCACCAAAAATCGCCGCCGTCCTGAAAAAATGCGGGGTTGAGATGCGAGGCGACAGCGAATTCCGCAAACTCGTCCGCGATGCAAAGGCGGCGTCCGAGGAGGACTGGACGACAGAATATCTTGATCTGATAATATCAGTCGGGATAGTGCCGACTCTTGACGCCGCAATTGAACATATAAACTCCTACGGTTCAAAACACAGCGATGCGATTGTGACCCGAAACCAAAGTTCCGCCAAACGTTTCCTCGACGAGGTGGATTCGGCCGTTGTCTATCACAATGCGTCAACACGTTTCACGGACGGCGGAGAATTCGGGATGGGCGCTGAAATAGGGATCAGCACGGACAAAATCCACGCCCGCGGCCCTATGGGACTCGCTGAACTCACCTCCTACAAATATATAATATACGGAAACGGACAGTGCCGGAAATGAGTAGAAAAGTGACACCAAGGCAAAAAGCCGCTCATGTGCCCGAGCGAGTAAATAAAACAAAGAGAACGAACAGGAGATCATATAAGGTCGCGAAGCATAACAGCAGAGATAGGAATACATACGCAGGACAAAGGAAAAAAGCCACAGATATTCCAGTTTCCAATCGCACAAAGGAAGGAACTGCCAGGGAGGAAGAACCTTCCCTTGAAAGAATCGAGTTTTGTCGTGACAGATACACATTGATAAACCATGCCACTGCGGGAAAACATTTCATAGCATGTTCACACGCTGCAATATACGATGAAATAAGGAATTCCCCTGTCTTTC
>JBAYFV010000113.1:0-10261 GCA_041666985.1 Victivallales bacterium
CCAAGACACCAAGTATTTTCTTTATCCCGGGATAGCGTGATAAAGACTGTGATTTCAACCACAGGTAAATCATACACCCCCCATCCGTCTTGAAGAGACGGAGTTGTTCCAAATATCTAGAATTTGAATACATAAAGGTATTACAAATTTCAACAGTTAAAAAAGGTATTCCCCATCCGGCGAATTTGTTCTACAATTGTCAGACAAATTTCTCTTGTCTTTGGCATTCATCACGGTATGGTATGCTGTTCGTGCAAATTTATGCTGAGGATAAGACACAACTGAAGTTGTGAACTCCAACGGTGGGGCATAAAACAAAGATTTCTCTGTTTTTGCAATCAACGCTTATTTTTTAATCACGGGATTTCCAATGCTGAGTTATATTTTAAGAAGAACCGCGTATTCGATTCTGGTGATAGTGGGGGTAATGCTCCTCACGTTCGTCCTCTTCCGTTTTGCGGCTGGCGACCCGGCTGAAATCCTTCTCGGCAAAAACCCCTCCCCTCTTGAAGTCGAACAGCTCAGGAAAGATTTGTCGTCCGACAAACCGCTGTTCTGGGGCAACTGGCAGAAAACTGAAATCTTCCGGTCAGTCAGATTCAACGAGAAAAAAGAATATTCCGGCATGAAAACCGAGGGTGCCGCCGAATACTGCAAGGGATTCCTTAAGATTGACGGCGGGAAATTATCTTTCACACGCAACTTCGAACTTGCGGACACGAAGCTCTCTGCGAGTATCGTCTTCCGGGGCATATTTGCCCTTCAAGGTAAAGTTTATTTTTCCAGTTCCTGGAAAAATAAATTTATTGAACTGCAGACTTCAGGGAAAAACCTAACACTGGCAACCGACAAAACACTTGAACTGAGATCAGTCGAATTCTACAGGGAATATAAGACTCCATGGGACAGCCAGTTGCTGGCGTCATTCCGGGAAATCATGAGCTTCACCGACGCTTTCCCGTTCCTGAGCTTCCTGAACTTCGGAAAAACTCTTCAGACAAAAGAGGACATACGTCATGTCCTCTGGCGCGGAATGTGGCCGTCGCTTTTCCTCATGCTTCCTATTTTCTTCGGGGAACTTGTTTTCGGAATCGCCCTGGCCCTTGTTTCAACAGCGTTCAGGGGCAAATGGATTGACAGGGCAATCGTGATATTGTCTGTCGCCGGAATGAGCATCAGCTATCTTGTCTTCATCATTTTCGGACAGTGGTATCTCGGTTACCACTTCAACTGGTTTCCGGTATGGGGTTACGGCTCGGTGAAATATCTTGCACTTCCGGTGATTATCGGAATCCTCAGCGGACTTGGCGGCGGTGTAAGGTTTTACAGGACAGTCTTCGTCAACGAACTCAACCGTGAATATCTCAGGACAGCCGAAGCAAAAGGCTGCACACCGTATTCAGTCTACTGCAAACATCTCCTCGGCAACGCGATGATTCCAATCATTACGCGGGCGACAACACTGCTGCCGTTCCTTTTCACGGGAAGCCTGCTCCTTGAAAGCTTCTTCGGCATTCCGGGACTTGGTTATGCGGGAATCAACGCACTCATGAACTCGGATCTCCAGATGATTAAATCGCTTGTGATTGTCACTGCATTTATCTTTGTTTTTGTAAACCTGCTGTCCGACATCGCCTATGCCTGGGCCGACCCGCGCGTGAGGCTCGAATAAACGCCGAAAACAACTTTGACGGGATAACAGGATTCCCAGGATATTTGAGCCAATTTCAAAATTGGCGAAGGTAGGGCGTGTTCTCCGTAACGCGCCGCCTCAAAACGGACGGCTCGGAGAGCCATCCCTACCTTGGATTCGGCAATTTTGAAATTACCTCATTTAAGAAAAAACACTGAACCGGCATCACTTGAAACAGCCTCAATGATTTTTCTTGCCTTTTATCCGGCAAGACGATATTTTAACGGAATGTTTTAAATTGTTCCCGGGGTGTATGAACCCTGTAAAAAAGAAGGGAGGGCAAGTGCGCAATATCATTATTCTCATGGCAGGGGCTGCTGTACTGTTTGTACTGGCCGGATGCGGAAGCTTGAACCGGAAGGTTGGCGGGCCGGAGCTGTCAAAGCCAGCCATGGAATTTGCGAAGCAGATGCCGTCCGGCGATTCAGCCATGTCCATTACATACGGCGAAAAACAGATTTTCACCGACAAGTGGGGTTCGAAAGCATATCCGATCTTTCCGGTTTTCTACTGGTCAACTCTTGGCAATTTCACACCGGAGCCAAGCTACGGTGTACGTACGGCAACTATTCTGTTCCCGGTATTTGTGCTGTTCCGTGATTCGGCATACGACAATCTCGGTCAACGGCTGCAGTTCGAAACCACGTTCAACATGGCCCTGCTAATCGGGTATGAAGACCGGGTGACGCCAAGATCAAGCGAATTCAAGACCGGCGTTTTATGGATTCCCGGAATCGGCCCCTTTCTCGGAGTCGGCCCTGAATTCTTCCAGTTTTTCTGGATTCCGTTCACCGATTTCAAGTAAGGAGCCGTACAGAAACAACCTTTACATTTTGTCACATTTAATTTTTCATGAAAGATTATCAATTCAGTACTTGCAGGCTGCACCATGTTTTTCGGCATATCGCTGGTGATAATCCTCGGCACGGTAAAACTCTCCCGCAGCTTTGATTTCCGTCACTATTTCACCTTGGAAAGTTCCGCTTTGTTCAAGTCTGCCCTTTGATTCCAAAGCCGTCTCTTCCTGTTCCTTGTCATGAAAGAATATTGCTGAACGGTACTGGGAGCCGACATCAGGCCCCTGCCGGTTGGGGGTTGTCGGGTTGTGGATTTTCCAGAATACTTCGAGGAGTTTCCGGTACGACACTTCTTTCGGGTCAAATTCGAGGTGGACCACTTCCGCATGTCCGGTGTTTTCAGTACATACTTCCCTGTAAGTCGGATACTGGATTTTGCCTCCCATGAATCCGACCGAGGTTGAAACCACTCCCTTGACTTTTGCGAATTCTTCTTCGACGTGCCAGAAACACCCCGCCCCGAAAGTGGCTCTCCGCATGTCTGTTCTCTGTTCTGACAACGAGGAGTCCTGCATGAAGGAAAGGGAATCTGAATTGACGCAATATCTCAGACCTGTCGGTTTCGGGCCGTCGGGGAATACGTGTCCCAGATGGGCGTCGCACCTGGCGCAGAGTATTTCCGTTCTCTGCATGCCATGGCTGTTATCTATTTTTGCAGCTACATGTCTTGAATTGAACGGCGCGAAAAAACTGGGCCAGCCTGTACCCGAAACAAATTTCTGTTTTGACGTGAATAAAGGAAGGGCGCAGCAGACACAATAGTATATCCCCGGCTTCTTGTTGTCATTGAGCAATCCGCAGAATTGCGCCTCCGTCCCCTTCCCCCTTGCGATTCTAAACTGCTCGGATGTCAGATAACGCATCCATTCCTCATCGGCTTTGACTATCTTTTTCATATGGGAACAATCCCCCTCGCATTCCTCTCCGGCGACTTTGCCGCCTGAGAGAAATATAAATAAAACGATAAACATGAATATTATTTTTTCAGACACGCTGTAAGTTTACACTCCAATCACTGTTAAAACAATATTTTTGAAAATACCAGCATGAAACGCTTTACCACGGTTTCCGTAGGTTTTATTGATGTCAACTGCTATCTGATTCCCTCGGAAACGGATGACTGTCTCTACATAATTGACCCCGGCGCCGAACCTGCGAAAATCCTCAATGGGATTGACATGGGCAAATTCAAGGATTTCAGGATTCTCCTGACGCATGGACATGTCGACCATATAGGCGCAGTTCCGGATCTGATGAAAACACTTCCCGTATCGAAACTTTATCTGCACAAAGACGATCTTCCGCTCTACAGAAGCCCAAACAACTGCCTTCCCCCATGGATTCCGCTTGTGCAGAATCTCCCGGAATCCGCAAATGAAATTGAAAACTGCGAATTTCGCGTAATTCATACGCCGGGGCATACGAGAGGAGCCGTTTGTTTTCTTTTCATGAGATTTAACGCGCTTTTCAGCGGCGATACGGTTTTCCATTGTTCTGTAGGGCGGACCGACCTTCCCGGCGGAAGTCATGAAAGCCTGATGAGATCAATAAAAGAGGAAATCTTCATGTTGCCGGACAACCTGGAAATCTTTCCTGGACACGGACAGGCGACAACAGTAGGCTTCGAGAAAGCAAATAATCCTTACGTGCAATAAAATTTCCAAGGGAAATTTTATATCTTCCAGACATTAAGTTTTAAACACCCAACTGAAGTTGTGAACCCAAAGGTCGCTGGTCACTGATTACTGTTTCTCTTCCTCCGGAGCATTCCCAGCCATTCTTCTGCCTCGGCGCTATGGAATACCGAGGAGATGAAAAGGTACATTACGACGAAAAAAGAACCTGTGACTGAAAGCGGAATCAGGTCGCGAGGGAGATATTTCACCTGTATGCCCGCAATCGGCTGATATATGAACCAGCATATGATAAGGACATAGGCGGATACGGCGATTGTCCTGAAAAGACTCGGAAGAATTGCGGACAGATGGAGCGTTCCCAGCTGTTTTTTCAGAAAATAAAGAAGTACGCCGCAATTCACGAAAGAACAGATTGAGGTTGCGAGCGCAATCCCCCCCTGCTTCAGAGGCCACATGAGAATAAGACATAGGACTATATTCAGAAGTATGCAACTGACGGCGACCTTTACCGGGGTTTTCATGTCTTTCCGGGAATGGAAGCCGGACACAATGATTTTCACTGCGGAAAAGGCAGGTATGCCGATAGAATAGAGTTGCATTGTCAATAGAGTTTCAGCAACCTCCCTCTCCCCGAATTTTCCGCCGAAATAGAAAATGTGGATAAGCTGTTTGCTGAAGACAAGTGTAAAGAGGGCCACGGGGATGCAGAGGAAAAGGATATTCCGGAGCGCGTGAAGGAAAGACGACAACATCCCCTCTATATCGTTTTTCGCGGCGTATCTGGAAAGCTCGGTCAGGACAACCGAACCCATTGCCACGGCAAAAACACCTATCGGCAGATCGATGAGCCTGTCCGAAAAATACAGCGCCGGAACAGCATAGTCGCTTATGTAGCAGGCTATGGTGCGGTCAATGACAAAGCTTATCTGGAGGGCGGACGCGCCAATTATTCCCGGAATTGTGAGCTGATACAATTCTCTGACAACAGGCTCCTTCAGGAGGTTCCTTAACTGTATGCCCGGCATGAGCTTCTCCTTTTCAAGCATCCACAGCATCATGACGAGCTGGAGAACCCCCGATGCAAGCACGGATAACGACAAGGCGTAAAGCATGTGTCTCGGATTGTCCTTATAGTAGGGGCAAACCAGGAGAAGGCACAGGACCATCACGATGTTCAATGTTATTGAGGCTACGGCGGGCATGAAGAATTTTCCGATGCTGTTCATCACGGAACCGAAAATCCCTATCAGGCATATGAAGAATGCGTACGGGATTAGAAGCGGAAGGAGTTCGAAGATGAGTTTCACGCGTTCCGGCGCGCTTCCGAGAAAAGGGAGTATGATCAATGAACCGGCCGCTATGACAATGCAGACCAGTGCAAGTATCACTCCAAGCGCAGCAGTTATCACTGTTAATTTTCTTCTTGCGGAATCCCTGCTTTCATTTTCGAAAGTATGGGTCATGATCGGTACCAGTGCGGTTCCGAGCGCGCCTTCACCCAGAAGTCTTCTCAGGAGGTTGGGAATCATGAATCCCATGGCCCAGGCGGACATGTACTCACCTCCCCCCACAATTCTGGAAAGGAGCATCTCCCTGGCAAGACCCAGAATCCGCGAGACGATGGTCGCAAGACCTATCCCGGACGTGTTTTTCAATAAATTGTGCTTCTTTTGGGGCATATATGATTTTTCACAAAAGGAGTACTTTATGGCAGATTGAGGCAAATGCAAAAGTTTTGAAAGACTTCAACAGGAATAATGCGCAAACTGCGCTACCACCCGCAATTCAAGTTCGAGATGGTATCCCGAGTCACCTTAAAGCCCGCTAAAAAGGAAAAGACAGAGCCGTTACCGGCTTGAAGTAATTTTTTGCAATTGTCTCATTATAACCTGTTGACTTTATTATTATATCGTTATATAATTACTATAACATATAGGGTCATGGGTATGCGCAATCATCTTTTCATAGACATAAGCGAAAAGCTTAAAAGAAGAATATCCGATGAGGCTGAGGCACATCAGGATGACTGGGCTCTGCCGACTCTCAGGGAATTGGCAAAGGAATATAAAATCAGCCTGGTTACCGCCAAAAAGGCCGTAGACGTTCTTTCAATGGAGGGACTGACCTGCGCCCGACCCGGTGTTGGAATAAAAGTGAACAGCAAAGCCCTGAAGAAAAAAAGCGGGCAGATCGCCTGCTTCAGCATAGGCGTTATTTTTCTGGATATATTCGATACGAACAGCCCGGTTATCGGTGATATGATTCACGGGATTGTAGATATCCAGAAAAAATTCGGGTTCCACCTTAAATTTACACCCATCCCTTCACAGCAGCCTTTGGCAAGCCAGATATCAGTCCTTGAAAATGTCTTGGGAAGTGGTGTGGACGGCCTGATAGTGGCATCAAGGATGCCTCTCGGGATCATCTCCAGCCTTCAGGGGAAAAACATGAAGTTTGTATGGGTTAATAACAATATACCGCATGAAAAAATATATTCCGTGATGTTTGACAAGAGCGACATGTATCTGAAGGTAATCAGGAGGATGAAGGAATTGCGTTTCAGGAAAGCCGCATTTATATGTCCTACCACTTCAAGGGAAGACAGCAACATGTTTGCGAATCTCTGCGGGAATTCGAAGATATCTTTAAAAACTTTCGCATACGACATCCTTAAAAAGGCTGAAGATGTACGGCAGATCGCAGTAGAAGACACACTTAAACTTCTTTCCTCGTCCGACAAGCCGGAAATTATAATCTGCGGCGGTGAAATAGCGACAACGGGAGCATTGCAGGCGATTTTCAGCAAAGGACTCAGGATTCCGGAAGATATCCATATCATATCCATATCGGAGCAGGATAGCCTGCAATTCAGGATCCCAGTTCCCCTTGACATGCTGACACAATCTTTTTCCGATCTTGCCCGGGAAGCAGCTCTGATGCTGTACGAAATGCTTAAAGGCAGAATCCCGGAAACACATATAAAATATTTACCTGTAAATTGCCTGGAGAAGGGTGAGGGAATAGCACAACAAAAGCATGAGCGGGAGGTGGAAAATGGAATCGCACTTTGAAAAACTGGAGGCAGGGAAGAAGACACGCAGCTCTAACGTGGATATTTACAAGGAAGCCATCGTGCCGTCGAGCCGCAAAGCCATAAGGCTCAACGACTTCACACTCATCGAGCTCCTCGTTGTAATCGCGATCATCGCAATTCTCGCCGGGATGCTCCTGCCGGCATTGAAGGTCGCCAAGGACAAGGCGAAACTTATTGTTTGTTCGGGAAACATGAAACAGCAAGGCGCGTCCGCATCAATGTATCTCAACGATTACGACGGTGTCATGTTGACACAGACTTATGAAGGAGAGGTTATTCCCGATTCACGAAAGGGGTCGGTTTACTTTTTTCTTTCGGCTTCTTATCTGGTAGAAGAAGTACCGTATGAGTACCCTTCGCTTATATTGAAAAAAAAGGCGATGGCTTACCAGTGCCCCGCAGAAACAAGCAATATATATTACCGTTCATATGGTGGCAATTATTATCTTTTTGCAACGGGTTTTCTCCGCGGAGCCGTCAAAAGATTAAGGAACCCGGAAATCACAGGATTGGCCCTGGACTGCTATTGGAGTTCATTTTGTCCTGCCGGAACATACTTGGACGATCAGACAAAATGGATTACATACGTAATGCCGGCGATTGTCCGTCACGACGGGATGCAGAATGTCTTGTATGTGGATGGACACGTCGACCAAGTCAAAGGCTACAATTTTTTTAATGATTCGCGCCTGCGTCCGACATGGCGCGATAGCGTGAATCCGTAAGCAATGAAACTGACAACAGAGTGGAGGAAAACATGGCTGTGAAATCTCGAAACATTGTACAGTCTCAACGCAAAACCGATAAGTGGAAACACACCTTTGCGTATTTCTGGTATGACGAGCCGCATATATTTGAATGGGGGCAGAGTGATTTTGACCGTGCAATGAAGAAATATAGTGATACTGGCATCAACCACATCATTGGATTCAGCATCACCCACTTCAGATGGTCGTTTTATCCTTGGTGGGATATCATCAACAGGACGATTGGAAAAATAGTGTTGGCATGTCATAAGAACAATATTTTTTACACCGAGCATCATTCTGCATCGCTACATTTCTGTCTCGACACTCCAGAACGGCTTGCCTTCGCCGAAAAACGGGTTTTTGGGAAAAGAAAGGGGTCGTATCATAATTGGCCTGACTTTCAGGAAAAGTGTCTTGGCAATATCATTATTGATGGCAAGAACTTGAAAGACATGTTTCAAATCGACATTGCGAGCAGGAAGCCGCATTATATTGATGAGTGGGGGGCGAACATTTTATGCCCAAATAATCCTGATTTTATTCATGTTTACCTGAAATACCTTGAAAGTCTTTACAAACTCGGCATTGATGGAATAATGACCGATGATATTCTATTCTACGGTAGCTCTTCTGATGAAATCCGCCTTTGTTCATGCTGTTATTGTCAGGAAAAATATAAACGTCTGACGGGGTATCAATTACCTTCCAGCGATGCCGAATTTGAAGAGTTCCAGAAAAGAACAAATCTCCTTGCATATATCGCGATTATTCGGTTTCGGGAAGAATCGGTAAGGGGTTTTCATGTAAAAGTAAAAGAGCATTATGAAAGTCTTGGGCTGAATCCATTCCGTCCCAACTATAGCGCGACAGAAATTTATTGGTCCAATCCGTGGCAGTACTGCTTTGACCGGCTTCCCGCACTTGACTGGGTGATGATCGAAAACACCTATGAACACATCATCCGCTATTCCTGGCCGGAGTGGTTGCTTGAGCATAATCATCGCTTCGCCTTGGCTCGCTATCGGCGCATTCCCGCAGCGGCGATGTTTTATCCGCATGCGAAGGATCAGGTTGAATTCTGCTGGGCGCTTGCGATGACAAGCGGGATACAATATCTCGGCACCGCCAATTGTAAACCGTTGGATTTGAATCCATGGGAAAAGCCACTGCGGAAGTTTGAGCAAGAGCATCAGGCGAGTATGCAGCATGCAGACAAGTTGGCGCGAGTCGCTTTTTATTTCTCCCGGTCAACGCGCGATTTATATTCGGAATACGAGGGACGTACCAGGGAAAATATAACCTCGTGGATGTTTGCATGCGAGCTGGGAAACGTCCCCTATGATCTGATATTGCCAGAAGAATTGGGGGAATTGAGCCGATTCAACATCATTATTCTTAATGAGGCGTTCGTCATGTCAGATGCCGAACTTGATAAGATTAAAAGATTCGTCGAAAGCGGCGGCAAGATTATCTGGGCGGGGGAAAATGCTGCAAAAGACGAAAATTTTCAGATTACAAGAACATTTTTCGATATTTGGGGATTCGAGCGGCCGTCAAGTTGGAATAGTTATGGAAAAGGACAAATATACGCAATCAATCTTGAAGACTGGACAGGTCCGTTGCGTCGTAGAGTGCTTGGACCATTGCATATGATCAAGGACGATGAGCCGAATTATGATTATAAATCGCCGGGTGCGGTAGAACTGGCGCTGTACCGGAAAATCAGCGGATTCATAAGCGATGCGCTGACTGAAGCGGATATGACATTGCAAAATGCGCCGGACGGTCTCCTCTGTCATCTTTTCGCCGCCGAAAAACGCGATCATCTTGTATTCCATGTGCTGAATGCAGCGGGGACATTGGATAAACCTGAAATAGGTTATGTCATGCATCGCGATCCATTGCCTTTTCCAATGTTGGGAGAAACCATGACAGTGAAGATTCGCAAACCGGATGGCATGAGGTTTGATTCCGATTGCGAGGCAAGACTGTTTGTTCCAACTGAACCTGATCGAAAACTCGAGCTTTCAGATTCTGGAAAACACTTGCAGTTTGAGTTGCCTCTTAAGTTCATCCGATTTTATGGTCTTGTTACCATAGGGGAAATATTAAATTAGGCGGCCAAAGGGCCGCAACTTTTAATACCAAAATAAATTCCAAACTTCAAACTCCAAGTACCAAACAATATTCAAAATAGAAAATTCCAAATTTCAAACAGATTCATAAAACAA
>JBAYFV010000114.1:0-10245 GCA_041666985.1 Victivallales bacterium
AACTCAAATTTAAAGGAGCGCGGGTTTTCTTACCCGCGGAAATCTAACTCAAGCGGCGGACTGGAAAGTCCGCCCTCCGTTAGTTTTGAATCGGCTCAGGGTAGTTTTGAAATTACCTCAATAAGAAACTTTTGCAAATATAGTAGCGCGGTTCTTTAGACCGCGAAGATTCTCGGGCTAAAGCCACGAGCTACTTCAAACACAAGTTTCAAAGGAGTCAGGTGCCTAAAATCAGAACAGAAAAAGATCTTATCGGTGAAATGAAAATTCCGGCGGATTCCCTTTACGGTATTCAGACTTTGCGCGCCCTCGAAAATTTCCCATTGTCGGGGCGCCATGTAAATCCCGCACTAATCCATGCATACGGCGCCGTAAAACTCGCCTGCGCCACAACCAATCACGAACTCGGAAAACTCGACACGGGCAAGTTTGAAGCGATTCAGCAGGCCTGCTGGGAAATGATGTCCGGCAAACTTGATGATCATATCGTCGTGGACGCTCTTCAGGGCGGCGCAGGCACTTCGACAAACATGAATGTAAACGAAGTCATCGCAAACCGCGCACTGGTCATTCTCGGCAGAAAACCCGGCGATTATGAATTCATGCATCCGATTGCCGACATCAACCTCCACCAGTCAACGAACGACACGTATCCGACAGCCCTGAGAATCGCCGCCATCACACTCCAGCGGGAACTGGAAAAGAAACTCGTATCACTTGTCGAGGCTTTTCAGGGGAAGGAGAAGGAATTCGCACATGTCGTGAAAGTCGGCAGAACCGAAATGCAGGACGCCGTACTCACAACCATGGGGCGCACAATGTCCGCGTATGCCGAAGCGTTCGGACGCGACCGCTGGCGGGTCTGCAAATGCGAGGAGCGGCTCCGCGTAGTCAACCTCGGCGGCACCGCTATCGGCACAGGCATTACGGCCCCGCGCCAGTATATTTTCCGTGTCGTTGAGAATCTTAAGAATCTTACAGGGTTTGGACTGGCCCGGGCTGAAAATCTTGTCGAGGCCACGCAGAACAACGATACATTTGCGGAGGTCAGCGGAATCATGAAGGCATGCGCTGTCAACCTCATGAAAGTTTCCGGGGATTTGCGTTTCATGTCGTCAGGCCCCGATGCCGGAATAGGCGAACTCATCCTGCCTGCACGCCAGCCGGGTTCCACTGTAATGCCCGGGAAAATCAATCCTGTAATACCTGAAGCCGTCACACAGGCGTCCCTCAAGGTCATGGGAAATGACGGAGTCGTGGCAAACGCATGCGCCCTGGGGCACCTCGAACTGAATCCGTTCATGCCGCTGATTGCCGATTCCCTCCTTGAAAGCATCGTCCTTCTCGCAAACTCTGTTTCAATACTCTGCTCCCATTGTGTCGAAGGACTGAAGGTGAACGAGGATGAATGCCGCAGACATGTGGAAAATTCAACGGGGACGGTAACCGCCCTCGCCGGAAAAATCGGCTATGAAAAGGCACAGGAAATAAACTGCGAATCTCGCAGATCGAAAAAATCCGTCCGGCAGATCGCGATTGAAAAAAAAATGGTTTCAGCTGAAGAGTTCGACGAGCTTGCATCCGCCGAGCACGTGATGAAACTCGGGAGTTGAACATGGAGTGCTGAAGCACTTCACATTAAAAGAAGGCTTATGCAGAACACACCAAGGGGATTGCGGTTACACATAGGGATTTTCGGGCGGAGAAACGTCGGAAAATCTTCGTTCCTCAACGCCCTCACCCGCCAGCAGGTATCCATAGTGTCAGATGTTGCCGGGACAACCACCGATCCGGTTGAAAAACCAATGGAGCTTCTGCCAATAGGGCCTGTGCTTTTCATTGATACTGCGGGCATTGACGACACCGGTTCGCTCGGCGAAATGCGCGTCAGCAGGACAAAAAAGGTTTTTGACCGCACCGATGTGGCCGTCATTGTGGCCACCGCCAGTGAATGGGGGAACTTCGAAGACGAGATGGTTGCGAAGTTCACGGGACTTAAGACTCCGGCAATCGTGGTTTTAAACAAGACCGACATCGCCAGGCCGGACACGTCACTGCTGAAGAAACTTGATTCATTGAAGGTTCCATATGTCGAAACCGTTGCCAAAGACGGAAAAGGGATAAGCGAGTTCCGGGACATCCTGATAAAAAATGCGCCGGAGGAATTCATGTCCGGAAAATCAATCATCGGAGATATCCTGCCCCCCGGAAGCATGGCGGTGCTTGTAGTCCCGATTGATCTCGAAGCCCCGAAGGGACGGTTGATTCTTCCGCAGGTGCAGACCATCCGCGACATTCTCGACAATGACTCGTACTGCATGGTGGTGAAGGAACGCGAACTTCGCGACGCCCTCGAACGACTCAGGCGTCCTCCCAATATCGTCGTAACCGATTCGCAGAGCTTCCTCAAAGTCGCCGCCGACACCCCGGACAATATTCCGCTGACCTCATTCTCGATACTCTTCGCGAGATTCAAAGGCGACCTCGACACATTTGTCGAAGGGGCAATGGCAATCGGGAATTTAAAACCGGGCGACAAAGTCCTGATGGCGGAAGCATGCTCACATCATCCGATCGGAGAAGATATCGGCAGAATAAAAATCCCGAGATGGCTGACACAGTACGTCGGAGGGAAGCTTGATTTTGAACACACCCAGGGCTGTGACTTTCCCGATGACATAAAAAAATACAAACTGATTGTCCACTGCGGCGGCTGCACTTTCAACAGGCGTCTCCTTCTCTCAAGAATCCTGCAGTGCCGCGAAGCCGGTGTCCCGATCACAAACTACGGGATCGCAATTGCATACTCCCTCGGAATCTTCGAACGCGCCCTCAGCGCCTTCCCCGGAGCGCTGGAAATCTGCAAAAGCAACTCGGACATTCCTGCCCGAGATTAATTGGAAAGCATTGCGGTCGCCTCAACAAAAAATCAAAGCACGAGGTTTTTCTTTAGAGAAAACAATGCGTTTAACTTATTGCCACAGGGCATGTTACTCAGCACTCGTTACGAGTGCTGAGTTTTGAAGCCCCTTCAAAAACACCGTCATGAATTCCTGGTTTCCCTTCGGGCCGAGTATCGGAGACGGGATCACTTCGACAAGCGAGTATGCAAGTTCCTTTTCCGCGAAATTCGCAACTTCGCTGACACAGCGCATCCTCACAGCTTCATCCCTTACAACTCCGCCCTTCTCGATGTCCTTTCTTCCGGCTTCAAATTGGGGTTTTACAAGAATGAAAGCCAGGCCGCCGGGCTTGAGGAGTTTGTTTGCCGCAGGCAGAACTTTCATCACGGAAATAAACGATATGTCCATCGTCATCACATCGGCCTTTTCAGGAATAGACGTTTCATCAAGATAACGGGCGTTGACATTCTCGCGTGAAATCACGCGCGGGTCACTCCTGAGTTTTGAATGCAGCTGCGCCGTTCCGACATCCACCGCATAAACCTTCAAAGCGCCGCGCTGTAGCATAAGATCTGTAAAACCGCCCGTTGAGGCGCCGACATCGAGGCAGACCAGTCCTGTCAAATCGGGAAGGTGTTTTTCAAGCGCCGGCAGAAGCTTATAGGCGCCACGACTCACATACGGAGAATTCTCCTCAATGTTCAAAACAGTTCCGCCGTCCAGCATTTCCGAGGCTTTCTGGATGACCCTGTCGGTACCCACCCTGACTTTTCCGGCAAGGATAAGACGTTTCGCCTGTTCGCGACTTTCGCAAAGCCCCTGCTCCGCCAGCAGTATGTCTGCTCTTGTTTTCATGCTTAAGATTACCTTTCATCGTCAGAAAAAAAACCGGCGTACACAGCCGGCTTCCATGTTTCAGCAAATTTACAAATACATCGAACTATTAGGTTTACCGGAATATAGCGTAAAATCAGGAATTTTATTGTTTAAATGTTCTTTTTTGTTAAAATTTCAGGGAATCCCTGAAAAACAGGCATATGCGCACGACGGTAGATTTATGCTCCTCTTTGCTTTGTCTGTCTGTGCCTCCTTTTTCATTGTCCCGACGACACAGCTATATCCATCTTCGCACACGGGTCTTGTAGCGCCTGTATGCATCCCCGAAAATCATCTCCATCCTTTCCTCTTCGCGCCGGACAAAGACAATATCAAACACCATGCCGAGCAGAAGGACAACAAGCCACGGCCCCACAGTACCCAACAGGCATGCGATTCCGGAAAACATCAGAAGGATTCCGGCGTACATCGGGTTTCGGGTAACCCGGAACGGCCCGCTCGTGACCAGTGCACCCGATACGCCGAATGGTTCGGGGGTGGTCTTGTGGAGCCTGAACAGCCGGAGGGAGTAAAAAACGAGCGCCGCACCGAAAAGCAGCGGAACGCCCCCAAGAAGCCTCCAGGGAAATGCGATGATCCGCACGATCGGAACCAGCATGTGAGCCGCCAGCATGGCGACTAGCGCTGCCAGCACGTAGACAGGTGGACTCGCCTTCATCATTCTGAATCCCCGGTCGGATATGTGATCCCGGCGCCGCTGACTTTGGCAAAGGGCGTTAGGGTATGAACCTGGCGGGAAGTTACACTCATGAGCCCATATCCCCGCAGCATTGTTCCACTTTAGGGAAAAGGATGTTGTTTTCAAGGTGTACGTGCTTGTGGAGGTCGTCCTCGAATTCCCTGAGTTTCCGGTAGGTGAGCACAAAGGTATTGCAGGCATCGTCAGGTATGGCGTATTCCTTTGCGAGATGGCGGATTGTGTGGACCGCATCGCCAATCTCCTCGTGTTCATGAACGAGCTTCTTGAGAAATGTCCTGATCGTTTCGATGTCTTTACCGTCCGCCGCCGAACCTGTCTCTCTGTTTGCGTATGCCCGTTTGACGGCTGGGAAAAAAATCTCCTCCTCTTCCCGCAGATGAGCCGCCATATCGGTTGCAATCTTGTCAAATATGGCGGCGATCCTGATCAATTCGGGATGGTGAACGCCATGGACAGCGACGATCTTGTGGGCGCAGGCGGCAATTTGTCCGGTATTCTCCTTGATATAGGAGTGGTGTGTATTAATGATGCAGTCTACCAGGAACGGCAGTTCCCACGAGGAGTAATCCCGGCTCCGCTCAACCG
Source organism: Victivallales bacterium (assembly GCA_041666985.1). Taxonomy (GTDB): domain Bacteria; phylum Verrucomicrobiota; class Lentisphaeria; order Victivallales; family GWF2-50-93; genus GWF2-50-93. The sequence goes on from JBAYFV010000114.1 coordinate 5,086, forward strand.
GCTCACTCTTCACCGCATCAAGCTCCCCTGTTATCACGGCAAGGTCGATTCCTTTTCCACTGCAGGTTGCCGCGAGTGCAACCCCTCCTCCGCAACAGAAGTCAATCCCGTATTTTTCAAAGACCCTGGCTGTCCGGTAATCGGCGGCGACTATTTCACCGATGTTTTTGCCCGAAACGTCAGTCGTCTGTCCTGTTTTGGATTTGGAGAAATGCATTTCGGCGATTTCGAGGTCTTCGGGGTAGGTGATTTTCACATTCGGCAGTTTGTATTCTAAAAGAAAAGGCCTGTAGCCGGCATTCTCCATGACGGCTGAATCATCCGTAAGAAAAAGCTTTTCGGCAAAGGCCTTCCCGTAGGCGGCTTTAAGTTCATCCACCGGAAAAACCTGCGGAGTTTCGACGCGCCAGAGGTTATCCCTGTCAAGGGTTTCAACTGCAAAACATTTGTCGTCAGTCCGCTTGACAGTGTCAGTCAGCCTTTTTGCCGTTACCGCACCACCGTGTTTCTTCGCGGCCCCATACGATAAAAAAAGGAGTTCGGCGGTGGACATGGGCCGTGCCGCATCATGGACTGCTGCGAACTTCGCAGTTTCGGGCAGAGAGGAAAGACCGTTTACAACCGAATGCATCCTTGTTTTTCCGCCGGAGACTATTTTCACGCTGACCTGCGGAAGGAACTTCCTGAGCGCATCCGCGAACTTCGCAGTTTCCGATTCTTTAACAACCAGGACAAGATTTCCGGGCGGGCACAGGCTGTGAAAATTCCTGAGGGAATAAATGAATACCGGGATTCCTGCGATTTTCGCAAGCAGTTTATTCGATCCGCCAAACCTCGATCCGCTGCCGCCGGCGACGACAATCACGCCAAGCCCTGGAAGCTTTTCAGTTTTAATCACTTGGTGTCCTGGATGATTTCATGAAATATGAGATTTTCAATTTGAAAATTTCAGGGAACCCCTATTTCGTCACTGTCACATCCGGTCTCACGTCATGGACAAAATCCATGGCACAGCGGTAGTAAAGCCCCTGTGTAAGCCTGGACCAGTTTATGTGATCGATAATGGAAGTGACAGGAGACAGGATTGAAAGACCGAAATCCGAATCTATGCCCCAGGTGTTCCCCGAATAAATAAGTCTTCCGTCCCTGGTGTCGTAAATGTTTATCTTGAGCATTACATATGAATAGGACATCAGGAAGAACCAGAAATGATCCTGATTCATCACTTCGCCAATAATCACCGCATCGCTGTTCTGCTGTCTTGCGACCTTCAAGGCATCGGACGCATTGTAAGGCTGAGCCGCGAGCCTTTCCGTTTCATCAGGCCTTGTGCAGGGGCCTATCAGGGTGAATCCCTGATAAACGGCCTGACGCCCCCTGTCCGCCGCCTCCTGATACCAGCTTGTGTTCTTGAAGGGATAAACAGTGAATGACTTTGGAAAATTCCTTGTGAACCCGTAATTGGTGGCTTCAACAGTCCGGTAGGTGTTGTGACCGTCATAGGTCAACGCATGGAATGTCCCGCATCCGGAACATATTAAAAGAACACCGGCAAGAAAAGTAAAACTCAAAATTGTATTTCTCATGGTCATTTCCCAACCTGACAATCTTAATTTATATTGAGGAAACATCTGCAACCGGCCTTATTATAACCTTCATTTTTTGAATTATAAAGCCCGATTCAGTTTTTTCTTTCCCCCTCAAATCATATCACCCCTTGAAACAAGGTGAATCCGGCTATAAAATTGCACGCTGTGTAAAAATAAACCATGCGCCCCTGCGCCTCAAACCCTAACAGGAATCGCAAATCATGAGAATGTCAAAATTAGTCGGACGCCGCATAAAAGACGCACCCAAGGATGCGAAAACTGTCAGCCATAAATTTCTCATAAGGGGCGGCTATGTCCGTCCGGTTTCGTCCGGGATATATTCAGTCCTGCCTGTCGGATTCAGGATCACGCAGAAGATCGAGAAGATAATCCGCGAGGAAATGGAGGCGATTGACGGACAGGAGGTCAAGATGCCCGTAGTCCTTCCTGCGGAACTCTGGCAGGAATCCGGACGATTAAACACCGTCGGGCCCGAGCTTCTCCGCTTCAAGGACAGGAACGACAAGGATATGCTGCTTGGCATGACCCACGAGGAGGCCGTAGTACACCTTCTCAGGACGGAGGTCAACAGCTACAAGCAGCTGCCCGTGATGCTTTACCAGATCCAGACAAAATACCGCGACGAGGCAAGGCCGCGTGCCGGAATGATACGTGTCAGGGAGTTCACAATGAAGGACGCCTACTCGTTCCACACTTCGCAGGAATGTCTCGACAAATACTATGGAACCGCCCACAAGGCCTATGAAAACATCTTCCGCCGCGTCGGCATGAGGGACTGCGTTTCAATCCGGTCGAATCCGGGCATGATGGGGGGGAACGTATCACATGAATTCATGGCGATAGCGGACTGCGGAGAAGACACGGTATTCATGTCGCCGGACGGGTCATACAAGGCGAACCGCGAAGTCGCGGTCGCCGCCTGGAAATATGAAAACGCCCCCGCCCTGCCCCTGGAAAAAGTCTACACTCCTGAAAAAAAGACCATCGAGGAAGTCGCCTCGTTTCTCGGGATGAAACCGGAGAACACCGGCAAGGCGGTGTTCTACATTGATGACGGCGACAATCTTGTTTTCGCGATGATCCGCGGAGATTTCGAGGTCAATGAAAGCAAGCTCATTAACTTCATCATGGCAAACGATCTGAAATTCGCCAATGACGACAGGATCAGGAAAGCCGGAGCCGAGCCGGGCTACGCCTCCCCCCTCGCCCTGGATCCGAAAAAAATCAGGATAGTTGTAGACAATTCAATTGCCGGTTCATCAAACCTGATCGTCGGAGCAAATGAAATTGATCACCATTACAGGAATTTCAATCTCGAAAGAGACCTGCCGGGCGCAGAAATCGCCGACATAGCGACAGTCCGCGAAGGCGATCCGTGTCCGCTCACAGGACAGCCGCTTCTCCTCAAGCGCGGCATTGAAGTCGGAAACATATTCCAGCTGGGGACAAAATATTCCGCCTCCATGAACTGCACGTTCCTCGACCAGAGCGGCAAAGCGCATCCGATCATAATGGGATGCTACGGCATCGGCATCGGACGGACAATGGCCTCGGTGATAGAGCAAAACTGTGACGCCTACGGCCCGATATGGCCTATTTCCATAGCGCCATATCATGTCCATATCTGCTCCCTCAGCCCGAACACCAAAGACATCGAGATCACTGACAGAATATACAATGAACTGACCGCAAAAGGCATCGAGGTCATCTATGATGACAGGGGTGAAAAAGCCGGTTTCATGTTCGCCGACGCCGACCTTGTCGGAGTTCCGTTCAGAATAATAACTTCAGCCAAGAATCTGCCGAACAACCAGGTGGAATTCAAGATCAGGGGTCAGAAGGAAAGCACATTGCTTCCGCTTGACGGAATTGTCGAATTCGTCGTCGGCAAAGTCAAGGCCGAGATGGAAAAATACAAGTGATGATCTAATCAAAAACAGAGGTGTTTTATGTGGGATTACAATAAAAAAGTGATGGATTCCTTTCTGAATCCGAAAAATGTAGGCGAAATACCGGATGCCGATGCCGTGGGCGAAGTCGGAAACATACGTTGCGGCGACGCGCTTAAACTCTTCATCAAGCTTGACGCGGAAAAAAAGAGAATAGTTGATGTCAAGTTCAAGACTTTCGGCTGCGCAAGCGCCATCGCCTCATCGTCCGCATTGACGGAACTGGTGAAGGGAATGACTCTTGAACAGGCGGCAAAGGTCACCAACAAGGACATCGTCAATGTTCTCGGCGAACTCCCGGAGGAGAAGCTCCACTGCTCCGTCATGGGAATGGAAGCTCTCCAGGCCGCCATCGCAAACTACAGGGGCGAGAAGGCGGCAGTCACCGACACCGATCATGACGGAGCCGTCGTCTGCAAGTGTTTCGGTGTGACAGACACGAAAATACGCGAAGTCGCCCGGATTAACAATCTGCACAAGGCCGAGGAGATCACAAACTATACCAAAGCCGGAGGAGGCTGCGGATGCTGTCTCGACGACATCCAGCATATCCTCGACGAACTGTGGAGGGTGGAGTCCAAAAAGCCCGCAGCACCCCCCGCCCCTCACAAAATGACAACCGTACAGAAAGTCATGAAAGTCCAGGAAGTCATAGACAAGGAAATAAAGCCGATGCTTGAGAAAGACGGCGGCAGCATCGAGCTGATTGACATTCAGGGCGACAACGTGATTGTCCGCCTCTGCGGAAGATGCGCGACATGCCCGGCTTCAGGCGTAACACTGAAAAACACTGTCGAGGACAAGCTCCGCGAATTCGTAGCTCCGGAACTGACGGTCGAAGAAGTGAAGTAGTTCCAAGGCAGGATTTGCCAGCAATAAACACAAAGGCACAGAGGCACAAAATTTTGAAGAAATTCAGGAATCAGAATAAATGAAGGGAACAGGTATCCCGATTTTAAACAAAATGCATAAGACAAAAGAACAGCCCTTGCGGGCTTAACTACAAACAGTTGAAGGAATTGCTGGAGTTCACTGCTTTAGGTTGTGTCGGTTTTGTTTGTAGTCAATGCCGCAAGGCATGTTCTTGGTTTGGTTTCTCTGTTTTGAGCTTGTTTGAAAATTGGAATTTGAATTGCCATGCATACAAAAGACATATCTCCTTATCAGCACTCGCATATATTCAGCCTTACGGAAGGGAAGGCTGAAAAAAGGACATTCTGGGTGGTTCTCATCACTCTTGCAATGATGTTCATAGAGATCATTGCGGGATGGCTTTACCACTCGATGGCCCTGCTGGCCGACGGATGGCACATGAGCACCCATGCGCTGGCGCTCACAATTTCGCTTCTCGCCTTCATATTCGCCCGTCGCCATGCGTCAGACAGAAGTTACACGTTCGGCACCTGGAAACTCGAGGTTCTCGGCGGTTTCACCAGCGGAATAATTCTCGGATTCGTCGGCCTGTTCATGGGATACGTCTCAATCGTCCGGCTTTTCCAACCGCTGGAGATCAGATACAATGAAGCGATTCTGATTGCAGTGATCGGACTTGCGGTAAACGTGCTGAGCATGCTGCTTCTCAACGAAAAAAGCATACACCA
>JBAYFV010000115.1:0-10186 GCA_041666985.1 Victivallales bacterium
CGGCTGCCAGGCAGTCTAGTATTGTCGATGAGTATGTGTTTCTCGGAGCGTATATCCGCAAAAACTGCGCGAGGATCTGACTTGTCAAACCAGAACATGCGGGAGGAGCAGCATACGTCTAAAACATCGCCGGAATACAAATTGCTCATACTTCCCCCCTTTCAATCGCAGCTATCGCACCGATTATCCGGTATGCGAGTTCCGGGAGGATGGCGTTTCCAAGTCCCTTAAGACGTTCCATTCTGTGTCGGGATTTTGACAGTTTAAATCCGTCCAGCGATACGGGTAGCCCATCATCCACTCTGCAAAGGCGGCTTGCAACATCAATCCAGTTGAGTCCCCAACTTGACGGGAACACTGATCTACTTTTGATCGACCGTCTTTGCGGGTTTTCGCCATATTCGGAGTGTCCTTCCAATCCCGTGCATTGGGAGTGGTCAGTAATTTTGCATCCCCGTATTTCGGGCGTTTTCCCCCGTTGCCGGAGTATTTCGCCTGCGCCATGTCCTGAATCGTAAGTGTTGAATTTGTCGGGGTTGGCAGCATGGCTATGCGGTAATCCCGAGCCTGCGCGGTTGGCAAAAGCGTCGCTATATCCGTTCGCAGGCTTTTCCCCTGACCGCCCCCATGCGTCCCCTGGCAATCCCCGGCATTCGGCGTGGCCAATAATCCAGATTCTGTCCCGTCTATGCGATGCGCCGACGGCGCAAGCTGGAATAATAATCGGTTGGACATCGTATCCCGCCGTTTCAAGATCGTTACAGATTCTATTGAGGATTCCGTCGCCGGTTCTTTCATATATCTTTCCCACCTCTTCGAAAAAATCGGCTTCACCTGCCATTTCAAGGATATTTGTCCATTGTACCATGCTGGTGAGTCCACCAACATTTTCAGCAATAACCCAAGCCGGCCGGAATTCCTTGACAACTCTAAACATTTCCGGCCAGAGGAAACGGTCATCATCCGCTCCTCTGCGCTCTCCGGCAACACTGAAAGGCTGGCACGGGAATCCTCCGGTAAGCAGTGTAATACCCCCGGCAAGGTTTTTATTATGCGGCCTTTGCTCCGCTGATATTTCCGGTTTGTCGCATCGATGCAATTCGGGGTCGGGAGCAAAGCAATCCTGTCCCTTAAGTTCGCAACCTGTTTTCTTCCCGGCCTGTTTACCGTTTTTTCCCTTTCCAGAGCCTTTTCGCTTTTCGGGCTCATGTGATCCAGTGTGTTGGGTGTCGGCAATAAAACGGGTCCATGATAATTTTTTAATGTTTCCATATACTTTTATCCTTGGATATCTGAGTTTAATAAGTTGTCGGCAGTACGGGTTTATCTCGCACATGGCGGCGGTATCAAACCCCGCCCATTGCGCCGCCAGGGTAAATCCGCAAATGCCGGTGAAAAGATCTACGTGTGTCATGTTCATTGCACTTTCCCCCAGCGGTCCCATCCATAGACAGCTTTTCTGGCGAACAATTCAATGGAGGGACCTGAACTTACTTTCCCGATCATCTCCCGCATGGCTTCAGGTTTCGCGCTGTGGAAAGTTTTTGGCGCTATAAACAAGGTGCGTCCCTGCGATCTTTTGCCGTTGACGATCTTGTATGGGATCTTCCCTTTTGTACCGAAAAGACAATGCTCCGTCAGACCTCTGAAATATTGTCCGAGCCCTATTCTGTCTTTACCCCACGTGATAGTCGTCTTGTAAGTGAATCCCCATGCTTTCATTACCTCCAGCCCGGCCGGCAGATAATTATTAGTCACCCATAAATAAAGATGGCAGTTTTCAAGGGCTATTTTTTCAACAGGCAGACTTTTTATTTCATTGACCGACATAAGTGGATAATGCCGGTCCGCGCCCCTTTTGATCTTTCCGCCGCCATGTTCTGGCCATGGCGGATCGGCATAAATGATTTGGTATTTCTTGTCAATATTGAATTCCATCGTCCTGTCCCCCTTGTCTCGGCATAGCTTCCCAGCGACGCCGGATTTGTTGTTTACTTTTAAAGAGCCGGATGAATTCCAAGCTTCATCCGGCATTCTACGTTCAACGATCAACCCTCCTGTTTCTATGGAGGTGCCTTGCCTATTGACCGCCCGGAGTTTCACAGTGCAGAATCTGCTGATACTTGGATACTCTTGGGCTGTTCCCTGCACTCACAGCCAGCAACCCTTTGCTACAACTCCGGTTATTTGTGGGTATAATTTTCATAGTCGTAATTTAGATGACGCCCTGTCCCCGTATAAATGCCGGTTCTTTACCCTGGTGACGGCTGTCCAGTGTCTGGGGGGACGGGGGTGGCGTTTATTTTTCCGCTATTCTTCCGATATAGCAGGGAAGCTTTGTTTCCTTGTGGATAGTTTCCTGTGCGGCTTTTACGGCATTCTGGACAAGTGTTTCTATTCCGATCAGGCGATATCCGAAAACAATATTTCCGGAGTTGATGCGGAAAACAAAATCCGCTTCAATCGTTTCCTTTTGCATCCCCTGAAATACGGGTATGCAAAGAGACATGCTGTCAGGAATATCCAAGGAGCCGTCTTTTCCGGCTCGGGCTGAGACATCCTCTTTGAATTCAATGTGAAATCCGTTGTTTGTGCGGCTCTTGGATGTGACACGCGCCCCGCTTGTCGCTTCAAGTGTCATTGCGATTTCCAGCAGGTCGGCGCCGCAGGGTTTAAACACATCAGGGCGGCGGTCTTTGAGGAAATCGACAAATTCGGCCTGGGAAAATCCCTTTGTGTTTTTTTCAACCCATGTGTCATATTCCGTGGAAGTTTTCAGTATCAGTTTTGCCGTGTGTGTCTGCCAGTCGGGCAAGCCCTTCTCTCCGGGCTGGTGATAATCAATTATTGCAGTATAGGTGTAAGGGGCTTCCTGATTCTGCACAAATATCCGCGTCGCCTCGGATTTGTGTTCATTCACATAACCAATGAACGATTGCACGTCGAAGAATTCAAGTCTCCCGCGTTTTCTCTCCGGACGTTCACGCTTAAGAATTGATGAGAGATTAACGATCTCAAGTCCGTTTGCACCTGGAATGATTGCGTATGGTACGCTGCTGTCCTCGTAGAATTTCTGCACCATAGCCTGTGCTGATTGCTGTCTTCCAACCTCTATCATCAGCTGTAGCGCGTCTTTGCTGTGTTCGCTCACATTGATACTGCTCTTCTGTACGTTTACGCCCGGTTTTTCAATTTTATCCGCCATTGTCTATTTCTCCCTTTGATAATTAAATTCGTAATTTGTAATTCATAATTCGTAATTAATTTAGTTTGCCGGTCTTTGCCGGCTGTCAGCGGGAATTCTTAACGGCGATCCCCGCAAAACCGACTTCCCGGCCATGCCCGGACGGGAAGATTTTGTTATTTCTTTTCCTCGAATTCCTTGAACTTCATTTTTATCTGGCGCGGATCGTCGCGGAGCAGCCTATTATCGTCAGTGGTGAAGAAAATAGAGCTTTTCTTGTCAGGCTTCGGGATCCTGGATACGCAGTCATCTTTTACCGTCACAGTTCCAACATCGCCTTTGCTCAGCGGTTCAATTGACAGTGTGATGATCAGTTTTCCGGCTTTTGCCGTCTCTTTTACGCCGGCAATCACTTTTTCCAATTCAGTAGATGCCTCAAAGACTGCATCTCCGTTCCGAATATCCTTCAGGATATCCAAAATGTTCACTTTCACATTGTCCTTTTTTTCCGTCATTTTCTCTTTATCCCCTTTCATTTGTTTTATTTTGAACCCTGTTTCCCAGGGCTTTTTCCTTATCAAATGTCAACCACCATCCGTCGCAGTTCGGAGCTCCGCAATCACATTCTTCAGCGTCTATGAATTCCGGCAGCTTCTCAACTCCGAGCAACTTTGCGAAATCCGCAAAAAATTCCTTTTTGGTAAGTTTCATATACTTTTAATTCATAGCGTTTAAGGGTTTTCTCACCGGTCCGACGTTGCTCTCGTACCAGCCGTGACGTTTGCCGGGACAAACACTGATAAGATTGCCAAGTGAAATTTTGCTTTTTATACTCACAGCCTGTTTCATTCTTCGTTTGACTTTTCCGGCGAGTTTTGACATTGGAGACATATTTTCATACATCATTGCAAACGCAAGAGCCGCCATACCCCTAAAATTCATTCTTTTAGATTTGTTATCTGCAATTAAAATTCCCATTTATTTACCCTTTCATTTATTGTTTACTTAAAAAAAATCGCCCATAAAGCCAGCAGCCAGCCGAGAATCGCCAGTATTTTCCAGACCGACCAAAATCCGCAGCCACTCTGCTCGCGGTGATCATGAATCATCTTTATGACCCGGTTCGCCCTCTTTATTTCTGAACTTGATCTCTGTTTGAACATTCACCCTCCTGATTATGCGGTTAAGCGTTTTCCGACTATTTCTTTTTTGGGAATACATATGGACATGAAAGCGATTCGTTTTAGCCGTGCCATTTCTTCAAGAGTATATTTTTTATCGGATGGTGTTGATACGTCCGAGACGATGTTATTTGTTTGTATGTATGCGTGTAGAAAATCTTCGGATTTTATCTGGAAGTCATCGGAATATTCATTGTATAAAAAATTGATTTCAGTATATTCGGAAACTGAAAGATTCAATATTATAATTTTTTTACCTTTGACGCTCCGAAAATGAATATCATTTCCGGCTAACTGAGTAACTTTTGCAAAAACCTGTAATAAAATATGTTTCTGCCAAATATGACAATATTTAAAACGGTAATCACTTTTAATTTCATAAAAGAGATCATCTGGATTAATTCCGTATTTCTGGATTAATTGCCTGAATTTTCGGGCGGCATTCTCTTTTTCGCCGTCAACCCCCCGCAAGGCAAGTTCCTGAAGTTTCTTGAGTGTTTCAATCATGTTTTATTCCCAATTTCTTCAAAACCTTTTCCTTGGCGGTAATCCGGCATTTCTGGATTTCTGCGGCTGTTAGACCGCGTGCCCCGGCATAGCTTCCCAGCGAAGCCGGGTCTTTGCCGGCCGGAGTGGCCAGAATTTCCGCCACTTCCTCCGCACACGCCTTTTGAATCATCTCCTTAACTTTCACGCCCGTCCCCTTTCTTGATTTCTTTTATTTCAAAACCCGAATCTCATCGGCTTGATTCCCAAATCCTCCAGATGAACCTTTGCAGGCGGAGCATGCCGCAGATATCTGACCAGCAGAGGAGCATGTATCCGGACATGCTGTTTATGACCTTGAAAACTGACTTCCTTTACAAACCGTCTTCTTTTCATATTAAGCCTCTAGTTTTTTTGCCTTATGCTCTTCGATTATTTTATCCAAGTCCTTTATGTCATACAGATCTTTATGTTTTCCCCAGCCAAGGCGCGGGAGTTTGTGCTGGAAACCGAAGATGCGGAAGCCGCAGACAGATATGCCAAGATATGCGGCAGCTTCCTTTGTATTCATGAGTCGACGTGGTGTAATTGACAAATCTGGCATAGCTATAATTCCTTTGTATGTTGACCATCGTCAATTGGCCGAAGTACTCCATCACCCTCGACAAACTCCAGTTCAGCGAGATTAGCAACATCTAAGAGATGCTCTGCATTTTTATCTTTCCGATACTCTTCAAGCCTGCGGCTCATGCAGCCGATGCGGTCATACTTCTTTTTGCCGTCAACCCCCATTAATCCATAGCGCATAGCTCCTATGATTTTCCGATTGAGTCTTAATTTTTCAAACTCGGGTGAGCGTTCAGTCCGGCGGAGTACATTAAGATCCGGCATGCGCTCGGAAACATCCTGTAACAGCCTACTTCTAAGTATGTCGGTGATACGCGGCATTGTTTTACCCTTCCACCCTGATTAATAACGGCCTTACAAAACTGCGTTTGAGCCTTATCATTACCCGCGCTATGTTGTAATCCTCAGCCTGCACGGTCCATAGCTTTTCCGACCGACCGTCTTTGAAAGTGTATTTCTTCATGTCCTTGCTCCAGCTAAGATTTCTGATAAGCTTTTTTTATGTTTAAAAGTGAATCCGTATTCCGATTCGATCCGAAGGTAATGATCCGCAAGCCCTGGACATTCCTTGGCGCCATTGCGAATATCGCTATCAGTTGCAAGCACGCAGATCGCGCAGGAAAGGCGCTCATTGCCCTTGTCATAGGCTATATGGCGCGGGAGACCGGTAGATTTGATGTGAGTCCATACATCGTCTAATGTGTAGTCGAGTATTGGATGCCAGCGCATTACAGTGCGTCCTTTGACGCATAAGGGCTTATCCTCTTCAAGCCATGGCAGTTTGACTCTGTTTCTTGATTCCTGCCTTCTTTCTCCGCTCACAGACAAGACGGTTTTACCGCAACCAGCAGGAAACTCCATGCGAATAATTTTCTGAATAGGAGCCCTCTTGCAATCACTGGTGCAATATCGTTGTGCTGGCGAAGGCCAGCCGGGTTTTCCCCTAGGCTGCTGGATTGCCATCATTGAACAACGGCGTTCGATATGTTGCGGAAGGGCTCTATGTGGGACAGCCACATGAAGCTTAATTCCATAATGATTACAGAGCATCTGGCAGTGTGGAAGGCTTTGCGGCCATTCAGCCCCTGTATCGGCATGAATTGCGGTAATTAAACCTGCATATTGCTGTTCTCTGGCCATCCCGAGAACAACTCCGAGAATGGTCTGGGAATCCTTACCGCCAGAAATGCTGATGACTATTGAAGAGTAATTTCCAAGAAGCATATGTTTTAATTCCCCTGTATCCAGTTGATTATCTTCTCATAGACATCAATTGTGATTTCCTTTGAACTTGAAAACCCGTAGTTACTTTTCAGATAATCCTTGACCTCCCCGGATTTCTTTCCGGACTTCATCTGGATTGCATACAGTCGCTTTGACTGCTTGTCGGATATCAATGGAGCGGCATAAAGAGCCTGTCTGTCCGGCGGCGGCTGATAAGTGTTCAAAGGCGGAAGAGTCGGCTTGTATGGTGTTTGTTGCTGTGGCGGCTTTACCGTTGATGCCCTCTGGTTTTCAGACTGCTTGTCCGGCGTAGCCGAGGCGAAGCCGGATGGCTGGTTTTCTAATTCCGGATAAAGAAGCAGGCGAAGTGATTCGACATGCTCCAATAACCGCTTATCTTCTTGTCTTCTCGCTTCGCATCCCAGCAGGCAAAGTCCGTGATGCAGTATCGCCCTGTCCAATTCGCCTATTTCAATATTCCTTTTCATCGCCGTCCCCTTTTCCTGCGAACCACGCAGGGTTATTTTATTTTCTTTTCCTTGAACGCCACAATTGTAGCGTCTTTGTTTAAAAAAATTGCTAAGCGTTGGCGGATAAGTGCGGCAGCGGACATGCCTAGCCTACGAGCTTCGTATTCAATTGCAGTTTTCAACTCAGCCGGTATTTGAATTGTCAAAGAATCTTGCTTGGTCTCTGCCTCTTTTTTTAATTGTTCACTCATAAAAACTCCTTATTTTGTTATATTATTATACGCTACAAATGTAGTGTGTCAATAAGCAAAATCAATTATTTTAAATTATTTTTCTTGACATTAATTATCAATGGCTTATAATTATAGCAGGAGGGAATATGGCTACAATTGGAGAGAATTTAAGAACACTTCGAAAAAAGAAAAAAATGTCGCTTAATGCTTTGGCGATACAAGCCAAGGTAGGAGTATCGACAATTACTGCTATTGAAAGGAACGATAGAAATCCAAAAGCACCAACCATAGGCAAATTAGCTCATGCATTAGGCGTATTGTCATATGAGCTTGATTTCTCTCTGAAAGATGCAACAAAATTTCCAGAAATAAAAGATAATCCGCAAGGATTGTTTATATCTGATTCAATGGAATTAACGGCTATAGATTATTTTAGAAGATTAAATATAGATGAAAAAGTAAAATGTTTGAATTGTATGAGGGGAAAAAAAATCTGCGGAGATGGAGAAAAAACACTTGGAAGCGATCGACATCATGAAAACCGAGACACGAAAGCTTCTTAGGATTATCTATGTTGACAATGAGCCGGTGGAAGATATGAAATGGGAATACGATATAAAAGACAGGGGATAAAAATGAAAAAGTTATTAGCCGCAGTGATGATGATGGTTGCAGTTGCGGGATTCGCACAGTTGCCGGTTCGGGACGCTAAAAACTTCAAATATGCGGACGGTTGCTGTTATTACATGAACTCCCAAAACTCCGCCCTGCCAATCTTAAAGGACGGTTACTGGGGAAACACAACAGTCCGCTGGGATTCCGACACTAACAGCAAGTATGTGCATCTTGTCGTCAATGGAGTGGAGAAAACTCTTTTTTTAGTAGGGAAGACTCCAGACCGCCAGACACAGCAATGCCTCCTGATTAAGATGTCAAACGGTATCCTTAGGGCTTTCGCCCTTACAGAGCCCACCCCTGAACAACTTAAGGGGTGTATTAATAATAGGAAGGCATATGAATATCAGGGAAGTATAAATATTCAAGACGGGGATAAGCTGTGTAGAAATTGTGAAGGTGCAGGATATTTTAACTATAAATCCCCCGGCAAGGACATGTTTAAAAATGCGATACCAAATAAAAAAGCTTGTGAAAAATGCAAGGGGACGGGGAAACTTCCAACAATGATTTTAATCCCAGAAATCAAAATAATTGAATAACATAATTTATTATTATGAATCTTATTATAACAGGGATTATTTGGCTTGGTTTCAGTATTTTTGTATTAATTGTTTTTGCCGTGATAATAAGATGGATATTGCAAATTAGTGTTATAATTCACCATCTAAGAGAATTGAATAAGAATACTAAGGAAAAAAAGGCCGAACAGGAAAAGACAAACAAACTTCTTGAAGACTTCCTTAAGAGGCTCAAATGATTTTCACCCGCCCAAACTCGCCTAACTATTACATCCGGCTCTACTCCGGAGGCCGTGAACGCTGGCTGTCGCTGCGCACTGACAACAAAAAGGAAGCCCAGAAACGCGCCGCCCGCATCAAATATACCATCCTGCCAAAAGTCCTCCGTATGGCCATGGATAAGCCTCCTTTGACCATTGATGAGATTAAAGATGAATATCTCAAATCCCAGAAGTTCGCCAGGCTTAAGGAGTCCACCGCTGAAATGAATCTTCTGACCCTGGATAAGTTCCTCCAGTTCTGTAAAAAGCGCCATGCCAAAAGCACCAAGGATATCAATGAGTATCTTGCCGGAGAATACATGGCCAGTCTCGATGTGGCCTCAAAAACCCATAATAATCAGAAAATAACGCTTTCGGCAATCTGGAAGGCCATCCGCGAGGATAACATATGGGCCGAGGTGGAAAGTAAAGCACTGAAGACAGTACCCATGCGCAAGTTCACCGAGGATGAGATAAAGGCCATTATGCTAAACGTCTCCTTTGACCCTTTCTGGCGACCGGCCTGCACGATCGCGCTTTACACCGGACTCCGCTTCGAGGATATAGTGTTTCTCGGGCAATCCCAAGTTAAAAAGGAAATGAGGTTCATAGAGCTTCCCCCGAAGAAAACCGAACGCACCGGACGCTCTGTCTATATTCCCCTCCATCCGATAGTCCAGACTGAACTTAAACGCGTCAGGGCATCCGGAGAGCATTATTTTTCCGAAGAGCTCAAAATATACCGGGAACATAGGGGCACGTTGCCAAAACAGTTCCACCGGATCCTGGAAGATCTCAAGATAACGCGCAATTCTACAGGAAGGGTTGGATTCCACTCTTGGCGCGTGACCTTCGCATCAAAAGCGGAGGATGACGGCATCCCCAGGGAAACGATCCGGGCCATCCTCGGACACACCACGATGCTGATGTCCCGCCATTACATCGACAATCCCGAATCCCTCAATCTTGACGACCTGAAGGAAGTCAAGATAAGCTCCTGACCCGTATTTCTCTCCGGCGACAAAAGTGCGAATCTGACAGGCTCTGAAATGCTACGGCTTTGCTACGGATGTTATCTCTTGATGGGGGTATTTAGAAAACTATAAATGAGGCTAAATCATGATATCTGAAAGTAATTGGTCAGGTTTTCATCCTGGCGACACCGGTTCGAATCCGGTTGGGGACGCCATCTCAATAATCAAGCGAGCCAATTTCAAAAGTAGTCAGGATTCAGAAGTCAGGATTCAGAATAAAACCGAATTTGAGTTCAAATTCAATTCTGTCTCCTGAATTCTGACTACTGAATTCCTAGTTTTGAAATTACC
>JBAYFV010000116.1:0-10158 GCA_041666985.1 Victivallales bacterium
ACGGCGAACACTACACCAGGACAAAGAATGCGGAAACGGATTCCAGATGTAGTGTTGCCCGTGCCGGGCAAGGGGGATTTGGAACCTTCGCCGGCACGGCGAACACTACACCAGGACAAAGAAATACAAGACGGACTTCGTCCGGGACAAGGGGTGACTCACCGGTTGCGTAAGGCGCAAGAGTGTGTGGCTTTGTGAGAGAAAAATGAATCTAGGGTTTTAACCATGCTGGTGCTGGCAATCCTGCTCCGCAGGATGCCAGGACATGGACGATAGAAACGGGAAGCTTCCCCCGTGGGCTTGCCCCACGGGAAGCAGAGATTGAAAGGCTAACGCCACGGCTTATCCCTGCAATCTCTCTTTCCTGCCAGATAAACTGGTAGGGGAAACTTAACTTGAGCATTCGATATTCTCTGGGCTGCGACCTTTGGCCGCCTAATTCAAAACTTTTACCTGATCAGGCTTTTCACGATCAGCATTTCGAGTTCCTCGTAGTTCCGTTCCTTGATCAGCGCGGACACCTTTCTGTCGTCCAGCGACCTGCTGATTTCCAGAAGCCGCAGGAAGATTTCACGGCTGTTGGTCAAATGCCTTGTGGCGACCCCGGCCTTCTGTGTGCGCATCGCCTTTACGTCGAGTCCGACCCATTCCCCGTTGTTGCCGTAGCCGTGCTTGTCAAGAACGCGCACCTGGTTGAATGCACGCCGCAGATCGACTGCGCCAAATGTCTTGTCCTGGTCGAACTTCATGCCGTTCTGGTCGTTCAGGTGAACGCTCCAAAGTTTCTTATGCGCCATGGCATAACCCATTTCGTCTGACGGGTCGAGTCCGGCCAGCAATGCATGTGCCGATTCGATCAGTGCTCCGACTCTCGAGTGATCCGTGGTCATCAGTCCAAGTGCGATTGCATGTCCGATAGTCGGGATATAGGTGTGATCCATCGGCTCATTGGGCTTGGATTCGATCATGATTCTGATTTTCGGATCGTAGTCAAGCATCAGCTGCAATGCGTCGGCAATGCGTTTGGTGGCGTCGACTGAATCCTTTGATTCGCGGATGTATGTGCCTTCTCGTGCAAGCCACAGTACGATATTTCTGGTTCCCAGCGCCTTTGCTATGTCTATAGTGCGGAGACTGCGTTCAAGCGCGTATTTGCGGCAGGCCGGATCGTTGTTGGTATAACCGCCGTCAATGGTGCGGGGATCTTCCCAGAGGCGCGGGGCTACAAATTCGGCAACCAGCCCGTGCTCGTCGAGTTTTGCCTTGACTTTTTTAGCTTCGGCAATAATCTGTTTCGGATTGAGGGCATTCATGTTTGGAACAGCGTCGTCGTCATGAAACTGGACACCGTCAAAACCCATCTTCTTGTACATCCCGAGTTTTTTGTTGAATTCGATGCTTTCGCGTACGGCAGGTCCAAACGGATCTGCGCCTTCGTGAATGTTCCACGGACCAAATGAAAACCTGAATTTTCCCGCCATGATCAGACTCCTCTGTTAACTGCGGAGAACAATAATCTCCGGTGTTTATTTTTAAAAACTATTTTCGACAATTACTGAAAGTATTATTTGCAAAGGCGTAAAACCTTGACAATGTTACAAAAAACCAGCACGATATGACAATCTTTGAAACAAGCAGCCATGGAAAATATAACAGCATTGCGTCGCAAATATCTCGCTGGAGGCACGTGTCCCATAACCGTGAAGTCCATCAGCGGCGACGAGTTCCCGCAGCACGAGGGGGACCTTACCGATATCAGGCATTCGCACGATTTCTCGGAACTCGTGATCATCACGGAAGGATACGGCATCCACTGGATAGACGGGGACGACTATCCGGTGGCGGCGGGAGACATCTTTGTCATCCAGGGGAAAACCGCACATTATTTCAAGGAACGCCATAAGCTTGGCATGTTCAATGTGATGTTTGATGCCAGACACCTGAACAGCAGCTCGAAAAAACTACAGGAAATCGCCGGGTACAATGCACTTTTCCTGCTGGAACCCGCATACCGCCGCCGCCACAAATTCCAAAGCCGTCTCCACATCACCCGCCACGCGCTGACACTTGTCGAGGCAATCGTAAAGAGAATGAGCGATGAACTGAATAGGCAGAAGCCGGGTTATGACACGATGTTGCTGAGCCTTTTCCTCGAACTCCTGGTATTTCTGTCGCGTGAATATTCCACGGTTGAAATGCCGCAGGCGAAATCGCTGTACAGGATAGGAAACATCATAGGGGAGCTGGAAAAACATTATAAACGCGATTGGCGGCTTGACGATATAGCGCGTATTGCATGCATGTCGAAAAGCAGCCTCCTGTCCGTTTTCAAGGAGGCGACCGGATGCTCCCCGATAGACTATTTGATCCGGATACGCCTGCACAAGGCGGCGGAAATGCTGGCGTCCACCTCGTTCACCATCAGTGAAATCTCACCGGAATGCGGTTTTGCCGATTCAAACTACCTGACCCGCCAGTTCCGCAAAATCTACAAGATCAGTCCCCGCGAATTCCGCAAAAATTCCCCCGGACATGGGCAGCCTCATAATCAGCTCCCGCAGAATGGAGGCAAATCAATACCTGACAGGATTCCAAGGATGTTTTAAATAATAAAATTTTGGAAACTCACTGCTTTTGAAACAGCCACACCGGTACTGGTTCACCGCTGCTGAACACCTCTTCAATATATGTGCCGGTAAATGGGGTTGTCGGCGCATCGCTGTCACATTCGTTATGCTCCAATCCACGATATGACAGAACATGATGCCACTTGTTGTCGGACAGGCGCACTGTGAGCCCGTTCGGATGATCGATACGCCAGAAAGAGCCGTGGGGCGGTTTACCCCATTCATTAGTACAGTCACGGATCATGATCGGCTCCAACAGGCTTCGCCTGTTCTGCGACAAAGGCCAGATCATGAGCGTTTCCCGCATCACAATTGATCCCAGCCTCTGGCCAAGAGAATTGGTCGTACGGGCCGGGTTGGCCGCCAAATATATTGTCCCATCCGCAGCCCGATTTAGCGACATGGGGGTCAAGGCGCGAACATGCGGCGCCTCCAATATTTTGCACCAGGATTTGCCGCCGTCGAGAGAGCGCCATATACAGACCTTTTCCGCTTTTAGCGGGCCGGGTGCATACGGCTGCGTTCCCTGGGCGCGGGCGGTGAAAAGAAGAGATCCATCCAAGTCCCGCACCAGGGAAGGCTCGGTATATGGACTGATTGCCTCCGAGGGAACATATCCTGTTTGGGGATTCTCGATCACCGGTTCGGATGAAACAGCATTCAAAGTTGCCGGTGCGGATCCGAATTCGACCGGACGCCACTCTTTGGCGATATAACACCATTTCGGATCTTCAGCCCCTTCGGGCATATCATCATGAATAGTCACCGGTGTAAACTCGACAGGATGCCACTTCTTGTCGGTATAACGCCAACGGAGTACGCCGCATCCCATCTTGTTGTTGCGGCTTCCGCACCATGGCTGAAGCAAATCGTCTCCGTCCGGAATAGCCGAACTCAATCCAGGATGACGCAGATAGCATCCATGCAACAGGTGATGGCTATCGTCGAAAGTTGAATTCAACATGTTGAAATCAGAACCATCGTAACTGTACTGCTGAATCTCCAGTCCGTGATATTGGTATTGTTCTGCGTCTTTATACTCACACTCGTTGGCAACAGTTTGATCGCCCGGAAAACCTATGACCTGAGCAACGCCGAACCCAGTTCCCGCATGCGGATGTGGCGTACCGTCGGCTCGCAAAGCGCCGATGGGAACGAATCCGCCGACCAAGGGATACTGCGCAAACAACGTTGGTTTTCCGGAGTGTGGATGGGGCTTTATCTCACTGTGGTTCAACACTTGAATGCGTTTTGGGTCAATTGCCCCCAGGTGATCCAGTATCAACAGGTCGTTGCCGATCTCCAGATCAATGGTCTTCACTCCGGACCAGCGGATATTAAGGCTGACTCCTATTTCGGTCGGGCTGATTTGAAACGGGAAACCAAGCTGATATACGCCGGTTTTGTCCGGAGGCAGCTCCGTGTGAACCTCCCAAAGCGCGCGACGATTCCGGGATACGTTTGTTATTGACATGGCTTTCTCCTGTTACAATCAGTTTAGATAAATCTTTCAATTCTCGATTTTCAGTAGCGTAAAATTGTACTTGTTGGACTCGATTTTATAAAAATCACCGTTTTTTTCAACACAGGCGTTCTTTCTTTTGTCGAACACCTTTATGTTATTCAACCTGATATATTTATTAGGCTTTAATTTGATGTTGAGAGGCGTGTTTTCGCTGCCAAAATTAGCGACTGCAATAAGCATTTCCCCCTTCTTTGCGTAAATTGCGGCCCGCAGATTATCCTCAACGTAGTTATTGTTGGGTTGCAGTTCAATCAAATCCGCTAACTGGTTGCTCCCTGGGGCAATATATTCGGCGTCTTTCATGCCGAAATCCTGTTCGATCTGCAATACTTCATCGGCAATTTTATTATTGAGCCTGGCCGCATGTACAAGTGCCCCATAGGTGAGCGCGTAGGCATAAACAGATTCTGTCGGTGTTGTTGTCTTTTTGGTTTCATCCTCATTGTTGTAATATGCTGGCAGAAACATTGGAACCAAACCGAACTGTGTTCCAAACAGAGCTCGGTAATATTTCTCTTTCAAAAACGTACAATAATTAGGATTGGCTGTGGTCTGGCTGACAAATTGTTCGCCATCGTACACAACATCGGCAAACGAGATTGTCGGCAGATTTCTTCTTTGTGAGGAATGGCCTGTCACTATGGCATTTGGATGCTTGTTTTTTAGAATTACGTAGGCGCGCTTATAAAACTCCCGGTAATTATAAATATCGGTGGTAGGCTGTTTGATTCCTCGTTCATCAACGAAACCATGTCCGTGGACTTCATTTTCGCAACGGACAGGATCTATGGCATCCCAATATATTCCGTTAATATCATATTCAGAGAGGAAGCGATCAAGATTATACAGCCAGAAATCCGTATAGGATTTTGCACCCATGCAGGCGACAACACTTGTGCCCGGATATTTCGGACCAAACTCCTGTATTTCTATTTTTGGTTTCTTCATCCATTCCTCGGAATACGTCTTGTACTCCGGTGCTATTGTTGAAAGAATATATTGACACATATACG
This sequence comes from Victivallales bacterium, assembly GCA_041666985.1. Classification (GTDB taxonomy): domain Bacteria; phylum Verrucomicrobiota; class Lentisphaeria; order Victivallales; family GWF2-50-93; genus GWF2-50-93. Next base: position 5,166 of record JBAYFV010000116.1, read on the forward strand.
GCGAAATTCGGACATCAGGACTGGCTTTTCGCCATTCCGCAATTTGGCTTCGAAAGTTATCGGGTGAGATTGGATACAAAAAGCCATACCATCTGGACCAACTCCAAAGGTGCGTGATTGTGCTTAAGGTGTTTAATCTGCCATTAGGATAAGATTGAATCCAGCTTCTCCATCCATCAGGCATTGGTTTCAACGGGGCTGCTTGAAAACCAAACTCGTAAACCCACTTTTCACCGATACTTGTCGGCGTTTGAATGAAATTGACTTGCAGAGTATTCGCTTCTCCGGTTGGGGATATGTTAACGACGTCTTCAGTATAACTTGGCCTGAATTTCTCGTTGCTTTCCATAAACCAAGCCAAGGCTCTTTCATCGCTGCAAAAAAGCGCCTGGCTGCAGAATTTATGATTTCCATAAGAATCTGTGGTGTCATTTATTCGCGCATATGTTTCTCCATCATTGATATGGGTGAAATATGAGTGTTTCTTCTTGACTGGAATTTTCATGAAAAAACGGTTCACGGTCATCGGCGCATTTGGTGTCAACTCCACTCTGTACTTCAAAAAACCGTCATATTCAAGGAGCCCTGAAATCTTAACATCACACTTGATGCCTTTTAAATAAGAACTGAATTCCGCTTTTTGTTCTCCCTTTTCCGCATAATTAAATTTCATGCCGACGCCGGATAAATCCACTTGTCCGTCCTCGGTTTCCATAAACAGTTGTACCGGGCCGGTCAATAAATCTTCACCCTGGCTGAATATTTTATCCGGCAGAGCATTTTCCCCAAAATAGTAATCTCGCCCCCACACGCTGATCATGTTATTTTTATATTGTAGCGGTGTCCAAGGTGGGGGCACTTTTTCCGAAATACCTGCGGTGGTATCAAGCCAGGATGGCTTTGCAGGGAACGAGAAGCGCGTTTCCTTCTGTTCGACGGTTTTGCCTGTTGTTTTATCGTTTATTGATACGGTTAATACATATTCCTTTTCCGGGATTGGAGCATCTATTTTCATTACACCGTCCAGTTGCCTTTTTTCTACAACCGATTGCTTCCATTGGATAACTGTTTTTTCACTGTAGTCTTTAATCTGATAATCTACTGCTATGTCGGAAATGGAATGACGGAGGCCGGTAATATTCAAATAATATTTTATCGAGTTTTTTGAAGGCACGAGCATGGCCGACAGTTCAACCGGCGGATATGTCTTAAGATAATATTCGGATTGCTGAACAATTTTCCCGTTATTTATCAGTTGCAACCCGAACTTATTCTGATATTGACTCAAATTGTATTCCGCCATGTCTTTCGTTAGTATAACGCTATTTTTCTCCCCTCCGGGAATGGTCAGTTTTTTCGCCTCTATTATTGTTTTTTCATTGTTTGTGTTATACAGGTAAATTTGAGAATCATATATGGATTCCTGCTTATTTCTGTTCTTCACGGTTGTTTGCAGGCAGACCTCCTTGGTTAATATCTTGGCAATATCCAGATTAATGCTGTAAGGGTTACAGGCGGGGTCAAAAGTAAAAATCGGCATGTTTTTTATTTCTGCAAACGAGCTTGTGTCGGCAAGACTGGTAAATACCTGCGGATTTTGCCAGTCACGGCAAATGTTCATCCGCCATTCTTCCCCCCTTTTGGGCATCAACAAACCAAGATCTTTAAATGACGCCTTTATTTCAATAGTCCACCATGGAAATTCCATCCCGGAGTAAGTTTCCCAATTTCCGTTCCAGTCAACTTTGCCATCCCGCATGTCATAAATTGATCCTATGCTGTTGGCCATAAATGTCACCATCGGCGAGTCCGGAGGTTTTATATAAATTTCGACCGCATCGTCCGAATAAACGGCTGAATCGCGTTTTTTGGCGTTTGACTTCATTTCTACGTTCAGATCGCCTTCCTTAATCTGTGATTGAATGGCGATATATAGATTTGCAGCATCATATGTGACAAACGCCCTTGTCTTTCTTCCTTCAAACCCTCGTTTTTCATTTATTACGAACGTATTTATTTCTGTTGCGCCTTCCCATTCTCCTGGTGATAATCTGCCGTCGATAGTCGGCGACTTTTCGGTCATTGGGATAGTGATAACGGGAACATTCTGTTTGTTCTTTTTATCAACTCCATCTATAAGATTAAGGATGTCGCGTTTCCCAAGCGCACGACCGTAAATATATAATTCGTCGATAACTGTTTGATCTTTTTTATCACAATTGTCAGCGCTGACAACAGTGTTAACATGCATTGCATCGCCAAAATGTCCGTCTTCGACCGGGAGGATACCTTGATCAAATGTATCTGTTTTAACTTGCTCTCCATCAATGTATAAAGCACACATGTTATCAGACTTGCTCCATGAAAAAGCCAGATGATGCCACTCTCCGGTTTTCCAGTCAGCTATATTTGATTGCAATAGAAGCTTCTTGTCTTGATTCCTTGCCAGACAGTATAATCCCGCACTGAAATATTTATAAATCTGAATATGCCTTTTACCTTGCTGCGGGAAATTACCGGCCATGAACATAAACTCAAATCGATTATCTTTACCGCTCCAGTTGACCGGTTTAACCCACATTGCGACAGCGCCTTCGTTCCCTTTGATATTGCCTGCGGTAGAATATGAAACTTTACCCAATCCCTCCTGAATCATTCCTTTTCCGCTCTTTCCATCTACTAAGTGAGAATTTCCAATAACTGTGGCCTCTTTTTGCCCCTGTGCGATATCCGCATCCAGAGACTTGTCATAAGAACAATAAAACAGTAAATTGTCATCTCCGGTCGCCAAGGATTGATAATAAAGGGTGAAGAGGGATATGATAATCAACGCTGTCAGTCTCTGCCGACATCCCCTTCCCGCCCGCACTCCCTCAGCTGCGCTTCCTGCTTGTTCACACATGCTCACCTCCATAAAAATCTGTTATAGGCCAATTTTAATAGTTCCTGTCCTGTTGGCATAATAGGTTCCGTCCGTAAGCTCTGTTCTTTTTAATGATTCTGCATTGCCGTCCACAAACACTGTGCTGGCATGATGATTGTGGCGAAAATCCCAGCCGGAACCTGTGGAGTTATTGAAGTACTCGTTGCTGTTTATATCGGTAAAAAGGGGTGTTTTTGCGCCATATCTTATCATGGATCTTTTGCTGATGCAGGTATCTGAGGTAATTTGGGTAATATAGTAGTTTATCCCCACTTCATAACCAATTTTTTCGACTTGTGGACAATCAAGTATGCCCCTGGGTGGTGGTTGTTCCAGTGGAAAATATTCCACCGCAAAATAGCGATTGCCCGGAGCTGACGAACCAGCGCTCGTCAAACGAGCGTTATGCCAGTAACTGTTAACGTCCTGATATCTTGGAGGAAGCCAATCTTGAAAGTCATTGGCATATGAGTGAGCGCAGGAAATCAATTGCTTCATGTTGCTTAAGCAACCGATAGATTTCGCCATATCCTTCGCATTTTTTAATGCAGGGAGCAACATTGCCGCCAGGATTGCGATGATCGCAATTACAACGAGGAGTTCTATTAAAGTGAACCATCTAATCCGCAACGAGTTGCGGCTTCTGCGGCTCGCCCCGTCAGCCAAGTTGTGCGTACAGTTTCCCCCCTGTCTCTCTTCTCGGGCCATTCCTTTAGAGTTGTTCATTTTCCCGCAACCTCCTTCTTTTTCATTTCAGTCCATTTTTCATGCGGAAAACGGGCTGGTTGATTTTATAATCCCCATGTTTACAGGCAATAGCCTTTCATGATGAAATCAAGGATTCATAGCTGTGTTCTTCCGCTTCTTTGGCCGCCAGAGGACGGCAAATCAAAGGCACGATCAGCGGGGAACTGTTCCTCCCCTTTTCAATACGGACTTTTAGGACCTGATTCAACTCCTTTGCGAATTCGTCAAATATGCGGTAGTATCCGAGATGCATGGAGTTGAATTCAACGTCTCCGTAGCAACAGTCGGCAAAAGAAATTATTTTTTTTATCGATTTGTGCAGATTTTCCTTGCGCAACTGATTAAATACGTTCCACGCAAACGGCTGACATGAAATCAACACTTCCGGGAAAATCCTATTCTTTTTCATGTAGCGCACTGCATCCGCCGCCGTCTCTTCCTCGGTTTTATCATGCCATTTCTTGGGAAAGTAAAAGTTGTTGGCGGGCATTGACGGGAAAAACTCCTTTTGCCCCGCCAGGAAACCATTGCGTCTTTCATCAGAGATCCGATAGCCTTGGGTATGCAATATGAATATGCTCTTGGGATTGCAGTCACCCAGATCCTTCATCATATTGTATGCGGTTGTCCTGTTGTCGAAATATACCAGATCGGCGCCGGTACCGCCGACATAGCGGTCTATTAACACCAACGACACGCCCCGTCCAATCATCTCTTTATATAAATCGCCGTTGTCTTTGTCTTCATAAGTCAAGCTGGGACTGCTGACCAAAATCCCGCAGTTGTTGTCGCACGCCTTCCTGATGATGATTCTTTCCCTCTCAAGGCTGAATGCATCAGTGACATGAACGGAAAAAAGAAGATTATTGTCCAGCGCAAAATCCTGTACCGCACGGAGAATTGGAATAGCATGAACAGTGCTTTGAAAAATGTTAAGATGAACCGAGTTGCCATAAGCTGCGGGCTTTGGCTCCATCACATAAGTTCCCTTGCCCTGTACAGGTTTAAGAAGACCTTCATCGCTCAGAATCTTCCGGCTTTGTCGAATCACGTCTTTGGATACGCTGAATCTCGCCGCCAAAGCCAGTTCATCAGGAAATTCAGAATAGGCGAGGTATTGCCCGGCCTTAAGTTCTTTTCGAAGAACATCGGCAACTTGAATATAATATGGAACGTTTTTGACTATCATAATGCGTATATTATCGCTTTATGTTATTAATACCGTGTAGCCATATTATAACCATATTGCGTGGCATTGTCAACAGTCATGAAGAAAAAATATTGATAAAAACTGCCAGTCTTTAAGGGGTTCCCTAAGTAGTC
>JBAYFV010000117.1:0-10133 GCA_041666985.1 Victivallales bacterium
CAGGATATTTCCAAAACCGGATGGAGTTTGAGACATGTCCACAATCAAGCCGTTCATTGCATTATTCTCCCCAACTGCGTTTTTCATGCCAGGGATACTTCAATTGGAATTTTCTGTAAAACCTATACTTGAAGTGTTCCCAGTTTATGGCAGGTTATTTCATATCATTATCTTGTTGTAGCAGTGAAGTAACAAATATAAAATCAATACGGAGTTTCCCATGGGAAAAACATGTCTGTCTTTGTTAGCCGCAGCGGTTCTGTGCGCTTCTATGGTTGCGGGTTTGGCAAATTCAAGTTCCGCAAAAAGCTTGGATGAAGAGATTCCTTCTTTAGCTGGAAAAGTCAGCAAGCAACTGATGGGAACAGATGGGAAGAAAATGAAAATCGCCATCTTGGATGTGCTCAATCTTCAGGGACAGCAGAATGAGTTGGGTAGGAGCATTGCGGAACAGATGTCCGTGGAACTCGTCATAGATGGCAATGTATCGGTAGTGGATCGGGCAAATATTGACCGGATCATGACGGAAAACAAATTTGCCAGAACATTGGCGAATTCCGATGATATCAAGAAACTCGGGAAAATCGCAGGGTTGGATGCCATTGCCATAGGATCCGTAAATTGCAACGATACGACAGGTGAATTAATTATTAAGGTCATTTCCATTGAAACTGCCGAATTGCTCGCAGCCGGGCGGTGCAAGTTTGACATGACACAGGATTTAATGAAACAGTTTAACACCGCTATCAACTGTGATGCCTCTGTGTCTGGAAACGCGAACAACACAGGGAATGAAACTCCGAGCAGTCAAGAATCTAAAGGCATTGCGAAGAAGTCATTTGGTAATTTAGAGGTCGTGTTAAAAACGGTTACACCTACTACCGTAGAAAAAGATCGGAATAACATTCTCGCTATAAGGTGCTCGTTTGAGTTATATAACAGAGACTTGAATAAAACTATTGTCATTGCTGTCAATGGGGAGAAGGGAGACCGCGTCAGAGAAATTGACATTCATGGCTATCGCGGAGAACTCTCCGACTCCAATGGAAGGCGCTGGTCGATTCCAGTGGGTATGATAAAAGGCGTTTCTGCTGTCTTGTGCTGTGATGCTACTAGGAAAGAAAATCCATATAGAAATTGGGGTGCGGAGGTAGCGCAAAACAATCCATCCGCAGTTGTTGATTATATAAAAAATGGGAAAAGGTGTGAAATCGGCGATTCCACTCATCAAGAAGTTCTTTGCTCATTGGGAAAATTTTGGACTGGCTCATTCTCCCCCATTCCTCCGGGAAAAAGCATTCGAATAACAGTAGACTTTACTCCCGCCGGAAGAGAAAATAGCCGTGAGGATAAGATAAAATTCCCACAGTCTTTCAAGTATGACATGGAACTTGTGATTGGCACAATCACAACTGGAGAAGTTCCGGGAAAAGCCAAGGATTTGAAGCTTGAAAACTTGACTTTTGACAAAATCATTATGCCAACCAGAACAGAAAAAAGTAATCAATAAATTCTATAAAGGTGTTTATTCCGGTTCTCGGGCAGACATCGGGATGTCTCTGCTGTTGATTTGGTGAACCCCTCTTTCACTTACACCGACAGGATGATTCCGCCAGCCATCATCAGGATGATGGCGATTGCCTTTTGTGACACGGTCAAGCCTTGAATCTCCTCGCAGATGACCTTCGGATAAAAATGGGCTATCAGCAGCGCGGCTACAAAAACAAACAGAGGCTGAGTACAGCTTACGGCCTGCACCAGCGCCACCGGGAAATAAAGCAGAAAATAGCAGAGGCTGATATCCGCTAACATGCAGGAGATTTCCGATACTGACTGTAGTTTGAGCCGCGTCCGTAGTCCGAGTACGAATCCGCGCCGTTCCTCTTTCCCAGCAAAGATGAACACTGTCCAAAACGACTTCGCCGACAAGGTTATGAAGATTGCCGATGCCGGATGAAGATCCCTCCCGAACTCCGCAAAGATCACGTCATATCCGGCCAGTAGTGCCGATGACAGCAACATCAGCAGCACCAGTTTTCTCTTCACCTTCCCCTTGTGGAACGATAGCAGGAATCCGCCGCCAGTCAGCATCCCCACCGCCAGCATTTGAATCACCGTCATCTTTTCGTTAAGCAGCAGGAACGCCCCGATAAGTCCAAATACCGGAATAGCCTGGAAGTACGGCACTACCCGTGACGGCTCCTCCGTCTTCATCGCCACCATGTAGATCCACATGCCAGCCATATAAAGCAGTTCGTTGAACACCAGCGGCAAGATGTTTTCCAAGCCTCCCAACGACATTCCCGTGACGTAAATCCAAATCCCAAGCGGTACCACACCAACCAACGAGAAAAAACCGCCCAGCGCCATCAGCGCCCCAGGCTGCGAGTCCGCATCCGCGCCGCGCAGCTGGAACTTGTCCAGCATGTTCGCCACCATGTATAGGAATGGAACAATCAGAATGCAGAGCATGGAAAGACCGGTCATTTCCTCCTTCTCCGTTTCTTTCGATTCAACTTGTCAATCTTCTCTTGTATGTACCATGAGAAATAGCCCTTGTACCTGCGTTGCAACTCAGGTAGCTTCCAATCCTCTTCGGTTAACTTGCCACGACAGTTTTTTACTCCGCAGTGACATGGGAATTCAAAAATCAGCTTTGATTTCGGATTAGCGGAACAAATCATGGCGTAATCATACGTGATTTCACTTTCCGGCGGTATACGCTTCATGGCGACATGAATGATTTGACCTTTGATTCCGATATTGGGATCGCAGCTATGGTTAATCAACGACTGCTGGGTTAAGAGAATATCGGCATCGGTACGTGGCCCAATATAGAAATCATTCTCGATTTCAATAGGCTTATCTGCCATTTTACCAGAGAACCATTTTTCATCTTCAGTAGTCAGAATGTACCCCCCCCCACACACACACAATCTCGCCTTTTCGGATGGAAGCTGTAGTAAACACTCCCTTTCCATATTTCCCTGTTTCCCGGACTTCACATTTCGGATTAAGCCAGGAAAAAGCCGGTGTGGTTGGCGTGGTATTGCGCCCTTTTGTATTTTCAGGAGATGTTTTCATAAATACCTCAAACGTTTCTGACCATGGTCTGTGACATTTGTACCAATGTCAGGGCAGTAATACATGTGAAAATCAAAGTCAATTTGCAGTGTCATGTGCGATTTCCAGTAATTAACTTGTCTGCATCAATAAAATTATAAACAAGCTTGATTAAGTATGGCAAGTTTTTGGATATAAAATGCTGAATGGCAGGAATGTAACCAGTCAACAATTTCAACAAGTCTTTTTCTTTTGCCTCCTGAATTTTCCCATTAATAGCAGGACAACAATTTGTGTTGAATGCAGCTGAATGACCGGTGTATGCTAGATGTTTGCCCGTCAAAAATGTATCATGAACCAATTTGTCCATCGCCTCCTTATAATTATCAGGGTTAATTTCAGAATAGTGGAAGAATCCGAGGAACCGATCCCCGGAGCCATCGGGTAATACCGAGTTCAAGAGCAGAAACTCTTCATGCTTGCACTCGACTTTATTCACAATGAAAAGATATGCCGGACCAGGCTCAGACTTATCATTCTTAATTCTGTTGATGGTTTCATTGAACCCGCATCCCATAATGTGTATCTTCAGTTTTTTACCGTATTGTAGTCTTGTGCGAAACGTATCTTCCACAGATTTAGCACCCAACGCATGTGGAGACCATGAATAGAGGATAGAAATTCCGTCCGTTATCCGAGGTTCCCCAGCTCGGCCATCCTTGTCGCGTTGGAACAATGCAATGCGCCCCTTCTCATCAGTAATTACGCAAGACACCTGAAGCATGGCAAAGCCAGCTTTGATATCCTTGTGATCCATGACCGTCAGAGTATCAGGTGGAACTTCGCAGGTAATCGGGTATCTGGAAAACCACTTCGGAATATCCAATCCATCGAAGTCACAACCGGATTTAATCCAGTTACAAATCTTAACCCATCGCGGATCTACTTCGATACTCTCGCCAGAATTCATTTTAAACCGAGTCATGCAAACTTTGTTGCCAAGACCCCATTTTTCTGTTTCCGACATTGCACACCTCCTGCATTTTTGTAGATTTATTTTCTTTCCCACTTTATACTATCAAATATTATGCCGCCAAGTTGGTGGCGTTCCAAATAAAGATAAACAATTCAAGAACAGCCCTTGCGGGCTTAACTACGAACGAATTCCAAATTGTCCTTAATTTGTTGGTAGTCAATGCCGCAAGGCATGTTCTTTTATCTTCTTAATCTTCTCTTGTATATACCACGAGAAATAGCCTTTATACCGTTTCCGAAGATCGCGACGTTGCCAGTCGTCTTCAGTCACTACTCCCCGACATTTTTTTGCGCCGCAACAACATTTCATTTCGTAGCGCGGCGCACCAGGAGAGGGATGCAGGCACATGGCATAGTCAAAAGTGATCTCTTCATCCGCTTCGATCTCCCGCATGGCAACCAACACAATCTGCCCCTTGAGTCCGGCGTTCGGTGAACAACTATGGTTTATGAAGTTGGCAGGATCTCCAGGAGGCTGAATTAAAGTCAGATCCTCGTCAATCTGAATACCAAGGTCGCCATGCTCTTCAGCCGTCGGAACTATCCCCCCCCCCCACACACACAGGCGTTCACCTTGCGCAATTCGCACTTTCGCGAACATTCCCTTACCTAATTTTTCAGTTTTACGGACTTCTAGTTTCGGATTGACCCAGGAAAAGGCAGGCGTGCTCGGCGTTACTTCGCGCTCTTTTGTATTTTTAGGAGATATTTTCATAAATACTCAAATCTTTTAAATGTTCACGCTTTCGTTCATCTTTATGATTGCGCAGCAATCTTTTGGAGTGCGCGGTGTCAGCCGCGCTTTTGGAATGTCTTAAAGCGGTGCTCACATACCGCACTCCGAAAGACGCTTCGCGTCAAATACGTTTCATCGAAGCCGGATCAGTATTTCCTTTCTTCTAGGGAATGTTTTCACAAATACCCCCAGTCTTTCAATTGCTGCTGGTCGTGGCTTGCGAACTTCGCACCGATATCGGTGCGGTAGTACATGCGTGGAATGACGAGGTTGGCAAGGCGACGGCAGGTTGCTTCTCGGGCGGCGGCGACAGTAGAACCATGCCCGGTGACGTGCAGGGTGTAACCGGTGTTACCGCAGATTTCCCAGGTGCCGTCCGACAGGCGCAGGGCCTCCTCGAAATGGCAGTGTGTGAGTTCCACTGCATCTGGCGGTTTGTGGAAGTGGATGAGAAGTCCGCAGGGGGAAATAGGTGAATTGGTAATTGCAAATGGGAAGGGCGGAGTAGCGGCTAGGACGGCGATGCCGTAGCCGGAACGCCATTTGAGGTCATAGGGCTGACCGATGGCGACAGCGCGGAGGAAGTCGCCCCATGGCGATTCGTGTAGTTCAATCTGGATCGCAGTCGAGGGGTAGCCGAAGCGCGGAGTGACTTCCAGCGGCCATGCACCTTGCTTGTTGACGATGCAATTGACATCTACGTCGCCATGGAATCTTATCTCGCGCAGGTGTACCGCAAGCGGCGCGAGGACTTCACGAAAGAGGCGATTGGTCTCATCGTCATCGTACCATACAAGAGTGCCCATTTCGCAGGTCTTGGGGCCGAGGTTGCCTGGGAAGAGCTTCTTGTGTTCGATGTTCATCTCGATCGGACCGATCCAGTCTGTGCCGTTGAAGTAGCGTCCGACTCCGATCTCAACACCGTCCACGCGCCGTTGAAGCACGACATGAGTGTCGCTGTCGGTGGCATTCGCTTGCAATTGGCGGAGGATGTCAAGTACGTCTTCCCCGGATTCGAGCTGCCCGGCATAGCAGAAGGTTTTTTCGGCGTGTCCGTTCTGCTTGATGACCCAGCGTCCGCGATGGGTTTCTATAAAGTTGATTGCATCGTGTGCAGTCGGAAAATATTCGGTTGGAAGCGTGCGGATGCCACATGAGGCTAGCACTCCCTGGCAATACGGGCGGTTATGTTCAAGGAGATCAGCACCGGCACATCCTCCAACCACGGCATAACCGCTGCTGCGGAGATCGTCCTGAAACTGTCCGAACCCGGACTCGTCAAACACAATAAGCCCGTCGCGCCCGACCCAGGCGAGTGCGCCTGTGTTATCCATGGGTGAGGTACCTGCAAGAGGAAGGGCGTTGCCGATCTTTTCCACAACACCGTCGAGAATGCGGGCACAGGCGGGAATAGATTATGCCGGTCAAATCTGTCACAACAGAAAACCGACTAAGATTGTTTACCATAATGAATTTACGGCGGAATGCAAGCCGCTCAGAAAAATGAAGATGGGGAACCTCTAAGGCTTATTTTGCGGCAACAAGCCTGACTTCGAGTCTGCATCCGACAGCATGTGCGTAGCGTTTCAACGTGTTGAATGAAGGGGATGGGACTTTCCTGAACCCTATGGATTCAATCCTGGCCACTGCCGGACGAAGCGTACCCATGCGTTCGGCGACCTGATTTTGTGTCATATTCGCCTTCTCTCTGGCCTTGAGAAGTGATTTGACGAGGGTGAATTCCTCTTCAAGAGCATCGTAAGCTTTCCTGAAATCCTCGTTTTTCAGCTTTTTTTCAAGCTCCTTTCCGTGGTCACAGTGTATCGGGTTGAATTTATCTCCATGCATGTTTCACCTCTCTTAATCTTTTTTTCGCTTTTTCCAACTCCTTGGCTGGAGTTTGCTGTGTCTTTTTGACGAAAGAGTGAAGAAGGATGATTCGCCCTGCCGACATCGTACAATAGAAAATTCTTCCTATCCCTTCTGAACCGTGGGCTCTGATTTCAAAAAGTCCTTCCCCAAATGGTCTTGTATGCGGCAAACCAATATCCGGACCATGTTCTATCATCAAGCCGCGTATTCTTGCAAATGACGCATATATCCCGGGAGACAGGGAGTCTATTTCTTTTTTTACTTTTTCGTTATAATAGAAAAACTGATACATCCTGATCCTTCTTCAAAAACTTAAGGTAACATATCTGTTACTTATATTCAAGCGTTTTTGATTTTATTTCGATTTATCATCATCGTGTGCCGGCAAGTGGCCGGCGATCCCAAAATAGAAATGCCTGTACGATTAAAACCTTCTGTGCCTTTGTGTCTCTGTGGTTAAAATGCATTGACTTCAATTCATGCAGAATATCAATACGAGTATTCCGAGAACTATCCGGTAATATCCGAAGGGTTTGAAATCGTGTCTCCTTATGTAATTCATGAATACGGCAATGACGGCCCAGGCGACCAGGAATGAGACGACGAACCCGACGACCAGGGCCTGCCATTCCATTGGAGTCATTGCGGCGGAATGCTTCAGGAGCGAGTATGCGGAGGCGGCCGCCATTGTCGGGATTGCCAGATAGAAGGAGAATTCAGCGGCAGTGCTTCTTGATGCGCCGAGCATCATTGCGCCGATGATGGTCGCCGCCGCCCTTGAAGTGCCGGGAACCATCGCCAGACACTGGATCAAACCGATTGCAATAGCCACCCCATAGGTGATGTCGGCAACGCTTTTCATCTTTTCAGTTTTCTTTTCCCGGCTTTCTATGGCAATGAGGATTATCCCTCCGATTATCAGTGCGCCTGCAACAACGCCCGGATTGAAAAGGTTTTCGGAAATTTTCTTGCCGAGAATTCCGCCTATTATCAGAGCGGGAACGACTCCTGCGATTGACTTCTTCCAGGTTGAAAGGACCTCCTCCCTTTTACGGGCGTCACCAACAAGAGGATTCAGTTTCTTATGGAAATAGACTATGACGGAAAGAATCGCGCCGAGCTGGATAACCACCTCGAACATGTTGGCAAAGGGCTCCTTGAACTTGATGAAATGGTTCACGATTATGAGATGTCCGGTGCTGCTTATCGGCAGAAATTCCGTAACGCCTTCCACCACACCCATTATCGCCGCATTTATAAGAAAATCCATATTCCCGCCTTAATTATTAAGGCGGAAATATAACATGGCAAAATGGTTTTTCTGAAAAATAATTCCATTATTTTTCAGAAAAACCATATCAGGAATATTTTTGACTGTAAATTAGGCTCATGGAAAAAGAAAACATATCATCGGTCATATTCAAGACAGCGCTCGACGGCCTGGAACTCTGGGACAAGGGTGTCATGCTCGACAGTTTCCTCGACGACGATCCGAACGCCTCAAAATACAGGCGGAGCATATCCAGTCTCCTCTACACATATTTCAGGAACAGGGCCCTGATCGAGTTCGCAATTGCGAAATTCGCAAGGGATGTCGATCACAAGTTCATGACAATCCTTTCCGTCGCCCTCACGGAAGCCTGGTTCCACACCGGCATTCCAAAGGAGATTGCGGTAAATCTGGCGGTTGATTACGCACGCCGTCGCTACGGAGTCAGACCAGCCGGCTTCATAAACGCCGTTTTGCGCAGGACCGCATCAATTGATCCGATTGAAATTGAAAAGGACGCCCCTCCGGAAGTCAAGTTCAACCTCCCCTCGATTCTTTATAAAAGATGGAGGGAACGCTGGTCTGAAGCTGAACTTGCGAACTTCGCAAAAACTCTGAGGAACAAGCCTCCGTTTACTTTCAGGCTGCTTGCCGAAATACCCGAATCTGAACTCAAAGAGGCATCCTGTTATGAAGTCAAGACAGGCTTTGAACTTGCACCGTTCAAATTCTACGGCACCGGACATCCTGAAAACATTTTCAGGAAGAAATGGCTGGAAGAGGGGAAAATCTATGTCCAGGATCCCGTCACAGTCCTTTCCGCCCTTATGCTGAATCCCGCCCAAAATGATATTACTGCAGACTTGTGCGCGGCGCCCGGCGGAAAGACGATGGCACTTGCGGAACTCATGAAGGGAGGAATGCTCCTGGCCTCCGATTCTTCGTTTGACAGACAGAAAAGGACAGTCGAAAATTTCGCCAAATCCAAATGCGGCGATATTTCGCTTGTAGTTTCCTCCGACGGAATGGCGTTTAAAGAGTCAAGCTTTGACGCAATTCTTCTGGATGTGCCATGCAGCAACACAGGTGTTGGCAGACACAAGCCCGATGCGCTATGGAGATTTTCAATTCCAAGACTCAACGGCATTGTCAAAGACCAGAAAAGAATCCTTTACGGCGCCGCAAAGCTCCTCAAGCCAGGCGGGAGACTTGTTTACAGCACATGCAGTGTTGAAAGCGAGGAAAATTCCGTCCAGGTTAAAAAGTTTGTTTCAGAGAAGCCGCAGTTTGCCTTGAAAGAGGAAAAACTCATCCTCCCCTCCGACACCAACGACGGAGCATATGTTGCGCTGATACAAAAAACGTAACTTGGTGCAAAGGAAATATTTCAATGAGGATAATACATTTTTCAGACCCTCATGCCGGCGGGCCTGCCGAAGACTGGATGGCATATGTTGACAAACGATGGGTGGGGGTTTTCAACTTCAACTACAGGCGGAAGTATCAGCATGATCAGAGCTATCTGAAAAAGGCTGTTGACTACATTATCGAACAGAAACCGGACCTTGTAGTCCTTACCGGCGACATCACCTCCACCGGACAGCCGGGCGAATTCAAACAGCAGTTTGACATACTCGACCCGCTTGTGCGGAATTCGCAGATCCCGTTGATGTACATTCCCGGCAACCACGACTGTTATGTTTACAATAAAAAATGCGTTGACGCGATGAAATATGCTGTAACGTTTCTCAACAGGGATCGTTTCTCCTTTGACGACCTTCCGGTGAAAATCAGCCTTGGCGACTGCGATTTCATCCTTGTCAACGAAAGCTGCCCGACAAATCTTCTTTCCTCGTGCGGATACCTGTCCGGGAAAGGCAGCGATTTTATTGTGAAAACCTGTTCGGGAAAACAAAATAAGCCTCTTGTGCTGGTCGGACATTATCCCATAATCGAAGATCATCCGATATTGAGGCTCAGACACAGGTTATGGGGTGAAAAAGAGGTATCTAAACTTCTGAAAAACGGCACGCTTGACCTATCCCTCTGCGGGCATGTCCACAGGCCGTACGCGAAAATAAATGAGCGCGGCAGAGGGGAAATATGCGCGGGCTCGGTGACAAGAAACGGCTGCGTCACGCTCATAAACTACGACAA
>JBAYFV010000118.1:0-10109 GCA_041666985.1 Victivallales bacterium
GAATTTGGATTCGTACCCTTCGAGAACCTTCGATACCTCGGTATCGGCGGTCTCTCAGAATACGAACCAAACCTCAAAATCTTCGCAATCTATACGCAATTTTAAGTTTTATAGAGTACTAGTTTTTCATGGGGTGACGGCGATGGTTCAATCAGGAACAGGCGACTTGGATTTTGTAAACGCCCTTCTGCACGGGCGACGCAGCCGTTTGCATGAAGGATCACGTCTTGATGACGCCTGCCGCCTGAGGACAGCTGCAGAACTTTCCCGTGAATTCGCCGGGCGCAGTGAGACAAGCTCCTTTTCCAGGCTCCAGCGCCTGATCCTGGAAGAATTAACAGCTGAGTTGAATAGTTTACGCTGTCATCTGGCCGGCGGAAGCCTGCTTCTTTATGAATGGGGCTTGGTGCGGTTTCAGTTAGAGCAATTGAAGGCTATTATCCGTGGATTCATCGCCCGCTCCCCTGTCCATGTTATCCGGGATCATCTTATTAATCTTCCAAAAGAATTAACATTAAACACAGACCGCCTTCTTGCCGCAGAATCGCTGACAAAATACCCTGGACTTCTGCCATCCAGCGGATTAAGGGATGTTGCAGAAAACGTCCTTTCCGCAAATCATGCAAAGTTGTTTTTGCTGGAAGCAGCGCTGGATCATGAATATTTCAGGGAAATGCTGGCCAGAGCGGGCAGGATTTCCCCCTCTGACCTGTCGGCATTCAACCCCCTCATAATTCAGGAAGTTGATATTTTCCACCTTCTGCTGGTGGCACGCGGGAAATTCATCTATGGATTTAATTCAGACCAATTGCTGCCCCTGCATGTCTCCGGCAGCGGCATCTCCCAAACCTTATTCAAGGAAATGCTGTCCGACCCAGAACCTGTCACCATCGCAAAGCGGGTTGTCAACCGCGCGATTGACAGTGTCCCGCAAAATCAGACAACCAGCGCCTCCATGTTGGAAGAGCTGGCATGGAATCGCTATTACAGGCTTTCGTGCCAATCATTCAGAAGAAGCATACTGGGGCCAGGTATGATTTTCAGTTATGCCGGCATACGCCGCATTGAGGTTGCCAATCTGATAACCATCATTGAAGGTGTCCGGCTAGGCATGCCTGCGGATAAGATCCGCTCCCGCCTGCTGCCCCGCACTGAACGGGAGGAAGCCCATGTTTAGCGCAACACCGATGTTGAAATTGCAGGTAATTGCATTTGCACGTGACACCCGAATGATATTGCAGGTAATTGGCCGGTCAGGGGTAATGGAGTTTTCACAGACCCCGGTTGATGCCGGATCAGAACTTTTGCCGCCATCGGATAAGAAAGACGCCATTGCGCGATGCGACAATTTCCTTGACCGCGCAGCCGAAATTCGCCGCGCCATGAATATTCCGCAGGATCAGGAAACAAGCCCTCTCCCTGAAATAATTGCAATTGATGCAATTGAAGAGAGGCTCGGCAAGCTTGAAGACGGGGCGAAAGAATTCACCGAACTGAAACGGCATGCGTTGGCGCGCCGTGAAGAACTGAATTCTTTGCGTGAGCAGGTGGCGGAGTATTTCGGATTAGGCGTTTCCATGCAGAAACTGCGCGACCTGACCTATCTGCATTTCGTCATCGGGAACATGCCGGGAAACAATCTTGCCTCAGTCCATGGTCGTCATGATGTTGAACTGTTTCTGCTGCCAGAGTCGAAAGTGTCTGACCGCCCCAACATTGCCATTCTGTGCCGCCGGCAGGATAAAAGCGATATTGACTTGATGCTGCACAGGCTGGACTTTAAGCCGGCCGTCTTGCCGGCTACAGCTGACGGGATAGCGGAAGACTGGGAGCGGGACAGGCTTGTTGAACAACGTGACATTGAGATGGAGATACGGGAAATTGAATCATCCGTAAAGTCCTTTGCGGATGAAATACAGCCTTCATTGCGGCAGTTTGAATACTCGGCAAGGCATGAAAGGCGTTTACTGGAAGCGGAGCAAAACGCCGCATGCACAAGGACTGCCTTGCTTTTCACAGGCTGGGTGCCTGCTGCCGATGCGTCATCACTTATTTTATCTCTGCGGAAGGCAACCATGAACCGGTGCGTGATTAAGACCACCGCAGCCGGGGAACTGCCTGAGGAGGAAATTCCGGTTCTTCTGCGGTATCCGCGCCTGCTGAGACCGTTTGAGAGCCTGTTGACGGCCTATGGTTTGCCAAAATACAACGAGCTGGAGCCGACCCTTTTTGTGGCCATAACCTATATCCTGATGTTCGGCTTCATGTTTGGTGACGCTGGTCACGGCGCCGTTATGGTTCTGGCCGGATTGATGATTATGCTTTATGCAAGCAGGCCGAAACTGAAAGATATCGGACTGTTATTATCACTCGGCGGCTGTTCCAGTTGTTGCATGGGCCTTGTTTACGGCAGTTATTTCGGATTGCCTCGGCTCAAGAAGTATGCGCTTTGGCATGATCCCATAGAGGGGGATCCAATCCGATTGCTTCAGACAGCGGCCGGGCTTGGCATTATAATTATCAGTCTGGGCCTGATTCTGAATATGATTAACCGGTTCAGGCATGGCGATGTGGAGGGCGGAATTTTACATAAATTCGGCTTGACCGGAATCCTGTTTTACTGGGGTGCGCTGGCCATAGGTCTCAAATATGCGGTAATTCAGTCCCGGGGGTTATTGCCATGGGCGATTGGATTGTTCCTGGTATTGCCATTATGCATCTGGGTCTTGCATGAACCAATTAACTGCATACGCCAAAGATGGACAGGGCGGCATGCGCCGGAAGACAGTCTGACTGAAACTATTATACAGGCCGCTGTTGAAACGTTTGAGACTGTTCTGGCCTATTTTGCAAATACAGTAAGTTTTTTGCGTCTGGCGGCATATGCAATGAGCCATGCGGCGCTTCTGATGGCCACCTTTGTCGTAGCCGCGCAGGCGGGAGAAATTGCGTATGCTGGAACAGTGTTGAGCATTCTGGTCATCATAGGAGGAAACCTAGTGGCGCTTGTCCTGGAGGGGGTAATCGCTTCGGTGCAGGCCTTGCGTCTGGAATATTATGAGTTTTTCAGCAAGTTTTTCTCCGGAGCCGGCAAACCTTTCAAGCCATTCTGCCTAGTAGATAATGCAAACACAAACATATAAAAAAGGAAGGTATAAGATGAAAGCATTCATGACAATCCTATCTGCCGCGATGATTATCGGTAGTCTGGTCTTAGTTTCACCGGTCAGCGCACAGGAGGGTGCGGTTGCGCAATCTGCCGTAAAACTGAGCGACAATTACCGTACTATCGGTCTGGCGGCAACTGCAGCCCTTGCAGTTGCAATAAGTATTCTCGGGGCGAGTTATGCCGTTGCACGAATCGGCTCGGCCGCCATGGGGGCGCTTACGGAAAAACCGCAGCTCTTTGCCCGTTGCATTCTGTTTATGGCGCTCGCGGAGGGGCTTGCTGTGCTGGGATTTGTCATAGCCATAATTTTAATTCAGAAGATCTGAACGGAACAGAAAATGAAGATTTACTGCCTTGCTGATGAAGATACGGTACGGGGATTCCGGCTGGCCGGGATTTCCGGACAGGTCGTGGCGACGGCAGAACAGGCCGAGACCGCGATAAATCAGCTCGTCAGCCAGCCGGAAATCGGACTGCTGATCATAACCGAGCAGCTTGCCGGAAATATCCGTGGCTTAATCAACACGATCCGGCTGAACGCCGATCGGCCGCTGATAGTCGAGATTCCCGGCCCGGACGGCCCGCTGAATGACCGTAAGACACTCAGTCAGATTGCGAAGGAAGCTGTAGGCGTCAATATGGAAGCGGAGGATGTCGCATGACGACCGGCAATGACAAGGAACAGGAACTGCTCTGTCAGGAGATTCTCGCGGACGCCCGTCGGGAATGTGATAAAATACTGCAAGACGCCAGTCGGGAGGCCGGGGCTCTGCTTGCCCGCACAGGGGCCGTGGATGAATCATACCGCAAAACAAAACTTGAAGCCGCCGTCAATGAAGCCGACGGCAGGAGGGAATCTGTTTTTGCCACAGCCGATGTCGAGGCCAGGCGCATGGAATCAGAACAGATGGAAAACCTGCTCCAGTCCATTTACGGCAGGATAAGACAAAGATTGCAGGCAAGGGAGGGGTTTGACTATAGGGAAATGATGTTCAATCTGGCGGCGGAAGCCATCTGCAATATGACTGCCGGAAAATATACCATGCGGATGTCAGCCGCTGATCATGAAATCCTGGGAGACGGATGGCAGGATGAAATCAGGCGCCGGGCGGGGCGGAACACCTTTGAGATTGTCATTAAGGATGATTCAGGCATTACCGGCGGCGGTTTGATTGTCGAGGATTATGAAGGAGGCGAAGTATGGGACAATCGCCTGCCTGCCCGCCTGCAACGCATGTGGCCTGAATTAAGAATCCAGATAGCAGGACAAACCGGCCTGCTTGACCTTGACATCGAAACAGGAGACAAGACATGAGTACTCCTGTCGTTACCCGCATAAGCGGCCCGATTGTAACTGCCGCCGGAATGGCGGGCGCCCAGATGTATGAGGTGATCCATGTCGGAGAACTCGGGCTTATCGGCGAGGTGGTGAAGCAAATTGGAGATCAGGCCACCATCCAGGTTTATGAAGACACCACCATGCTCAAGCCCGGTGCGCCAGTTAAAAGAACCGGAGCGCCTCTGTCGCTCTGGCTGGGGCCGGGACTGATCGGCAGAATTTATGACGGCATTCAGCGACCGCTGCCGGATCTGCAGGCCAAAAGCGGGGCATGGATCAGGCGCGGAGAAAAACTGCCGCCTCTTGATCTTGCCAGACGCTGGCAGTTTAAACCCGCAGTCCTGACCGGTGATAAAATTGACGCCGGGCAAACCGTTGGCACAGTCGAGGAAACCCCGCTGGTACGCCACCGCATACTTGTCCCGCCCGGAGTTTCCGGCACAGTCACCGGCATTGTGCCGGAGGGCGAATATACGCTGCAGGACAACATCATTTGCATAGACACTCCCGGCGGATTAAAAAAACTGACCATGAGGCAGGAATGGCCGGTGCGCATGGCGCGCCCGATTCGCGGGCGGATGCGGATTTCCGAACCGCTTGTTACAGGGCAACGAATCATTGACACCTTTTTCCCCCTGGGCAAAGGCGGGGCCGCAGCCATTCCCGGCGGCTTTGGCACCGGCAAAACCATCATCCAGCACCAGCTTGCCAAATGGTCAGACGCCGATATCATCATCTTTGTCGGCTGCGGTGAACGAGGCAATGAGATGACCGAAGTGCTGCGCGAGTTCCCCGAACTCAAGGATCCGCGCTCCGGGCGTCCTCTGATGGAGAGAACCATTCTTATCGCCAACACCTCGAACATGCCGGTCGCCGCCCGCGAGGTGTCTATTTACACCGGTATCACCCTGGCTGAATATTATCGCGATCAGGGGCTGAGTGTCGCCGTATTCGCCGATTCAACCAGCCGCTGGGCCGAGGCCATCAGGGAACTGGCTGCCAGGCTGGAGGAGATGCCGGCGGAAGAAGGATTCCCAGCCACACTGCCAACCCGGCTGGCCCAGTTTTATGAGAGGGGCGGGGCAGTCACAACGCTGGGCGGTGAGCAGGCGTCGGTCAGCATCGTGGGCGCAGTCAGCCCTCCTGGCGGGGATTTTTCCGAACCGGTAACCCAGCATACGCGCCGGTTTGTCCGCTGTTTCTGGTCGCTCGATACGGAACTTGCCAATGCCCGTCATTATCCGTCCATTCACTGGCTGCATTCCTATTCCGAATATATGGAAGATGTAAAAGCCTGGTGGATCAGACTCGCCCCTGACTGGAACGAGCTGCGTACCGAGGCGATGACACTGTTGCAACGGGAAGACCGCCTGCAGCAGATAGTCAAGCTGGTCGGCCCTGATGCCCTGCCTGACTCGCAGCGCTGGCTTCTTGTTGTTGCCGAACTGCTGAAAGAGGGCTTTCTCACTCAAAGCGCCTTTGAAAATAACGACATGTATTGCACGCCGGAACGCCAGATCGCCTTGTTGCGGCTTATCATGGATCTGCTGCGCCGCGGGCGCGACCTGATCGCGTCCGGCGTTCCCCTGACCAGACTGCGGGCACTGCCGGTCCTCCCGCAAATCATGCGCGCCAAGCTCACCTTTGGCAATGATGAATTGGCAAAACTCGAGGAATTAAGACTAAACATGATCGAGGCGCTGAATCAACTGGAAAAAGAAAACACCAAACCTGGAGCCTGAGATGAACAGTATCGCATTTCACATCAAGGATCGTGGTTTGGAAAAGCTGGGCGCCAGTCGCATTGAAGGCCCGTTGCTGGTGGTTGAGCGGGTGCGTGATGTCGGGTACGATGAACTGGTCGAAATCATTGATCCGCTGGGGCAGCCGCGCTTCGGACGGGTACTGGATATTTCCGGCACACAAGCCGTAATCCAGGTGCTTGAAGGAACCACTGGACTGGCCAACACCACGCTGCGCACGCGCTATCTGGGAGAAAGTTTCCACCTGCCGGTCTCAAAAAAAATGCTGGGCCGTATTTTTGACGGATTGGGACGTCCGGTTGACGGCGGCGCCGCCCCCCTGTCTGCCGATCGCCGTGATGTCAACGGACTGCCGATCAATCCACATGCCCGCCGCTATCCCCGCGAGTTTATCCAGACTGGAATCTCCGCCATAGACGGTATGAATTCCCTGGTGCGCGGACAGAAGCTGCCTGTTTTCTCCGGCAACGGCCTGCCGCATGACCGGGTTGCCGCACAGATCATCAGACAGGCGCGGCTGCGGGAAAGCACGGTTGACTTTTCGATTGTTTTCGCCGCTATGGGGATCAAGCACGATGTGGCCGAATTTTTCATCCGCAATTTCCGCGAATCAGGCGCACTGTCCCGCGCCACCATGTTTTTCTCGCTGGCTGACGCGCCAAGCGTGGAGCGTCTTCTCACCCCGCGTCTGGCTCTGACGCTGGCCGAACACCTGGCTTTTGATCTTGGACAGCATGTGCTGGTGCTGATGACCGACATGACAAATTATTGCGAAAGCCTGCGTGAAGTCGGCACGGCGCGCGGGGAAATTCCGGGACGCAAAGGCTATCCCGGCTATCTCTATTCAGATCTGGCCAGTCTATATGAACGTGCCGGTCGCATTGAAGGCTCCTCCGGATCTATAACACAAGTGGCAATTCTCACCATGCCCGCAGATGACATCAGCCATCCGGTACCTGATCTGACCGGATATATCACTGAAGGACAGATAGTGCTGGACCGGGATCTGTTCCAGCGTGGTGTATATCCACCAATTGCCGGACTGCCAAGCCTCTCCCGACTGATGAAAGATGGCGTTGGCGCCGGATACACCCGGGAAGATCATCCGGCGCTGGCCAGCCAGTTGTTCGCCTGTTACGCCTATGTAAAACGTGTCAGGGGGCTGGCGGATGTCATAGGCGAAGAGGAATTAAGCGCCGGTGACAGGCAATATCTTAAGTTCGGTGAGGCGTTAGAGATGAAGTTCCTGAATCAGGGAGAATACGAAAACCGTTCCATTGAAACCACGCTGGAGCTGGGTTGGAATATTTTATCCACCCTGCCCAGGGAAGAATTATATCGCGTCAGCAAGGCGCTGCTGGACAAACATTATCGGCAGACCGGTGTGTAGTGTCTTTATTTCACAGTTCTATGCTTTGAGCGTATATAAAACTCGAAACTCGAATATCGAAATTCGAAACAAATACAAAAACCAGGAATCTTGAATAATCCGAAATTCGAATAAAATTGAATCTGGACTCTTTTTTTAATTCGTTTAAAGAATTATTATTTCTTATTCATTCCGATTGTTTCGGATTTCGACCTGTCCGCCATAGCTTCTTAGCGACGGCGGATATTCGGATTTCGAGTTTGGATTGCGGGCAGAGCCCGCCTTAGAAAGACGTTGCTCGAAAAGGGGGTAGCACAGACATTCTTGTCTGTGACTGAAAATGAAATTTGACCCCACAGACAGGAATGTCTGTGCTACTTTTTAAGACAAATTTCATTTTGAGATTAGCTTTTCGAGCAGGCTCCAGAAAGCGGAAATGAGGCCGTCGCAGCGCCGCAAAAATTCGAAATACTGGCGCTATGAGTTACAAAGGGAGAACTATGGAAGCCATCGCTCCTACAAAATCCAACCTCCTGAGCCTTCGCAGGCAGCTTGTCTTTGCGGAAGAAGGTTATGACTTGCTGGAGCAGAAGCGGCAGATACTTGTTTTTGAACTCATGAGCCGCCTGAAACGTGCGCGGGAAACGGAAGACCGGGTTGGCGTCTCTTTGCATTCCTCCTTTGCAGCCCTGCGCGAAGCAACGCTTGATCTTGGTTCAGACGCCATTGACCGGCTCGTGCCAGGCATGGCTCAGCATTGCGAAGTGAAATTATCAGAACAGCATCTGATGGGCCTGCACATCCCCCGTATCACAGCGGAGTTCAGTCCTGAAAACGCAACTTTTGGCGTGAGCGGTACATCTGCCAACACCGATCATGCAGTCAGACGATTCAGAGAACTTCTGCCCTGCCTGATTGAACTGGCGGAGCTGGATACCGCAGTAAGACGGATTTCCAACGAGTTGCGCCGGACCCAGAGACGCTGCAATGCATTATCCAAAATATTCATCCCCACACTGCGCAAACGCATTCATTATATTTTGTCAACGCTGGAAGAACGCGAGCGGGAGTCTCTTGTCACCATGAAGATTATCCGTGACAACCTGGCAAAAGCCGGCAATTAGGAGCCGTTCAAAAACAACCTTTGCGTTAACTGTTTTTCATCCCCCGCTCAAACCACGGCTTTGTCGCAACGCAGAACTTGCAGACTGACAGCATCACCGGCACTTCGACAAGAACCCCCACAACCGTCGCCAGCGCGGCGCCTGAACTGGCGCCGAAGAGTGTTATTGCGACTGCGACCGCAAGCTCAAAGAAATTGCTTGCACCGATAAGCGCTCCCGGTGAAGCGATGTTGTGCGGCACTTTGAAATGCTTCATGAGCCCGTAAGTCAGGGTCGAATTGAAATAAACCTGAATTGTGATCGGAATCGCTATCAGGATGACGTGCGTCCAGGTCTTGGTGATGTTTTCAGACTGGAACGCGAATATGAGGACAAGTGTCGCAAGCAGCGCAATGATTGTCACCGGATGGAAGAATGAAAGGAATTTTTCCTCGAACCATTCTTTTCCCTTGTGCTTGATGAGGACATGCCTGCTCAGGGTTCCCAGCAGAAGCGGAATCACAATGAACGCAGTCACGCTGTAGAACAGTACCGGATAAGGAACGGTGAGGCCGCTTGCGCCGCTTACAAGGAGTCCGACAATCGGCACAAATGCGAAGAGCATTATCAGATCATTGACCGCGACCTGGACAAGGGTGTATGCCGGATCCCCGTCCGTCAGATAAGACCACACAAACACCATGGCGGTACACGGTGCCGCCGCGAGGATGATGCAACCGGCAATGTATTGGTCTGCCAGTTCCCTCCCGATCAGGGGCAGGAACAGAAGTTTGAAAAATATCCAGGCCAGCAGTGTCATTGACAGGGGCTTTATTATCCAGTTGACAAAAACAGTTATCAGCAGTCCCTTCGGTTTTTTTCTGACATCAAGGATGCTGCTGAAATCAATTTTCAGCATCATCGGATAAATCATGAGCCATATGAGGACGGCAATCGGAAAATTGATCTGGCTGTTTTTCCCGAATTCCATTGAACGTATTGAATCTGTTATCTGGGGCGCGATCTTTCCGAGCAGAACACCGCCGACCATGCACAGCCCGACCCAGAGGGTCAGATACCGCTCAAATACATTTGTCAGCTTCCGCCGACTGCCCGCCTCAATTTCAGTTTTCATTTTCGATTTCCCCCTGTTCAATTAATGATCTAATCCGCATCTGGTTCCACAATCAGTCCTGCATCAGCCGTCAGTTCCTTTCCTTTTTCCGGAATCCATATTGCAGAATTTGACTTTTGCTCCGGCCCATATGCATTTTTTCGTTTTGACCAGAGCAGCAGGGTTGAACTTAACACAACAGTCACACAGCCCGCCTCTTGGAATATGACGGCAATCACCGGTGTCATCAGC
>JBAYFV010000119.1:0-10108 GCA_041666985.1 Victivallales bacterium
AATTGTATTTTTCGGTGGAATCCGATTTAAGGAACGCCGGCAACTTGCCGGCATCTTTCTTATTCCCCTCTTTATTTCACCAAATATTATGCCGCCAAGTTGGTGGCGTTCCAAAAGAGTCCAGGAGAAGTCGGTCAAGTTCAAAGTTACGGGCCAGAGATAACTGTCACGAATGCGTCGGTGTCGAAGTATTTTTTCACAGCCCTGTTAAGCTCGTCAAGGGTGATGCCATTGTATTTTTTCTCGTTTGTCCATGGGGACATGTATCCGTTTCCATAATACTCTTCAAGGGCGCTGTTGAATATCAGACTGTGCTTGTCGAGCTTCTGTTCGGCGAGATCCTGGCTGATTCTGGCTTTTGCGGATTCGAATTCGTCTTTCGTGACAGATTTTCCGGACAGAAGAAGAAGTCGCTCCTTGTTCAGAAGAGAGAAAACCTGTTCAGCGGCATCGGGTTTGGTTCCAGCGTAAAACGACATGAACCCCTCGTGGAATCCCAAGAAGGTGGACAGTCCTGTGTAATATGCGAGTCCGGATTCCTCGCGTACTGACTTGAACAGTCTCGAAGTCTGCCCGTTGAGGATTTTTGAAAGGACGTTCAGGGCATATCTGTCTTCGCTGTTATTGTCACATATCGGAAAACTCATGAACACGACCGCCTGTTCCCTCGGAACCTTCACGGATTCCCGGATATTTTTCACTGGAAATTCCGGGCGTTCAGGAGTTTCACCGTCGCCTTTTCCATTCCATTCGATATCTTCAATAATGTCTTTTATTTCGCCGAGGATTTCCTTCTTGTCAAAATCGCCTGCTATCCCGAAAACAGCTTTCCCTGGAAGGAGACATTTTTTGAAATAAAAATCCCTGACCTGGGCTACGGTCAGGCTCTTCACGCTTTCCTCGACTCCGAACGCATTGTGCGAATAGGGATGTTTCCCGTAGAGGATTTCAGCAGTCCTGTCTTCCGCGGCGTTCTGGGGCGCAAGCTTTCTGCTGGCGAGCATTTTAACAGTGTTCTCTTTTTCCCTTTCAAACTGCTTTACGGGAAATGACGGCTCCGTTAAAATTGACTTTAAGGCCTTAAGCGCCGGCTTCATGCTGTTTTTATGGAAGTTCATGGAGACTGTGAGCGAGTTGTTTCCGCCGGCGATGCCAAGGTCAATCGCATTGTCGTCTATCAGGTTTGCGAGTTCTTTTTCACTATAGGAATCCGTACCGGCGGTAAGCATTGACGAAAGGATTCTGGTAATCCCCGCATTCTCTTTGTTTTCGCGGATCACTCCCCCTGGCAGGACAATGCAGACATCAATCAGCGGAAGTTTTGCATCCTGGAGGGTTATTATTTTCTGTCCGGATTTCAGTTCCATGAATTCCGGCTGGCTTGATTCGGTTTTATTCTGCTTTTCAACCGCTTCGGATCCGTCCTTTTTCTCTTTCGGGAGAAGTTCGACAACTGTGCAATTTTCGGCTACGAGGTATTTCCGCGCAACTCTTGTGACATCGTCCACAGTCAGTTTTGAAACGTTTTCAAGGTATTTGTTGACATATTCCGGCGTACCGTAGGAAAGGACGGAGTTGCCGATCATTTTCGCGACATTGCCGTTTGAGCGCAGTGTCCGGCAGTAACTGGTGCTTATCTGGGTTACGATCCTTTTCAGCTCGCCTCTGCTTACTTTGTCATCGCCTGAAATCTTTCTTATCTCGTCAAAGATGGCGGTCTTGAGGGATTCAATCCTGTCCGGGGTCGTGGTTGCGCCCACCCCGAAAATGCCCTGGAAGTAGGGGGTGTATGAAAATGCGTCGATATGGATTGCGAGCTGGCGTTCATCTTCAAGCCTGCTGACGAGCCGTGAACTCTTGTCGGAGCCGAGCACGGACGCCAGAATATCAAGGGCGGGTACGTCGGGATGCGAGCAGTCGGGTATGTGGAAGCCTATTGCGAGTCTCGCAAGGGGGTCTTCGAAATGAAAGACGGAACTGCGGGTGCAGACCTGTTCGGGTTCCAGGGCGAGAGGAGGTTCGGCCAACTGTCCGCGCCTCCAGTTTCCGAGTCTTTCCCTTATCAGCGAAATCGCCTTTTCCGAGTCTATGTCGCCGCTGACCACGAAGAAAGTGCGCTCCGGAGAATAGCGTTTCCTATAATAGTCCAGCATCATGTCCTTATCCACCGACTTTATTTTCTCCTGGTAGCCGATGATTGGATGCCTTGCCGGATGATCCATATAGAATTCGAGCCACAGTTTTTCGCTGAGATAGCGGTCAGGATTGTCGGAATTCATGGATCTCTCACGGAGGATAACCTCTTTTTCGTTCGCGAACGAATCCTCCGGGAAGTTCGGCGCGCTTATCACGTCGCAGAGTATGTCGATCGCCTTGTCCGAGGCTCCGGAAAGTATGTCTATATAGTAAACCGTATTGCCGAGGGACGTGTATGCGTTCATTTCGCCGCCGTTGCGGTTTACGGTCTCCACAATTGAGTCGTGCGGATATTTTGCGGAGCCCTGGAACATCATGTGCTCAAGGAAGTGGGAAAGGCCGCAACCGAGGTAATCTCCTTCGTGGATGCTCCCGGTCTTGACCCATGCCTGTACGCAGACAGTCGGCGCCTCATGGTTCTCATAGGTGTAAATCTTCAGTCCGTTTTCAAGAGTTTCCGATCTGATGCCTTTGATTTCCGGCTTGTCCGAGGCGATGGATGGTAGGGTTATTGTCATGCTAAGCAATAATGGGAGGATTGTTTTTCTGGCGTTTGTCAGTTTTAAAAGGTTCGGAAAACGCTTTTTCAAAGTCGAATCCGTTTTTGAAGTCAGCAAGTGAATCATTTTCGGTTTTCCCAAGTAATTTCCTGTTTACCAAATTAAAAACAACGTTTCCCACGTCGATGCTGCCTGAAAGCCCCCAGGTTTTCATGATTTCGCCGGCCATTGGCCCGAACTCCTGGATTGCGTAGCGCCTGAACCCGTCAAGGAGTTCCTGCCCCGAAACATGATGATTGGGTGATTTGTCCCTGTCGAGGTTCAACATGGTGAAAACGACCGCCTTGCTAACGAACTCGTACGCCTCCGGGGCATAGCGCGGGTCGCCCTTGACAATCTGTCTGACAGCTTCTCTGAATTTAATGTCTTCCATAACCCCTTATTGTATGTTAAGTAAGCGGTTTTGCAATTAGCCCATATGAAAAAATAAGCTCATTTAAATGTTTATTTTGGAAATAGTGTTATAATATCGTGTTGAACTGAAAACACGGACACAAACACAGCGGGGATATAAAATGAAGAAACAGTTTTTCCTGTCTCTAATCGCCACCGGCGGAATGGCTTTTGTAATTTGCGGATGCGAAGCGATGGGGGGGCGCGACAGCCGGGATTCTCAGTTGCAGAAGCAGCAGTTCGAAATGGTGAGGGCCCAGACAAATCAGATGAACCAGGTTTCAACGTCAATTTCCGCGCTTCAGAACTCGAATGCGGAACTCGTGAGAATAGTAAATGATTTCAACCAGAGAATCGCCAATCTCGAACAGAGAAGCGCCGCGCTCGAAAAAAACATATCGGGGCTCCAGCAGCAGCTCGGGGCTGAAAAACAGGAAAGACAGACAACAATCAACAGGATGATAGACCAGGTTTCCAGGGAAGTCAGCAAAGCTTCCGCATCCGCTCCGTCATCGGGCGGCGGCGGACCTGTCGGCTCCGGCGAGTTTTACGAGCACAAGGTCGAATCAGGAACAACCCTGAGCACCATTGCAAAGGCATACGGGGTGACCGTACAGGAAATAATGAAGGCGAACAGGATGAAAGACGCCTCGCTTCGCGTAGGCCAGACACTTTACGTCCCGAAGAAGAAGTAAGGGGAAGCGCTAAAGTTCTAAAGTGCGGGAATTAGGAGAGATGAAAAAAAGTAGCACGGGCATCTTGCCGGTGTTCAGGTTTTCCGGTGTAGAGTTGTCCGTCTCGGACAAGTGGAAATTTGGGATTAGGTAAAGCCATGGACGAATATAAGAACTCCTTCAATCGGAGCGGTGGTCAGCCGAACAAAACCGCTGCTCCGGCAATCAGCCGGGCTATAGTTCAGATTGTCTGGATAATTGCGATATTCGCATTTGTGGAATTCCTTTTTTTCGGAATTGTCTTCTACAGGATGTTCTCAAGGTCTTTCAACACCCTGGACAAGGGGCTGAACCCGAAAATGGATATCACCCAGACTTTCATCGGATACACCGAACAGGCAAAGAAGGTGCAGCACCTGCTTCTGCTTAAAGTTACGAGGAATGAAACAGACAGGAAGGAGTACAGGTTTTCGCATCCGTGGATCATGAACGGGAAAACCCTGAGCAGTTCAATAATGGAGGTCAGGGCTCCTGTCACCTACAGTTATTACGTCAACATGAAGGATCCCTGGAAAATCATCTGCGAAGGCGAAACTCTCGCCATTGTCGCACCTAAAATCCAAGTGGAAGAACCTGCAACCGACTTAAGCCGGCTCGAGACGCACATTGACAGCGGCAAGCTTATTTTCAATGAGCCTGCGAAGCTGGAGGAACTCCGGAAACAGTTTTACACCGACATGATAAAAAAGGCTGTGAGCCGTGAATATATGGATTCCGTACGTGAAGACGCGAGACGCAGCCTTGCGGAATTCGCAAACGGATGGATAATCGCGGATCTGACCGGAAAATATCCCGTGAAATACATATCAGTCCGGTTCGAGGACGAAGAGAAGTTTCCCCTCCTGAATTACTCCGTGAAGAAGTATTGACAGCCGGTTAAAACTCCACAATCGCCCGGTAGAGGTCGTCCTGTTCCCAGGTTTTCATGGTTTCCACGGTGACGGCCTTTTCGACATTGAATTCGCCGCAGACAGTCCTTCTGAGTGAAAAGAGGACGGCTCCGCATCCGAGATTCCTGCCCATGTCCGAACAAATCGTCCGCACATAAGTCCCCTTTGTGCATTTCAGAACGAAATCCGCATATGGCAGATAGACCTTTTTTATGTCAAGGCTGTGAATGGTTATTTTTTTCGGCTCCCTTTCGACTTCCTTGCCGGCGCGTGCGAGTTCGTAAAGCCGTTTCCCGTCTATCTTGACTGCGGAAACCATGGGGGGGATCTGCTCCATCTCGCCTGCGAACTTCGCAAATTCGCTCCTCACCGTTTCTTCAGTAAGGAAGGAACAGTCTTTTTCGGAAATGACCTGTCCGTCCATGTCCTGGGAATCGGTTTCTTTTCCAAAGAGAATGGTGGCTTCATATGTCTTGTCGGATCCGCTGAGCTGCTGGCTCATTTTTGTGGCATGCCCCAGGACTATGACAAGCAGTCCCGTCGCAGCCGGGTCGAGAGTCCCGCAATGGCCGACCTTCGCCACCGAGAAGCGTCTTCTCACAAAATTGACGACATCATGGCTTGTCCAGTCCTTCGGCTTGTCAACCAGGACGATTCCGCTGTGTGGAAATGTACCTTTTATACCCCGCATAAATTCACAATTACCCTAAATAAATGATTAATAGCCCACAAAGTACGTGAAATACCACGAAGGATCAAGGGAATCTCTAAAGATTATTTCCTCTGAATGGCAAATAAAACGCCCGGTATTGTCATCGGAAACGAAAAGAAGTTGACTTTTTTTTATATTACCTGTGAATATTGTCTACGAAGGCGACCTTGGTGAGTTCTGGCATTCTCGAGTAGGCGTCCAGGTCGGAGCCGTCGAAGTGTCCGGCCTTGAAGTCATGCCAGGCGAGTCCTGCGATCATCGCAGCATTGTCCGTGCAATATTTCGGGTGAGCCATCATAAGATGTCTCTTCCCGGGAAGAACCTTTCTCATTCTTTCCCTGAGTGCGCCGTTGCATGCCACTCCTCCGCAGAGAACCACGGTGGAGGCGGAGAAATATTCGGACGCCTCGACTGTTTTCCTAGTCAGAACATCAATAATCGCCTCCTGATACGAGGCGACGGAATCGTAAAGAACCTCGCCTGTCAGATTTTCACCGCCGCCAAGTTTTTTGCAGTGATAATAAAGCGAGGTTTTAACCCCGCTGAAACTGAAGTTGAAAAGGTTTTTTTCATCCAGAGCCTTTCCCGAGGCGCCGGTCAGCGAACGAGGAAATGCGAATTTCGCAGGGTTCCCGCTTCTCGCGGTTTTCTCGATTATCGGTCCGCCCGGATAGCCGAGATGCAAGAGCTTTGCGGCCTTGTCAAAAGCTTCGCCGGCGGCATCGTCGAGGGTTGTCCCGACTATTCTGGCGTTCCCGTCAGCGGTGATCAGCACCAGGGCGGTATGTCCGCCCGAGACCACCAGAGCCAGTATGGGAAAGGTTTCTGGCATTGCGAGTTTTTCGATTCCGTTTTCGAGGAAGCATCCGTAGATGTGGGCGATGAAATGATTTATTCCGATGAGCGGAATATTGTGTCCGGCGGCAAGTCCTTTTGCGAAGTTGACTCCGATGAGGAGGGAAGGGATAAGTCCGGGGCCGTTTGTAACCGCCAGAGCGGAAACATCCCCTATTGAGACGTCCGCAGATTTCAGGGCGGTTTCAACGACGTATTCGATTGCGGTCAAGTGTTCGCGTGCGGCTATTTCCGGTACGACTCCGCCGTAAAGCGCGTGTTTGGCTATCTGGGAGGAGACGATGCTGCTGCGAACTTCGCAACCGCCTATCACGACGGAAGCCGCAGTTTCATCGCAACTGGTCTCTATTCCCAAGATGATGTCCATGTCCTGTGTCATTTCCAGTGTTTTTGTGGTTGAAATACAATTTCCCATACGGATAGTCTTCAAAAAAAAGGCGGCGCTGAAACGCCGCCTTCCGTTAATTTTGCAATTCCCTCACGCCGGTTAATCTACATTTTCCATGTTAAGTTTCAAGTTTCAGCATATTCCGGGCGAAGCAGGGTCGGAGATTTGTGCTATATTTAACAATTGAAAACCCTAGAGGCAATTGCAAAATATGAATTTAGACATCACCGGTTTCACGCTCATAGGAATTGCGAGCTATCTTTTCGGTTCGGTTCCCTGGGCGTTCATCATTGGCAGGATTAACGGCATAGACATACGGAAGCACGGAAGCGGCAATATCGGCGCCACAAATGTGATGAGGGTGCTTGGCAGGAAATGGGGAATCCTGTGCTTTTTGCTGGATTTCCTGAAAGGGCTTCTGCCGGTGCTTGCCGTGAAAATATTGATTTCACAGAAAATTTTGACGGCATCTCCGGATTCCCTTGTCATAACCGCCGGACTTGCGGCCGTCGGGGGACACATATGGCCGGTGTTTCTTAAATTCAAAGGCGGCAAGGGCATGGCTACCGGAGGAGGCGTTCTCATAGGAATAGCCCCTTATTCCTTCATCTGTACAGTCCTTGTCTGGATCGTTCTCTTCTATTCAACCCGCTATGTCTCGGCCGCAAGCGTGATTGCCGCCGCCGTGCTCCCTGTGAGTTCTTTTATTTTTTCAAAAACAGGGCTCTGGGTTCTGTCTGCGCCAATCCAGGCATTCCTTCTAATTCTGGCCATAGTCACAATAGCAAAACATCACAGTAATATCAGACGATTAATCAACGGTACGGAACATAAGTTCGAGAAGAAAAAGGTTTGAAGATGAATATGACAGTATTGAGCGACGGGGGATGGGGAACAGCACTGGCCCTGCTTCTGATCCGGAACGGGCACAGTGTCCGGCAGTGGGGGCCTTTTCCGGAGTATATCCGCGAAATCCGCAAAACACGGGAGAATTCCCGTTTCCTTCCGGGCGCCAGACTGCCCGGGGAACTTGTTTTGTGCGAGGAAATGAAAGACGCCCTGGACGATTCTGAAATAATAGTTCTCGCATCGCCGTCGCAGTATCTGAGGGGGACGCTTGCGAAATTCGCGGAATACCATGATCCGGACAGGCAAATTCTTGTCAATGTCGCGAAAGGGATTGAAATCGGATCCCTGAAACGGATGAGCGAGCTTTGCGAGGAGATACTTGGGAAAAACAGATACTGTGTTCTTTCCGGGCCGAGTCACGCTGAAGAAGTCGCCTTGAAATGTCCTACCGCGATAGTCGCGGCTTCCGCCGATGTCAAAACTGCGGAGACCGTGCAAAAGGCTTTCATGAACGAGTTTTTCAGGGTTTACACGTCCACCGACGTGGTTGGAGTCGAACTCGGGGGCTCTCTGAAAAATGTTTTCGCAATAGCGTCGGGGATTCTTGACGGGATGGGGCTGGGCGATAATTCGAAGGCGGCCCTTATGACCAGGGGAATAGCTGAAATGGCGAGGCTTGGCGTTGCGCTCGGAGGAAGGAATGAAACCTTCTCAGGGCTCAGCGGAATAGGGGATTTGATTGTCACATGCATAAGCAGGCACAGCCGCAACAGGCATGTCGGCGAAGAGCTTGGCAGGGGCAGGAAAATAGAAGAGGTGCTGAAGGAAATGGGGCTTGTCGTCGCCGAAGGCGTGAAAACTGCGGAAAGCGCCTATAATCTCGCTTTGAAACATAACGTGGAAACACCTATAATCAATGAAGTTTACGCGGGCCTCTATCTCGGAAAAGATCCGAGAAAAGGGGTGAGGGATTTGATGACCAGGAGAGCAAGAAAAGAATTTGACGCATGATGTTTTTCCGGGGGAGGCATGGAATTTAAAAATCTTATTTTATTGTTTGTTGCCGTTTCCGCCCTGGCGTTTGCTTCTTCATGTAATTATTCCGGAAACGCATCAACTCGTGGAGGTTCTGTCAAAGGTGGTGCAAATCCCCTTCCTCCGCTGTCCGAACCTGAAAAAAGAATTCTTGACAGGCTTGGAGGCGAACTTCTGCCGGATCAGAACATTAAAATAGGCGACATAACAATTTACAGGAGGGAACTGGAGATTTCATTTCCGGGCAGTGTCAATATGACGGACGGGGATCTCGAAGTCCTCATCGCCATGCCGCATGGCCGGGTTCATGAGAGTCTGCTTGTGAGCGGCATAGACCCGTTTAAGCTTCAGCTTGCAATTCTTCTTATCGGTGCGGAAAACGGCAGCCGCTACGGAGGTGAAAAAATCCCCCAGGGTACTATTTTGAATATAGATGTCCAGCCCAAAGACGGCAGGAGAGTGCCGGTTGAAGACTGGCTTTCCAATAAGAAAACCTCGAAGGGCATGGACAGGTTCGGATGGGTTTTTGTCGGTTCGAGTTTTACGCATGACATGCATTGCCTGGCAAAGGAAGAGGGAAACATAGTCAATGTCTGGAGTTTCGGAAATGCAATCCTTGATAATCCCGCATCCACCGGAGATCAGGATGATTTCATAGCTGTGAATTCGGGATCTGTGCCGGAATATGCGACTCCTGTCACGGTTTACCTCTCATTTAAACCCCCCGGCAGATGAACTAAAAGAAGCTCATTATTTCAAGTTTATGCTTGCAAGAAATGTCTTTTCGTATACTTTACTGGGCGATTGGCGGCTTAGCTCAGTTGGTTAGAGCGTCGGAATCATAATCCGCAGGTCCTCGGTTCAAATCCGAGAGCCGCCACCAGATTTTCATCCGTTTAACCTGAATCACTGCGGAAATTGATTGTTTTTTTTATATTGTTTCTTGCAAATTTCAGGCATTGTAGTATTTTCAGGCCTCCCAATAATTGGGGACGTAGCTCAATTGGTTTAGAGCGCTGCCCTGTCACGGCAGAGGTTGCGGGTTCGAGCCCCGTCGTTCCCGCCATTACTTCGCTAAAATTTTCCGCCAAACGTCAGATTTATTTTTTTACGGCTCCCAGGGAATGTTCAATGAAATTGCGGGGCATGCTTGTTTTCGGGGTTTTGAAATCAAACCAGAAGTTTACAGGTTTATCATAACCGATAGCGTGCATGTAATTATAAATCGCCTTGTTCAAACCCTCCGTGAATCTTCCGTGACTGCAACCTTCCGCATCGGTAAAAAACAGATCGTTCAGTGCAAATGTGTGTTTTGACGGGCCTGTGACTTTCATCTTATATCTCTCGGCATCCTGCGCTATCGGACTATGCGCCGTAAGCGCAAAACGGTGGAAATAGGCCGACTGTATCAATCCCAGTCTGAAAAACTGCCTCACTGTTTCCAATGAATCAATAGTCTCCTGTTCGGTCTGTGACGGAAAACCGTACATCAGGTA
>JBAYFV010000120.1:0-10092 GCA_041666985.1 Victivallales bacterium
AAATGAAAGAGAGCTGGCATTCAACCTTGAAATGAAATATCGCGGACTTGACGGCGCTGTTTCTGAATCAGGTAATTTCGGTGATATTGTTGCCATGCTGAAAAGCCGCCCGGCTATTCCAACAGCTGTCATTTTTCCGCAGGACAATCCGGCGCTGCGTTTCAAGAACGTGCTCCGGAAAACAAAATTGAAATCAATGCCTCTGGTTACGGGTTTCGATGATTTCGCCTTGAGGGAAAAGGGATTGGAACACCTTACGACACTCCGCGTCAACCGTGCCGGAATGGGTGCAGCCGCAGTGGATATTCTTTGCGAATCCGGCAATGACTTCCATCCGGAGATTGTCCGGATTCCAGGAACACTGATTGTCAGGGACTGATTGTTCGCCGAGATGGCAAGTGAATAAAATTTCAGTGGGAGGTGTTGAAATGAAAGAAAAAATCTCAGACGTTATCAGCATGGGAAAGGCTATTGTTATTTGCAGATCCTTTAGTCGCAAAGGATTTACACTCATAGAGTTGCTGGTCGTAATCGCAATCATATCAATCTTGGCGGCAATGCTTTTGCCCGCATTGAAAAATGCCAAGGATCTTGCCAAGGAGGCGGTGTGCAAGGGCAACCTCAAGCAATGCGCGCTTGCCGGCATATCCTACATGGGAGATTATGGCGGGGCTCTCTCTAATACTACCGGTGTTCCATCTTGGCGCTCTTGGAACTACCTTCTGTCCGATGGAGGATATGTCGCAAGCAATAACATTTTACTGTGCCCAACCCAGGCGCCTATGGCTTATTCCACCGACAAGAGCTACGGAATGGTGGGTTACACTGTGAGCTTCGCACCTCCCTTTGTCAAGTATGTCAACGCCACCTTCATCACCACGCTCCTGAGCAACAATGTCCGGGCGCCCGAGTCATCTTTCCTTTTCAGTGACTCTGTTTCCAATGCCGCTGGAGGGGGCTACGGCAAGCAAACCTACTCGATAAGCCTCTTGCCGGGTGAGTTTGGTCTGCACATGAGGCATGGGGAGCAGGTTCAATCGGCATTCCTGGACGGTCATGTGGACAAGTGCGACAAATCAAAGATAAAAGTAAACACTAATATAATGTATGGAAACAAGACTATTGGCTACATAGACAAAAATCTGATAGGCAGACTAATGAACAACTATTAGAGCGGGAGGCGATGACTTGTGATCAACAGCGTCGCTTGGCGCAATTTCCTTTGGAAGAAATATCGGTTAAATAAAATTAAAATAATACTGAGGAGTAGGAAGAATGGGAAAAATCAAAATCATGGTTATGCTCGTCGTGATTTTCAACCTTAGCGGGTTGTTGATTGCCGGGGAAAAGCTGGTTATCAACGGCAGTTTCGGTTCTGAATTGAAGGAAGGATTTCCAGAAGGATGGCACCCTAACAAGCCCGGCTATTGGGATGACTCAGGAACCATCACGTTAAGCAAAATTCCTGATACGGAAAAGAATGCGCTGAAAGTGACCTCGCAAACCAAGGCAATACATCTCTTCTACAACAAAAAGTGGTCAATCGCCGCAGGAGATAAATGTGTTGTCAAGGCGATCGTCAAAGG
Organism: Victivallales bacterium; assembly: GCA_041666985.1. GTDB lineage: Bacteria > Verrucomicrobiota > Lentisphaeria > Victivallales > GWF2-50-93 > GWF2-50-93. The sequence goes on from JBAYFV010000120.1 coordinate 1,587, forward strand.
CAACGGTAAGGGTGGGCTGGGCATATATTACTATCCGGGTGGCGTTCTTTCGAGTAAAGAGTTCAAGGCGACTGAAGCATGGACGGAATTTACTGCGGAAATTATGATACCAAAGGTTGGAGCCTATGCCTCCGACCCAGTGATTAAAGAAATAATTGTTGTCTTATCGGTGAGCCCCGGGGTGTCGGTCGAGTTTACAGATGTTTCGGCGGAAATCCTGAAAAATGATGAGCGCGCTGGGACACCGTCCAGCGCTGGGGTGACCGGCATCGAGCTTGTCTATTCGGTATACCCGTTGGAACAGGCTCCGGTAATGGATGGCAGATGGGGCGGCAATGTCTGGAAAAATATTCCTGCCGCAACCGGTTTCAGGAGTATAAAAAATGGCAGTTTTGTATCGGAGCGCCAGACTGCTTTTAAAATTGGAACCCATGCGGAAAATCTGTACATTGCCGTTGAATGTAAAGAGCCGCAACTGGACAAAATCAAGGTTGACGAGAACAACTACAGCAAGGGCTGGTATCCGGATGACAATCTGGAATTCTTTTTCAGTCAGGACAGGTCGTCGAATGGTTACAAGCAGTTTGTCGTCAACAACTGCGGCGCGCACTGGTGCAATTTTGCCAGAACCAATACAGCTGAATCCTGGCAGTCTGTCGCTTATAAAGGCACCGACTACTGGAGCGTGGAGATTAAAATTCCATTTTCACTGCTTGGCATTGGCGGTAACATTACAACTGACCTTTTCTCGTTCAATCTGGCACGCGCCGCCTACAACAACCATGCGGATGAGATACATTCCAGCTTTGCTCCTGTAAAAACGTCTTTCTCAGATGTTGGTAATTTTGCTTTATTGACATTCTTCAAAAAAGCTTCTGTTCCCGAAGAACTGAGTGAAGCGCAGAAAAGACTGAACCCTCTGAGAAACTGGATGTGCGACAGATTGTGGAAAATCGCCAATGTCAAGGAGTATTTCTTTGCCGACAGGCAGGCTGACGACAATATCCTGCCTAACGATGGTTTCCGGCAACTCTTGACATTGAAGCAACAGGCAAAAGCGATGATTGCAGGCAAGAATATGGATGGGGCGTTTGAACTGATCAAGCAGTATGACAAGCAAATCGCCGATATCAACATGCCGAAAAAACGGCTTGTTGTTCAGGTTGCTAACCGTAATGTGAATACCAAACTGTATGTTGACGGCAAGGAACTTAAACCTGATTCTTCCGGCGAACATGTCGTTGGATTGAAGGAAGGAGTGAATGTGATCGGCATGTCGGTGAGGGCGGACGGGAAAACTCCCGGCCTGCGCCTGAGCATCCCTGGACAGCCCGAACTTGAAAGCCGCTGGCGAGTCGGCATTGCCGAGAATGACAGCTGGATGACCGGAGCGTTCGATGATCGCTCCTGGAGAAAAGCGGAACTTGACAAGGAAGGATACCTGTTGATGCCACAGGGCTCTACCGGCGACATCTGTTTCCGGCAGATTGTTCTCTGGGGCGAAAATCATTACAGCGGCCTGCCCTGTCTTCAGCCGAAGGTGCGCGAGTGGGGATTTTCCGAGAAGAGCATGGAAACTCTTTTCCATGTGCTATATTCGCCACCACCGCTGACTTATACGCTTGATGATTATGAGTTTGTACTGGATGTCCCCAAAGGATTCCAATTGCTAAAGGAAAAATATATCGATGAGAACAAGGGTGGAAAGCTCAATCGTCGGCCGCGGAAAGTGACCGAGGAGGAAGTGAAACACGAAAACCAACCCTATACCCGGTATCGGTTTGCGTTTGAACCCGCATTTGTGCAGGCAAATAATAACAATCAAGTCGCGCTGATTCCCCTGATTTTGAATGAGTATAAAAGTACGGAAAAATCATGTAAGTTCTATTTCCGGCGTATGGCTTCGGGCAATCTTACCGAACTGGAACAGACATTGCCAGTCCGCGTACTACCGCCGCTCAACGGCAGGATGCCAAAGAAGGTGATGCTTGGACAGTATGCTGCTACGCCCTGGCTGGCATTCTTGGGACAGATCAATGGCGGTCAATTATATCCAGAACATTTTGAGGCTTATATGCACCAATCATTGGATGTTGGGTTCAATTCCTGGACTATCGTTGCCTCGGATGGCGAGTATGGGAAAAAGGTGCATGACCGGGTGTTCGAACGGGGGGGGCGTGTTGTACTATGGTGTCACGCTCCTGCCCAGAACTATCCCCTCGGGGGGTGTTCCCTCGTCTCTAAGTTGGCTCTTGGGCAATTGATGCTGGCTGCGCCGGAATTCCGCGCCCGTTTATTCAACGCCCCCGAAGGGATAAAAACAGCAGGGAAACTTTGTTGTTCTTTTGTTACCGGCGAAGGGGCGGCACGGTTCAAGGAAGCGGTTAAAAAGGATATCAGCCTGATGCTCAACGGATCTGCGGAATTGAATTTCATCGGATTCCCGAAAGCGTCAGTTTACTGGACTGACTGGGAGCAAAAAGTCTGGGCGGGATCCCGTAGTTCCTGCTTCTGCGAAAACTGTAAAAATGCCTTCCGCCAATACGCGAAACTGCCGGATGCCGTGGATCTATCGGATGACAACATCTGTAAAAGCTATAACGGCAAATGGAAGGAATTTCGCGAAGAACAGGAAGGGCGCATTAACGGGGCCATTCGCGAAGCCTGCAACGAATTAGGTCTAAAATACATGCTATATGATGATGCGTTGAACGAAGGATATTGGGCGGCCTTAAAAGGGAAAATTGATATCGCCTTCCCGGGATGGCCGGGTGATGCTACGGCGATCGGCAATGGAACAAAAGAAGGGGTTGCTGTCTACAGTGCGGATCAACAGTCTCTTGACGACCGCATGACTTTCTTCCGTGAAAAGGTGGGAATGTCGCAAATTGAAGGACAGTTGTTCGCGACCGTATATGAAATTACCGATACTAAACCAGGGAGCAACTGGATTCAAGTTTCAGGATCGACGAAAGCCGGGTTCATCAATGCCAAAGGTGTGAAGGCGCAAGTTTTGCGGGTTGTGGCGGCATTTCATGGGGGCGTAGACCTTGGTTGCGCAGCAAATCGCTGTGCCGGCCAACTCTATTATATCGGCGAGGCAACAAGGATGATAGCTGAATATGAAGATCTTTTCTACGACGGGAAACGTGAAGACGGTCTTGCGGAATCCGAACAGTTGAAATACCCGAATCTCCTTGTCCTGACAAAAGGCGATGAACGGCTGGTATTGCTGTTCAATGAAACCGACAAGCCAGTCAAGGCTGAGTTGAACAACAAAAATCTGAAGGTCGGACAGGGCGCATCAATTTTCGGAAGTTCTGAGAAAATCAGCAGTCCTGAAAAAATGAGCGTTACGGTGGATGCCGGAGACGTGGCGGCCGTCCATATCAAGTGAAGTTACAAGGAGTCGAATAATGCAATACATTAAAAAAGTGTTAAAACGTTATGAAGATGAGCTTCTGAATTCCATTATTCCGTTCTGGGAAAAACATTGCGTTGATTCCGAAGATGGCGGTTACTATTCATTTCTGGACCGTATGGGGAATGTGTATGATACGGACAAGCATATTTGGTCTGAATGGCGGATCGTCTATATGTTTTCGACGCTGTTTACGTCGGAATATTCCAGACCTGAATGGCTGGAGATTGCAAAACACGGCTTTGAGTTTCTGACAAAATATGCTAAAAGAACGGATGGCAGTTATTATTTCACTCTTAATAAAAAAGGTCTTCCGGTAGCATCGGAATTTCCTTCATTTTCTATTTATTCAGAAAGTTTTGCCGCAATTGGCGCAGCAGCTCTTTATGCGGCGACAAATGATGACAAATGTCGTGATGAAGCGGTTTCGGCCTACAATATCTTTAAGAAAAACATCAACATTGGCTTATCCCGAAAGCCTGAATTATCAGGTCAGAAAAAAAGAAAATCGCTTGGACATCAGATGATTCTCTGCAATGCGGCATTCGTACTGAATGAATGTTTTAACTTCTCGAAATTCGACTCTGACATAGACTCCGCGATAGAAAATATTTTCACATTCTGGAACGATGACTTGGGCATGTTCTTCGAAAATATTTCCATGGACGGGAGTTTTGACTTGGACTCATGCGAAGGCCGCCTGATTAATCCGGGACATGCCCTAGAAGCGATGTGGTTCATCCTGCAATATGCCGAAAAGAAAAAAGACGCTCGGCTGATTGCCAAGGCATGCACCCTGACTGGCAAGATTCTTGATTATGGATGGGACAAGGAGTTTGGCGGAATATTTTATTTTAAAGACGCCTTGGGAAAGCCATTACCTGAGCCCAAAGCCTGTTTTAAGGTTTGGTGGAGCCAGAATGAAGCAGCTATTGCAGCTCTTTACGCTTATAGGCTTTCGGGCAAGAAGTCTTTTCTTGAACGTTTCAAGGACATTGACAGATGGTCGTGGAAGAATTTCCGTGATCCGGAATACGGCGAATGGTTCGGATACGTTGACAAAAAAGGAAATGTCTGCCATGCATTCAAGGCCAATGGCTGGAAAACGTTCTTTCACATTCCACGTTATCTGTTCACCTGCATAAAACTGATGAAATCATTGAATCAAGCTGATTCCAAAATAAACTGAAAAAAGGAGTATGGAAATGCTGAACAAGAGTAAAGTCAATGTCCCCGAACGTTTCAAGGATCATCCTGTCTTCAACACTCTGCACTGCGGAATGAATTTCGGTTTCATGGCAAAACGCGGTTATTACAGCAGAAAAGAAGTACTGGCATATCCCGCAAGAATGTCAAAGGCTGGCATCAACTGGACTACGCTTAATGCGAACTTCTGTCAGGAACACTTTTATTCCAGAAAAATGTTTCTGGACTTCAATTACTCGTCTGGGGAACTGGAACTTGCCGAGATGGCAAGGAGATTGCATGACAACGGAATAAAGATATTATTCAAACCATGCCTGACCCTTCTTGATAGCGCCTGGATGGGGATGGTCAATTTTCCGGACGGTCAACAGCAGATACAGGGGTTAAAAAGTTCATATTGGGATGAATGGTTCAATAGTTTTACCGAATCCGCCAAATATTTTGCGGATTTCGCGGAACGTCTGGAACTTGATGCGCTTATTGTCGGCGCTGAATATTACGGGACGGAAGGACAATCTGACAAGTGGAGCAAGGTGATTGAAGAAGTTCGAAAGATTTATCCGGGGCCCCTGACCTATGAATTTACCTGTGCTTCACGCAAGGCTTATTCCCTTGACTGGTTCAAAGGTCTTGACTTTCTGAGTTATAGTTATTATCCTCCGGCCTGTGCCAAAAATGCTGAACCGCCAGTCTTGCGCAGCAATCCGCCTTGTACTGTGGACGATATGGTAAATTATCTGAGTTCCAGAAAAGCGAAAATCATGTCAATCAGCGAACGCTTTGACAACAAGCCGATTGTGTTTACTGAAATAGGCGTCAGGTCGGGGCATGGTTGTGCTATGAGTCCTGTTGACTTCATGCAGGAGACTTATTATGATGGAGAAGAGCAGGCAAATTATATGGAAGCGGTTTTCCGCACCTTCTGGGAGCTTCCGCAGTGGATGGGCCTGTACTGGTGGAAATGGGATGAAACCCAGAACCGCCCGCATTATCACACGGATCCGAAAGGCGACATGGGCTTTACGATTGAAGGGAAACCGGCTGAAAAAGTCCTGAAGCAATGGGCTTCAAAAGAAAAATGAACGCTCAAATTAAAGAATTTCTGGATAAAATCGACGAAAAGTATCCTCGGCTGCGGGTGGAGCCAGATCGCAGAGCCGAACTTATGCAATTCGGCTGGATGGCCGACTTGGCCTTTCAATACGGAACTTCCTTTTTTCTCTGAAAAACGGAAATCGTATGATACGCCTTAAGACAGGATTTTTTGTGTGTATTTCATGGTTGAAAAGTAAAAGTCTAGCAGGAACAAGGAAAGAGAGACAATGGAATCAAAGGAAAGAGTTTTACGTGCGATCCGGCATCAGGAAATTGACCGCATCCCCAGTTATTTCATGAGCGATGGAAACATAAGCTCCAAACTTGCGGACAGGCTCAAGCTCGATTCGTCCCAACTGGGTTACCTGCAGCCCGGGCATTTTGATTTGAACGATCGTCTCGGATGTGATATTGCCTTCATATGGCCAAATATTATTGTTCCTCCGGGAAGGAAATATTTTTCCTGCGGAAGCGTACATGCCGCTCTTCATGACGGAACTGTGATTTTCGAAAAAATGCCTCTGGAAGACGCAACCAGTGTTGACGATATCCTGAAATATAAATGGCCCAGCCCCGACTGGTCCGACTACACAATCCCCTTGTGGATGCTCCCGGTTTTAAAAGATAAAGCTGTTTGCGCTTATGACATGAACATCCTTCTTCTATATGCAATGGGTATGCGTGGCATGGAAAATTTGATGATGGACATGGCAAGCGAACCGGATATGGCACACGCTGTTTTTAAAAAAGTCAGCGATCACCACTGTGAACGCATACGGCGTTTTTTAACGGTCAATGAAGGTCTGGTTGACATTGTCGGAATCGGCGACGACGTGGCCGGACAGAATGGCATGTTTTTCAGTGTGGACATGTGGAGAGAATATATAAAACCGTATCTCCAAAAAGCTGTTGATTTATGCAGTGAATTTAAAGTCGTACCATACTTCCATGGATGTGGTGGCTTCTCGGTGCTCTACAAGGATTTTATTGAAATGGGCATAACCTGCACCGGGCGCTTGCAGACGGAGGCAAAAGGCAACAACTTCGCCAACATAAAAAAGGAATTCGGAAAAGACCTGTGTCTCTGGGGCGCCATCGACGCCCAGCATAAAGTCATCGAAGGGAATCCGGATAAAGCCAGGGAGCATGTAAAAAAACTCCTTGCCGAAAATTATGACGGAACAGGATTTATTACCGGTCCAACTCATTCTTTCACGGAGGACACACCGATCGACAATATATTGGCTGTCTATGAAGTCTTGCGCGGCAATTCCTGAATATGATTTCATAAGGAGTCGTGCAGAAACAACTTTTTGAACAGGGAAGGTGTCTTATGATATCAAGCAAGGGTCGTATGTTTAAAATCTCGCTGATTTGCCATCTCGCCATGATTGTCGCCTTTCTTGCAACAGCATCAAGCGCAGCGCTAGCAAGCACCGCAGCGTCTGCCAATAGAAAGAAACTTATGAATAATTATGATTTCACCAAGGTCGTCGCCTATATCGAATCTGAATTAGCCAAAGGAACATTCCCCGGCGCATCGCTGATCGTTGACCACCACGGCATGGTAGTCTTCCAGCAAAATTGGGGTACTTATTGCAGTCCGACACGCCGGGATACACCTGTCGATAACAATGTCAGCCACATGCTCTATTCCGTTTCAAAAGGCATATCCGCGACGGTTATTGTCATTGCGCATCAGCAGGGGCTTATCGATTATGATGCTCCCCTCTACACCTATATTCCGGAATACCGTGGAAAATGGAAAGACACCTGCACCATCCGTCACCTCCTCACCCACTCGGCGGGCATCCCAAATTGCGCCCTGAAAGCGGTGGATACGCCGGACGCATGGGAAAATGCAGTAGCAGTCTGTTGCACGTATGCGGTGGAGTGGGAACCGGGATCGCGCACCGCATATCATGCCACCACGGGTATGCTCCTGGTCTCCGAAGCCGTGCGCCGTGCATCGGGACTGCCAACTTGGGAGGCTGTCTGCCGCAAACTTCTGTTTGATCCGCTGGACGCAAAAAGCCTGACCTTCATCGTCCCGGAGCAGGATGTGCAAGTCGCGCTCACCCCACAACCCGCAGCCCTGTCGAATCCACCGAAAAATCCATGTGATTACTGCCTCCTCCCAGGGCATCCCGGCGGCGGATGCGTCGGCAAGGTGGAGGATGTGCTCAAAGTCCTTCGGTTGAACCTCAATGATGGAATGTACAACGGAAAACGGCTCATAGATGAAGAAGAGATGCAGGAGATGCACCGGATCCAGTATGAGAAACAGATTGCAGAAGCAGAAGCCAAAGGAGCGGCACCCACCCACGAACCCTGGGGTCTGGGATGGCTTGTCAAACACAATCTCAAAAATCACTGGTTCGGATTTGGCGACCTTGCCAGCCCCAAAGCCTTCGGACATGCAGGAATAAGCACCGTCATTACTGTCGCCGAGCCGGAACGTGACTTCGCGCTGGTATTCCTGACCACCGACGTCCCAAAACCACCAGGAACAGATCCTGGCATAATCCGGAACAAAGTAACAGACATGGTAACCGAAGCCATAATAAAATCCAACCGGTAAAGAGTATCAAATTAATCGGGTATTGATGACGAATCAAAAAATGAGGTTATTGCTATGAGAATGATGACAACCGTAGCGGCTCGTCCATGGAATGAACCGATGGTCATTGAGAGCCTCGTTGAAATGCGCTCGTTCATCAACCAGGAGCATTTCCGATACAAGCAATGGTCGAAGGAAAAAATGGCCAGGGTTGACGAGGTTTC
>JBAYFV010000121.1:0-10074 GCA_041666985.1 Victivallales bacterium
AGCTTTAACGGAGCGCGGGTTTTCCAACCCGCGATTTCTCCTGTTGGCGGGTAAGAAAACCCGCCCTCCATTTAGTTTCTTATTGATAAAACTGCGGCCACCGCAGTAGGCCGCTGAATTCTGTCATCTGCCATTCTTTCAAATCGCCGATTCACCGTTTCTCCGGCTCTCCGATTCATTTCTTCCGTGGGGTCCTGGCATGGGATATGCTACATTCCCGACTAAAAAGTAAATTTATAGAGGAGGGGGTATGAAAGGCATATATACTTGTCCATACTGCATGAGATCTTTTACTGTAGCCAGGGAGGGGGATTATCTGTGTGAGTGCGGCAGGCAGTTTTTCTATCCGCCCATGTGTTCGACAAGAGTTTCAAAATATTCATGTGCGGCGCCGGTATATTTGGATTCCTCCAGCGGCAGTGTGAGGAAAAGGCTGAAATACAGTTACGGAAGAAGGAGTTATTTCAGGTCGGGTTCCGGGGAAGACTGTCCTCTTGCCAGAGCCTCACTCATATCTGGAATCCTCGGCTTGATTTCATTTGGAGTCTTAAGTGTTCCGGCGCTGATCCTCGGCTTTTCAGCCATAACGCTTATTTCAAGTCCGTTCTATAATTACAAGGGGACGTGGATGGCGGTTTCGGGAATGCTTTTAGGTCTGGCCGGAATAGCGGGCTGGGGGTTGTGGGTGTTTTCACTGCTGTAGACGGGGCAACTGCAAAATTGGCGAAGGTAGGGCGCGTTTTCCGTAACGCGCCGCTTCAGAACGGACGGTTCGGAGAACCGTCCCTATCCTTAAATAAACTCCGGCAATTTTGCAATTCCCTCCAATGGTGGAGCAGCTCCCGATGAGAGTGCCATCTTTTTTTTGCCGCCTTGTCGAGGTTCGGCCTGCCTTTCTCAGCCTTTCCTTGTCAATTCCTTTTTCAGATGGCTGACTGTTTTCGCGAAATGGTTCATGCATGCTTCAACCGGTTCAGGTTTGCGCAGATCAACTCCGGCATCTTTGAGAATATCAAGTACGTCTTTTGTGTCACCCGCCCGGAGGAATCCCGTATATGCGTCCAGCTTTGACTTGTCTCCGCTTAGGATGTTTTCCGAGAATTTCATTGCCGCAGAAAAGCCGGTCGCATATTTGTAAACGTAGAAATCGTAATAGAAATGCGGAATTCGCGACCATTCCATGCGTATCTTGTCGTCAGGGGCAATGGAGGTTCCGTGATATTCCGAGTTGATTTTAAAATATGAGGATGAGAGTTCATCTGCGGAAAGCGGAATTCCGTTTTCCCTCTTCTCATGGATCAGTTTTTCGAATTCCGCAAACATTGTCTGGCGGAAGACCGTGCATCGTATTTCTTCGGCGAGCCGGTTATGAAGGTAAAGGCGGATTCTCCTGTCCGTGAATTTCTTCATCAGATATGCGTGGAGCAGGAGCTCATTCGTGGTGGATGCCGCCTCCGCCGCAAAAATGCTGTATTGGGCGTAATGGTAGTCCTGTTTTTTATTGGATAAATACGAATGCATGGAATGTCCGAGTTCATGGGTGAGCGTGAAGACATCGTTCATTGTGCCATTGTAGTTCATCAGGATATACGGGAGTGAATCATAGCAGCCGCTTGAGTAGGCGCCGCATTTCTTCCCTCTGCATTCAAGCACGTCAATCCATCGCTCCTTCAGCGCCCTGTCAATGAGACTGCAGTATTCCGGGCCGAGCGGCTCTAGCGACTCACGCACATATCCGCACGCGTCTTTCCAGCTGATTTCCATCTCGCAGTCGGGAACAATCGGGCAGTAAATGTCATACATGTCCAGTTTCTTCAGTTTGAGAACCTTCTTCCTGAGTTCAAAATAACCGTGGAGCGAGGGCAGATGCCTGCGGACTGTCCTGATCAGATTGGTATAGACTTCATCGGGAATATTGTCCTCGTGCAGGGCCGCCCTCAATGATGAGGGATATTTTCTGATTTTTGCGTCAAACGTATGGGTTTTTATGGCTCCGTCAAGAATGGCTGCGAAAGTGTTGCGATATTTTGAAACCGTTTCATACATTGCCGTAAAGGCCGATTTGCGGATTTCGCGCTTCTGGCTTTCAACGAGTTTGATGTAATTGCCGTGGCTCAGCTCTACTTCCCCGCCTTTGCCGTCCGGAACCTTCGGGAATTTCAGATCGGCATTGCTGAGCATCGTGAATGTTTTGTACGGAGTTGACAGTGCGTCGGAAGCCAATCCGAGGATTTTCTCCTCCGGTTCTGAAAGTGTGTGCGGCCTGTCCCTTAGAAGTTCTTCAAGGGATCTTCTGTAAAATGCGAGGCACGGTGATTTGAGGTAGGACTTGATTCTGGTGTCGGCAAGTTCGAAAATCTCAGGTTCGAGCCAGGCGGTTTCACCCGCTATTTCCGAGTGCTTTGCCGTAACCCTGTCGAGCCTGGACGAATTTGCGGAATTCGCAGTGTCCTCGTCGGATTTCAGATGTGCGTATGTGTAAACTTTTTCGAGACATCTTTCAAGGGAGTCGTTTTTCTCGAATGCGGCCTTGAGGTTCTCCGCTGATTTTTTGAGCGTTCCCCTGCACGACATGAATTCGGAAAGCAGGGAATCCAGCGACTTGAAGTCCTTTTCCCAGGAAGCAATGTTCCCGTAGAAGATTTCAAGATCCCAAGTCTTGTCTTTTGGAATCCGGGAGCGTTCCGGCAAGGTATTTGTTTTCTTCTTCATGAATCTCCGTTTCAGTATGTTTATGTGAATTCCAAATCACAATACTCAAAAATCAGACAAGCACAAATAATAAGATAAAGGTTCCCTTAAGAAATTCATGAACAATATTTTCTATTTCTCAAAAGTCTGAGGAAATAAAGATCCGCAGATGCTACATATAGTTGAACTAACGGACAAGCGGATTTTTTATCTTCAGATCCGGGAAGCGGGAGAAATCCCTGTCGGCAGACCAGAATTGCCTTATGCCGTGACTCAAACACAACGCGGCGATGCGGGCATCATGCACCATCGGCCCTGCGGCCTTTGCCGCAAGAATCAAGCGTTCCAACCTATCCAGATGATCTGGACTTTCACCGAGAAGATGAAGTGTCGGAGCGCCCATCCACGCCCGTAACGCTTTTATGGCGATGGGCATAGGGGTTGGAGGACGGTAAATCTTGGGATGTGTTACGATGGACAGAAACTCATGAGCACATGGCCAAGGTATAGCCCACGAGGATGTCCCATTGGCCAACTCCGTCATCACTTTCAAAGCCTCATCGTGCCACGGAGAGTCTTCCCGATGAGCATAAACCAGGAGATTTGTATCCACCGCGATCACGAACCGTGCTCCTCGTATGCGGCATCGCGGATCGCGCTCCAAGAAGATTGCCTGAACTCAGGCGTAAGACCTTTGCCTTTGAATGTGACAGCCTTGACATGTGGTGGGTGTACGGCAGATCGCCTTTTGATGGCATACGCCAGCCCCTCCGAAAGAAGTTCCCTCAAGGTCACTCCCTGCTCCTTGGAAAGCTGTTTCGAGCGCAAAAACAGGTCATCAGCAATATCTATGGTTGTTTTCATATGGGAAACAATATCTCCATTCAGTCGGCTTGTCAAATCCTGAAAAGCGCTGTGAGGGGAAATTGAAGTATTGGAAAAATAAAACAGAATCATACTGCTGTTGTTTTCTTCTGATGATGAAGCGGAAAGTCATATCGTCGTTGAGCCACATCGGGAAATTCGTTCCCCATGCGTTGTTATAAGGATTGAAATGCAGTCCGCCGACATATCTGGAATCCGATCATGAAAATCGAGCAGTGACATCTGTCCGGGCGCGACAAGCGGGGTATCCCAGTTGTCAATGAAAAACTATGATCTCGCGGAATTCCGGTTTGGAAGTATATTATCCCCGACCGTTTGAATATCCAATATCGAACACGGAATGTCCAATGATGAAAGTAAAGCCATTGGATAAGTCCGATGGATGTTGGAAATTCCTTGTTGGATATTGGACATTGAAAAATAAAAACATGGCAGACAGTAAACTCAAATACGCGGTGATAGGGGATCCCATTGCGCACTCCTTTTCGCCGCAGATGCATAATGCCGCGTTCAAAGCGCTGGGGATAAATGCCGAATATGTCGCTGTTCATGTAAGGGAACAGGAGCTTCCCCTCTTTGCCGGCAGGGCGAGAAAAGAATTTGCGGGCTTCAACATCACGGTTCCCCATAAAAATGCGATAATACCTTTTCTTGACTCAATTTCGGATGAATGCAAACTCACGGGAAGTGTGAATACCGTTATAAACAGGAACGGCCTTCTCCACGGCGAATCCACCGACGGCTACGGACTTGAAACTGCGATAAAAGAGGAATTCGGCATCCCCCTGGAGGGCAATTGTTTTTTATTTATGGGAACCGGAGGAACCGTGAAAGCAGTATCTTTTCATTTCGCCGGAAAAGGCGCCAGAACGCTTTATTTTGCAAACAGGACTGTTTCCAAATCCCGGGTTCTGATTGATGAACTTGACAAGGCGTATCCTAAAACTGGATATGCCTGCTGCAGTCCTGAAGATGAAAAGCTGATGGATGAGTTTGTGTCATGTTCCGCCGCTGTCATCCAGTGCACCAGCCTGGGGCTGAAGCCGGAGGATCCGAGTCCGCTTGGCGACAGGTTTTTCAGGAATGGCAAATGTTACTATGACACCATATACAAGAATACGGCATTCCTTAAAATTGCCGGGGAAAAGGGATGCAGGGCGTCCGGCGGTCTTTCAATGCTTCTTCACCAGGGCGCGAAATCTTTTTCAATATGGACGGGAAACCCGGCTCCGGTAGAAGTGATGAGGAAGGCTCTTTATCGGGAATCCAAGAGACGGGATGCGTTTGAGGCGCTCCCATGATTTATACTCAATTATGTTGAGAATTTAAAAATAGACGAGCAAGATTGTGTATTGGATTTTATCGTTCAGACTGAAGGGCGATATGAATATCGTCCGATGGAGGAACGGGAAAATACGGGCACAAAATGCTCGCCGCGTGGCGGTTGCGATCTTTTGAGTTTGGATTCGCACCCTTCGAGTCCCTTCGATACCTCGGTATCGGCGGTCTCTCAGAATGCGAACCAATTCTCAAAATCTTCGCAATCTAATTTAAATTTTCGAGGTAATTTCAAAATTGCCGAATCCAAGGTAGGGATGGCTCTCCGAGCCGTCCGTTTTGAGGCGGCGCGTTACGGAGAACGCGCCCTACCTTCACCAATTTTGAAATTGGCTCTTTCAACCTAATTGAGTATAACAGTAACCTTTAACCGGTAAGTTTAAACAAATGGATTTCACAAATCAGATACCAGCCGAGATTCTTCCGTTTCTCAATGTTTTTGTTTTCATAATCGGTGCATGTGTCGGCAGTTTCTTTAATGTCTGCATCTGGCGCATACCCCGCGACGAATCCATAGTTTCGCCTCCTTCACACTGTCCGAAATGCGGACATCTCATACCATGGCATGAAAATATCCCGCTTGTAAGCTGGCTTGCACTCAGGGCCAAATGCAGCAAATGCAGGATATCAATAAGCCCGCGATATTTTTTCGTTGAGCTCCTGACGGGATATGTTTTCCTGCTCATATGGATAAAAGTGCTTTCATCCGGGCAGCCGATCGCTTTTGTATTTCCATATTCTTTCGTGGCGGCACTTGTGATATTGACTGCATTTATCGATGCCGAACACAGCATAATACCGAATGAAATAACCTATGCCGGCATGATCGCCGGGCTTTGTTTTTCGATAATATGGCCTGAATTATGGGTGCAGCACCGGAACTGGATTATGCCTGAAAGACTCATCTCATTCATTCTTTCATCGGGAAGCTTGCTCATCTCTGTTCTGTTCATGTCATTCATTGCGCTGGGGGGGAGATATATGTTCAAGAAGGAGGCGCTTGGCTGGGGCGATGTGAAATATATCGGCGCTGTCGCCGCTCTGATCGGAATTCCCGCCTGTTTCTTTTCATTGTTATTTGCCTCCCTGACCGGTTCTGTCTATGGATTATCGTTGATTATGCTCGGGAAGGGAAAGCTTAGAAGCGCATTTCCACTCGGTCCGTTTCTTGCGGCCGGAACAATCATATGGGTGTTTTTCGGCGAGAGCATTTATGAATCATATGTTCAGATGTCAAATCTTGTCGCTTTAAAAGTGTCGGATGGATGGTAGATTACCGGTGGGAATTTGGTTCAAGTAAAGTCCACAGGCAAGACACCTGTGTTACATTCAAAAAAACGGGGGCAGACAAAATGAAATCAGGAATTATCCGTATTTTTCTGTTATTCTTGCTGACGACAGGCTCCGCCTTGTTTGTCGCGGCACAGGATGAATCTTTTTCAGAACTCAGGGTCGCCGATGTTTTCACAGATCATATGGTTCTTGAGAAAGACGTTGATATTCCCATATGGGGGGTGGACACCCCCGGCACTAAAGTTAAAGTTTCAATTGCGGGACAGGCGCTCAGTGCAACAACCGATAAAGACGGTAAATGGAAGCTTGTCGCCGCTCCCCTGAAGGAGACGGGGCCTTTTCAAATGGAGGTTGAAAGCGAATCCGGAAAGCGTGTGTTCAAGGATATTTTATGCGGTGAAGTCTGGATTTTCGCAGGCGATGCCGTGATAAGCCGGCCTATTGGAAAATCGGCAGTCGCAAAAGAGGGATCACCGGCTGGAAACCAGATAAGGATTTTTAATGTGCCAAGGCAGTTTGCGAAGTTCCCGCATGACGGGATCCGGTCGAAATGGGCAATCTGCAATCCTGGTTCAGACGATAGGATTCCGGCGATCCCATATTATTTTGCACAGGAAATACAGGGGAAGACAAATCTTCCGGTGGGTATTGTCTTGTGTTCTGTTCCCGGCAGCATTTCCGAAGCATGGATAAGCAGGGAAGGCGTCAATTCCATAAAAGATTTATTTTTTGTTTCCGATTATCAGAACCTTATCCAAGGCTATGAGCTCAAGATAAGCGGCACCTACAGGGGGCTCAACGCTCTTTCAAACATCAACGTTGAAAGCTACGATGTCAAGTACAGCGGCGCGATTAAACGGATTCAGCTTTGGGCGGAGACGAAAGAAGGCAAGAATATGTTCAAGTCGAATGCCGACCTTGAACGGTGGCAGGATAAAATTCAGGACTGGGTTGACATTTCCCTGCGAAGTGAAGCGCAGGGCACTCCGGTTTCGGAGGAACAGAGGGCGTGGCCTTTGTTTATCCAGGCCGCTGCGGGTGTCATTGCCGATCCCCGCACATCACCCACAAGACCCATGGCTTTGTTCAACGGAATGATAAATCCCCTTGTGCCTTATGCTGTGAAAGGGGTTGTCCTATGGCATGGAGAAACTGATGCCGGATGGGATAGGGGAGATTCATACTTCAATATCGTCACAGGACTGATCAAGAACTGGAGGGCGATATGGAACAAGGTCGGAGCTAAAAAAGGAGATATGCCTTTTGTTGTTGTGCAACTTCAGGATTTCAACGGGAAACAGAATCTTTCCTGCGATGAATGTTCTAAAATAAGAATCGCCCAGGCCTTAATTCCCGGAAAATTAGCCAATACTGCAACTGCTGTGACAATGGATTTGGCTTTGGGTGAAGGCGCGTCTATCTCTCCGGACGGCCTTAAGGAGGCCGGACTGCGTATAGCCTGGAGCGCCCTCGGCAAATTTTATGATCAGGAAGTTGTTTACTCCGGTCCTGTTTTTGAATCTATCACCTCAGTGGGCGGCCAGATTAAAATGGAATTCAGGTCTAATTACGGCGGATTGATTGCCGGAAAAGACGGGAAGGCGGAAAAGGTGATCGGGTTTGAAACTGCAAATTCCGACAGGAAATTTATTGAAGCCGAAGCATCTATAGACGAGGGTTCGATAGTTATCAAAGACACAGGTTCCATTGTTGCAGTGCGTTACGGGTGGGTGGCAAACTCAGGGGCAAACCTGTATAACAAGGAAGGCTTGCCCGCAACGCCGTTTACAGCGAATCTGCCGTTGCCGGAGAAGAAATAAAATCCTTCAAGGATTTTATCTTCCTTCAACCTTCAGAAGGCTTGTGAATTTCTTGAAAAACCAGAGAATAAGGTAAATCACAAGCCCCGCCAGAAAGAAAGTCAGCCACCGGTCGCTGATGTAAAACCTTTTTTCCGTGACCACGGTTTCAGCGACATGTAGCGCAGTTATTGATGCTATTATTGCGAAGAAGCCGTTGAATTCCCTTTTTAAGACATTTTTAATTGAGAAGGCGAGTTCCGGTGATTCCCATTTTTTGAAATCAGGTATTATCACAGGCGTGTTCTCGGCCCATTTCATGAACATGTCGCCGAACTTATCCCTTAAAAAAGCTTCTTCTGCAAAAATAATCCGTTCGTAATAAAGCCAGTATAGAAGAGTTCCGAGCAGGACGAGCCACCAGACTTTTGTGAATAAGATGACACCCAGGAAAATGAAGAAGTTTCCAACATACAGGGGATGTCTGACTATTGAATACATGCCCTTGGTGTTGAGCGAGTCCGCCTTCTGTCTTTTTGTGTTTCTTCCGGAAGTCCCCTTGGGAGTGCTTCCGATGATGATGATGCGGATGAGGAGTCCGGAAAAAGCGACGCAGATGGAGAAAATCTCCCAGCACTTTTCAAATTTGCGGCCTGCCAATTTTTCAAGCGTCTGTGAATCCAGCAGTGCGACTATCAGTATGGGAACGATCAGAAGGGGAAGAAAGCTTCTCCACCTGAAAAGCCAGCCCCCGCTTTTTTCATATTCTTCTCTAATTGCCATAAAAATTCCCTTTTGTAATTTTAAAAACAGGCAGTAAACTTAGGCGGAATAACTCAAAAAGCAAATTCAAGTTTATGATTGACGGTGAATTAAAATGACCGATGCCAGCTTTGTTAAAAAACGTAGAGTCCGGTACAGGGGGACACATCCCCGGCGCTTCGAGGAGAAATACAAGGAATTGAACCCGCAGCTCTATTCCGACGAAGTGAAGAAGGTCATGGAGCGCGGACAGACCCCTGCGGGAATGCATCGTCCGATTCTTGTCAGTGAGGTTCTCGAGGCCCTTGACCCGAAACCGGGGATGGTGGGGCTTGATGCGACACTGGGATTTGGCGGTCATGCGCAGGAGCTTCTGAAGCTGATTGCTCCCGGAGGACGGCTCATTGGCATTGATGTGGATCCGTTGGAACTGCCTCGGACCGAAGCCCGTTTGCGTGGACTTGGTTTTTCAGAGGATGTCCTCTTCGTGCGACGAATGAACTTTGCAGGTTTGCCCCAGCTTTTGCCGGAAGCGGGAGGGGCATTTGATTTTGTGCTTGCCGATCTCGGCGTCTCGTCAATGCAGCTGGATAATCCGGCCCGGGGATTTTCCTTTAAGGCAGACGCCCCTCTGGATCTTCGTCTCAATCCGGGCAGGGGACAGCCGGCATCGGCGCTTCTCAAGTCAATCACTGAAGAGGATCTGACCGAACTCCTGATTTCAAACGCCGATGAACCCCGTGCTGGCGCAATCGCAAAGGCGATATTTGAAAACAGGCTGCAGATTGATTCGACAACGCAATTGGTGGATACTGTAGGCCGGGCTTTGCGGTGCCTTCCGGAACAGACCCGGCGTGAAGAGACTAAAAAATCATTGCAGCGGACATTCCAGGCGCTGCGCATTGCAGTCAATGACGAACTGGCCGTACTTGATCAGTTCCTCAATCTTCTGCCCGGATGCCTTAAAGAAGGCGGACGTGTTGCAATACTTACCTTTCATTCCGGAGAGGATCGTCGTGTGAAGAAGTCTTTTCTGGAAGGATACCGCTCCGGGATTTACTCCGAAATCGTCCGTGAACCTATCCGTTCATCAGCGGAGGAACGACGTTCAAACCCGAGATCCGCATGCGCAAAACTCCGCTGGGCGGTGAAGAAGTAGAAACCTGCCGGGGACATCCCGGTAGCCTTTCTGGGTGCAAGACCGAAATAACATTGGCCCGTGTAGCAGCAATCTGTTTCCGTATGGACTTTAAACATAGGAGCCGATTTCAAAATTACCGAAGGTAGGGCGGTTTCGCCGAAACCG
>JBAYFV010000122.1:0-10026 GCA_041666985.1 Victivallales bacterium
AATAAATATATTTTGCGGTTTCCGCAAAATATCGCGGTTGAAGCGGAAGTAAATCCGGAGCCGTTTCGGAATGGTGAAGACGAACTGCCGATGCGGGACTTCCGCAAAGAATTCCTCGCGGACGTGCATGGAGAGTTCGAGTATCCGCTTCTGGTGGCAGGACGGACAGAAGCGTCTGACCTTGCAGGAGAAGGATACGAACATGTCATGGGTGCAATCATCACAGCGGACTCGGGCGAATCCCTCACGCAGGTCGCCGCATTTGATAGAATTATCGGCCTCAATCCGCAAGACCGGTGCGCAAAGATTTTCTGGTTTTTGACTGAGCAGGTGTGGACGAATGGAAGCAGCGGATCGGGAATATTCTGTCGCACCCCCTCTACCCTCTCCATCTCAGGACAAATTTCATCGTCTTTGACGAAACGCTTACTGAGCAATTGCGGCGCTGGCGGCATTTGCCCGACATAGCCGCTTTCCCAATCAAGGCACAAATGGCTTTCGGCAAGATAGAAGGATTGACCAAGGGTTTTCCAATGGGCCGCAAAATCCGGGATTTGCGGACTGAAGGACCCATTGCAGGATTGCACAATAGCTTCCTGCCAACTTGTGTCTGGATTTACTCGCGACGTATTCGGGAGGTTGAGAAGCGGCCATTTCGTTTCCAAGGGATTGAGACGCAATGCCCACGAAGTAACAAGTATCCCTTTCAAGCGCGGCTCTGTCTGAATCTTCAGCGCAGTGTCAAGCGACAATTATAATTCCCCATAGCGACAATATTTAAAAGATTTCACTTCTGTTTTGAATGTGTAAGACACACTCCTTCACCAATCAAAACAGGTTTTATTGGAGTAGAGATATCAATGACCCGCATGCCATACATATCATCAATAACATAAGCTGTTGTCCCCCTGAGACAGATTCCTGTCAATACGTAGGGACTTCCAACTTTTACTCCTTCCATAAGCTCTCCTGTGAATACAGGCATGTCCGGGGAGCTCACGTCGGTGACAATCAGCCCGCTTTCTCCGTCCACAACACAAGCATAGACACGCTTGGCTCCAGTTGCCTTATCAAATGTCTCCATCAGTGAGAGATCATGTGAATAACTGCCATATAAAGGAGACAGGATATTCCGGTCGTCTGTACTGCCGAGAAATATCGGTTTGGATGCTTCCTTTATCGAGACAGTAGTTACAAGTGTATCCCCGCCGCTCAGATAAGCAGTTTCTCCTGTTGCACGTATATGTCCAATACAGCCGCGCGGAACGGCAAATCTTCCAAAATCCTTAAACCTCCCGGAAGTTTCGATGCCTAAAATATGGATGCCCTTGGTATCGTTCGCAACATAGAGGAAATCCTGTATGACCGTCACGTCGCGTGCAAAACCAGGGATCCCGCAAGATGCAACAATCTTAGGCTCACGCGGATTGCTTATGTCCACCGCCTTTACGCCACCACGGCGACAGGCCAGGTATGCCATGGCATCTTTTATGTCAATGCCCTGTGGTCCACGGATGGTGGCGTCAGCCATGGGCAGGCGCTTAATTAATGCCGGAGAAGCTGGATTAGAGATATCAATCACCAGCAATTCAATTCCGTTCACCACGAAGGCGTGTGTTCCCGTAATCGCCAGATCTTGGGGGAATCCGTCCAGCGGCAATTTACCCAGCAGTGCCGGTTGTTCCGGCTTCGCCACATCAATGGAAACAAGCCATCGTTCGCCTTTTCCTGCGCCAGACGGCCAGGTCATGAAAATAACATTCTTCTCCTGTGCAATTCCTCCTGATGTGGTGTAGGCATCATTTCCCCTCCCGTAGACAGCGGAGTTAGTTTCGTCGGCAATAGATGCAGAGCCTGCAATCAGAATCAGAAAGAGCATGGAGCATGGTTTTAAGGATATCATGGTTTGCCTCTATCCTTGGACTCCGAATCCGTCAGTTTCCACACGTCGAGACCAGAATAACGTTGCCCGTAAAGCTTATCACCGGAAACATGGAAATCCGTATAGGAACAGGAGACATCCGCAGGCCCCGTATATGTTTCGACGAGTCTAGGATTCAGCGGATCGCTGATATCCGCCTCCTGGATTCCGCGCATGCTGTCTGTGAAATACAGTCGGGTGCCATGTACGCGAATTCGGTAGCAGGAGACATTGACTAATCCCGTGATCGACTTGACAATCACCGGGGCCCGGGGATTGGACACATCCACGATGACCATGCAGGGGGAGGCCTTTCCGAAGCCTATTCCGGGAACGTAAAGATAATTTCCATTCAGGGCGCAAACGATCGACGGTGGCACCGCGCATTGGCCGAGCAACCTGGGTTGCGAAGGATCGCTTACGTCCAGAATCTCAATCTGCGGTTGTGCCTTGTCGTTATTGACGAGATATGCCGTATCCTTGCCGAGTGCCACGTCCGTGATATGCCGTCCCTTGTCCTCCGGGCAATAGGTTCCCGCGACCGGCATGTCCGGAAGCGCTTTCACATCCAGAATAGTCAGCCGATCCCCCTGGGCCAAATACGCCCGCCCGTTTTCCACGGTAATCGCAGCGGCGGACCGAATCATGGGACGGAGAACTTTCATCTGAAGCGGATCCCCTACATCCACCAGGCCGTCTCCCGTGAGCAGAAACTTGCCAATCCGCTTGATGGCGCCGGCGCGGAAGACGTCCGCCACGGCAAAGGCGTTGGTCTTGGCGACCGTCGTGATCCGGGCCACAAAGTCCATGGCTCCAGTTTTCTGGAGATCCACGCTAAGAACCGTCGTATCCATCCCCTCTCCATAACAGAAAAAAGCATGGTGTTCGCCGATCTCGACGGTACCCTCATTGCGCATCACAGATCGTTCACCGAGCTCCTTCGCTTTTCCCCCGGAGATATCGAAAATGCGCAAGCTGCTCCGGGTACGATCCGCCAGGTACAGCAATTGATCGGATAGTGCCAGACTACCCATCTGCACATCCGCCGGCATTTCGAATTCACGCCGGGTGACGGGGTTCAGCGGATCCGAAACATCCAGCACACGAAACCGATGATCGGGCAATGCCACGAGCATTTGGGTCGGTGTCAGCATTCCCACCGGGGCGCCCCTCGGCAGATTGGTCTTCACCGCCGGTGCGGCCGGATCGCTAAGGTCGTAGATGGTGGTTTGACGCACATCCGTTTCATAAAGCGACCGACCGACCAACTGGAGCCTTCCCCTGCTTTTCAGCCGGGCCCGTTCAGTCAAGGCCTCACCCGACGCGGTCATTACTACGGCGTCACGACCATTCGGCTGCACAATCAAAAGGTCATCGGATGCAGATAGTGAGCTGATTCGTCCATACTCGGGATAGTGCGCCACGATCACCGGGCTGTTCGGTTCTGAGATATCGAGGAGGCGCAATCCGCCGGTCTGCCCCCCCACGTAGAGTCGATCGCCTGAAACGGTGAGACAGCCGACATCCATCGCGGGAAAACCGAAGGACATATTGCGTACCAAACGGCATGTTTCGGGCTTGCTGATATCCACAACCATCAGGGAAAAACCAGCGTCAACATACAAAGTATTGCCACTGATGGCGCAGTGCTTCAGGTAGCCCCGCCCCGCAATTCCCCCCATAAACGCGGGTGCGCTTGGCTTGCGCACGTCGAAGACCAGGATGCCGTCGCCGCGTGTCCAGGCATTCTGAACGTAGACATATCCGTCGCGAATGGCCAGGGGTCCCATCGAACCGGCGGGGAAGTGGTAGGTGTGCTGCCACGAGGGCGACTCCGCGCCCGAAACGTCCAGACCCGGCAGGAGCGCGGTGTACAGGATCCACATGAACAGACTTCCCCGGAAGGTTTTGAGATGACGCATTATTCTCTCTTCTTGTCTTATTCGGTTTTCACAATCTTTTCCCGATCGATCAAGGAATCCTGTCGTTGCGCCGGGATTCATTTCAGTGGCGAATACAGAAATCCCCTGCGGTAGAGACCTCCGGATTCGGCATTGTTGTACACCCGAACCACAATCAGGTTCGTCTGCCCTGGTTTGACCAGTTGGCTGATGTCCAAGTCCAGCTCGTGCGGACTTGTCCACCAGAGGGCATGCGGACGGTGGCCCGCGTATGCGCCGTTCACCCAGACCCATCCCTCGTTGATTACGCCACCGAGCCAGAGCCGCATGGGCTTGTTCTTCCATTTAACGGGAACCTCGACCTTCATACGATACCAGCCATAGCCGTCCCAATCGTCGCCGGCTTCGGTCAGCGGTTTTTCCTGCTGATCCCACAAATAAAACGTGTTCCGTTTTTCCCAGTCGGCATCCGCCAAGCCGGGCGCATACCACTCCATGGGGACGCCGCGGTTGAACTCATCCCGTTTGAAGGGACTTTCCAAGGGCAGAGCCGCCACGAGTGTGCCGTTCGTGCCTTGGGTCATGTCCAGCAGCTGCCGGTAACCGCGTATCCGGCCCTGGGAAGAAAATGCCAGTGTGTTGTAAACACCGTTGGTGGAGACCAGGTATGGGGAGGCTTGGCTGAGCTTCGCCTTGTCCTGCTCCGTCCGTTCCGCGGCCTTCAGGGCCGCAGTGTAATCCATGTTCTTTTCCGCCTCGTACATGGAGGCATAGGATTCGAGATGATCGGCGATCAGGGCGAAGGCTGCAACCCGCGAGCGGTAGGGCTCCTCTTTCGCCGCCTGTTGCGCAGCCTTGACATGCTCATGCAGTTTCGCGGTGAAATCCACGGTGTAGATATGGGTGAGCAGCCAGTCTTCGTGCGCCTGGATATCCGCCTGAACCAGAGTCTCGGCGATCGTGTCCCACCACGCGCGCACGCTCGATCCGGCATCTCCGAAGAAATTGGTGTAGAACTCCGTTTTCAACTGGTTGACATCGGTCTTCGAGTCCCACAGCAGTTTGCCCATGACGTAATAACTCAGCCAGGTTTCCATGCCGGCATTTTTACCTTCCGTGCTCATCCCTTTGATGTCGAGTTTCTTGTACATGGGGATATTTACGGCCAGATTCTCGGTCATCCGCTCCGGCACGCAGTAGCCCTGCAACAGGCCGGGGTTGTAATCGTACACGAGCACGTGCGGGGTCAAGCGACGATACTGCGAAAGAATGGACCACTTCTCCTGGCAACGCCAGCTCTTGGGGTGATTGTCGGGATGCAGGACGTCGCAGGAAATCGGCGCATAGGTGATGACCAAATTGGGCGGAACCGACCTCAGTCCCTGCGGCGGCATCTCCCGACCGGCATACGCCATGGCTGAGATATATTTTTCCGGGAACGCCTTGGCCAACTCGGCCATAAAACGGAAATACAGTTCGCTGGACATGGGCTTGTGAATGTAACGGGGATAGAAGAAATTGCCGTCCCCTCCCTTGCAGGCCTTGCAATAACAATAGGGCGAGCCGTCCGGAGGCGAAAAGCCCGCGCCAGTCATCGTGATCATGCTCACCTTCGGCTTACCCTCAAATCCCTCTTTCAGATTCTTGATGCTTTCCGTCAGGACGTCGGGATTGGAGAGGCAGAGCATGGTGGAGCCATTGGTGGGCAACGTGCCGTCCGCTCGCGTAGCATAGAAGTCGGGATGATTCGTCCCGTATTCCTTGGGTGGCAGGAGCGATACCAGGCTCCCGTCCGTGGCGTTCGGGTAGAAGCGGTAGAGCATGTAATACTTGTGTCCGGGGTTCAGCCCCGCCTTGACCGACCACTGCTTGAATTCCTTGTGCTGTGCCGGGGTCATGCTCATAAAGCCATCCATCCAGACATGCCGCACGGGAAAATCCGGGTGCGACTCCACGTTCAACTCCGGAACCGCCACGGTCGCGGACTTTGGAATCACCTCGCCCCAGTCCCCGGGGAAATACCAGCGGCAACCGAGCCGTTCCAGGAAGGCATAGCAACCGTAGGCCGTGCCGCGGTAAAACACATCCTGGTTCCCGACGATATAGATGTCATTTCCCACTGTGCGAAGCACGTAACCCTCCTCCGCGAACGCGTCGGGTCGCGGCTTCAGATCGCATCCGGCCAAAAGTTTTACCCCGGCCTCGCGGGCGGCCTCGGTCCGCCCCACAAGCACCCGTGCCTTCACGCCATCCGGCAAGGCCACGCCCTCCTCGATGATCGACACCTCGGCGCCCGTCATCTTGCGCAGCGCATCCTGGATATGCTTCGCAGGAATCAGCACGACAGATTCATAGCGCTCGAAGGCGGTCTCCGTTTTCGGATCAGGCTTCGCGTCGGCCGATGTCTTGGACGGCGCCTTCTCGACGACAATCGCCGACACCGGTTTGCCGTTGTCCACCAACGTGATGTCGGCCCGGACAACACTGCTTACGCTCAAGACCGCCGCAACAAGGAAACATGCGACAACCTCACTTTTCCCGGTGAAAAACTGGCAACAGTTCAAAGAGGATCGCAAATCCACCCGGGTGAATGATTTTCTGAAGGAGTGTGCCAAACGTAATTTCCTGACGCTGAATGGATTCATATCTGGAATGTATAAATATCTTGAAAATTCTGTTTCTGATGGTGATTTTTCCATGGATGATTCTCTACGGTTGTGTTGATGAAGGTTCATTTTGCTTGTCGTGTCGCTGTTCAGCCAAGAATGGCACGATCAACGGTGGCGCCGCGGAGCCACCGCCCACTGTGCGGGTGTGCCCGCCCTGCATGGCTGTCCAGGACTTGTGTTGTGTTTTAGTCCAGCGTTGGAGAATCGCCTCCGGCTCAGAACCATCCCGGGCTGCCCGCTCAACAAAACCGATGTCTCTGCCAGCGACCACTCTCTGGGCAAGGTCGGCGAACCGGGACTCGCCACCGGTCAGATTCGGCTGTGTCACCGAGGGCAGAATTGCTATCGTGTCCCACTGCGCGACGCCGAATGCGAGGCTCCAGCTCAGTATCCAGTTGTATGAGCGAATGAATGTCTCATCGTTGGCCGACTGAGCGTTCGCGGGAATGGCGACCACAACCAGGGCGGGCTTCTTCTCGCGAATGCCTTTGCTCCACTTCTCCATCTCTCCCAGTGCGCCAGTAGGCCACGGTGTGATATCAATGACGGCATTGGGGTAGATTGTTCGAAGCACTTTCGGCATGATGGTGTCATACGGCGGCATGGCGATCAGGTTGACGGGTTGTTTGCGGCTGAGACGGTCAAAGGTGAAGGTGAGCGCAGGAGATGGCGGCGAAACGTTGTCGAGGACGGTCTTCTTGCCGGAGATTGCCTCCACGATAATCTGGGCAAAAAGCCGGTGCCCGTTCATGCACGGATGGATGGTTTCACTCATCAGCAGTTTCCAGGCGAGTGGGTCCGATGCGCGAAGATTCTCGTAAGCAAGGAAACAGTCAGCCATCGGGACGGGCATTTCCGCCGCCACAGCACGCACGGCATCGACGCAGGATGGCAAGTTCGCAAAACGCGTTTTGTCCTCAGGATAGATGGAGTTCGGTGTGCAGAGTACGACCGCCGCACCCGATTCGCGGCATCGCTGTACAATCGTTTTCAGGTTGTCCTGGAACACTCTTGGGTTTGCGGCAGTGCAGTCGTTCATTCCGAACATGACCACCACCAAATGCGGCTTGCGTGCAAGCACATCCCGATCAATCCTCGCCAGCCCCTTCGTGGTAGTGTCGCCGGAGATGCCGGCATTGTACAGTTCCAACTTCGCCCGGGGGTATGTTTGCTGTAGGGCAATCCCAAGCATGTCACCCCAGGCACGTCGCCCGCCCGTATGGTAGTACACCCCCGTAATGCTGTCGCCAAAACAGACGATCCGTACTGGGTCGCGGCCTGATTCCAGAAGTCTGACGACGTTGGTGAGCGTGGGTTGGTTCCCCTCCTGTGCAGCTTTTGTTTCCCCCGCAGCGTCAAGCGCGAGGATGCCAAGGAGCGGCAATATTGCACCGATTGCTAGCATATTCTTGATTCCGGACATATTAGTTACCCTCCTCCTTTGATCCAACGGAAGGCTGAGTTAGACCGGCGTCTTCTATATTATGTAACAGTTTAGTGTTTAAAAGTTGATTTTCTGAAATATTTTTCATTTATTTTTGTCCTCCTCTGTTTTCGACCCAAGTTCTGGCATTTTTGTTGTCACAGTCCTCCTTTTTTTTGTTTCATTTTTTTAATTTCTTGAAAAAAAGTATAAGTTTTTCAATGTCATCAGTAACCAGCTACCGGTAATCAGTAAAATCTCTTAACTGATGACTGATAACTAAAGTTGCGGCCCTCGGCCGCTTAACTCAATACGCATTCCACGGATTGTAGCGACCCACCACCAGATCATGGATGGAGAGCGTCTCATGTGTGGATTTAACCGGCCATTCGCCACGGATGATTTTATCCAGCATCGTACGGTCTCCGAAACTTCGCATGGCCTCCCACTCATAACCGATTACCTGTTCCGCATCCCAGAGCCAGCCTCCATCAAGTCCGGCATCCAGGATTGAGGCCATCTGGCGTGCACGAGCTTTCAAATCGCCGTTGACCCAGGCCATCCCGTATATGGCATTTGAACCGCCTCCGTAAACCTTTGTGCCCAGTGCCTTGAGCTTCCGCAAGGGATCGAGGTCGGAATTGAGCGCGGGATTGTCACCATGTCCGGCACCGACCATCACTGATTCCACCAATCCGCGTCTGACAAGCAGACTTGCATCCAAACCGAAGAGACGGTTATGCTCGAAATCTCGTGGCACGATGCAGGAAAGGGCTTTTCCACGTTTCTCGACCAGACTCCGCACCTTCTCGACGAAACCGGCCAGCAATTCATGACGCACTTCCTGAAGTTCGGGAGTATCCACCTCTTCTGGCAATTTCGGTGTGCGCCCATATTTCCGCCGATAAGCCTCGATTACAGGCTCTTCACAGATCATCAGAGGCAGGCCGCGGTTGAACGCCAGGCAAATACCTTCGGGCTCATAATCCAGCAGTTCATCAAAATAAGCGAGCATTCGCTCCTGCACCTGTGGATAAGCATAACTCATGAAATTTAAGGTCTGATCGAATTCATCCCGGCAGCGCCATTCCGGATGCTCCGTGAAAAACCTCTTAGTCCAGCACTGGTGCGGGAACGGACCGTAGAAGGCGCTCATCCGGACGTAGTAATGCAGTTCCAGCCCGTATTCGCGTGTCGCCTGTCGTACGACAGCCAGCGGATCAGCGCCCGCCGCCTGAAGACGCTGAAGTGAACGGCAAAAGACCCGCTCACCAGCAACCAGGTGCGTCTCGTCCGGACGGATCGGGCTTTCCGCAGCCTTGGCGTTTGGGCACATGCTGAGCGGCCCCCCGCCATAAACCCCCCATACCAGGCGGAAAAAATCACTGTTCCGGAACGGATACACGTGACGGTAGATATCCCGTGGCGCATCCATGCCTCTCCAAAAAACCCCATGCCCGTCATCGGTGGCGATCAAATTATGGTGGTTGACTGCCGGGCCGTCGCATGGCTCAGCCCTGAGATAAAACAACTTCACTTCCTGCGCCTTCTCCGCTCCGCGGACTGGTGCGATGTGGAGGCGACGTCCGGTGAAGTCGGATGCCGGAAAAGGAATATCCCTGACTATTGACGGATCCCCTGGCAATTCGCAATAACCGGGCTCGCCGTCAAGCCAGATCCGGATTCCCGGATTGTGCCCCACGTGCAACCGGTACCACCCCTTCAGGCCAAGATCCAGCACCAATGTTTCGGCGGGGCTATTTGCTCCAGTTGCCAGACCGACTGAAGAAAAACTGTCCAGTCCGATATTTAAAGGGATCCACCCGGCGCCTGGACCTATGGCGGGTTTGAACCCGCCTACCACCAAAGCTGGCAGATTTGTAAAATATATTTGTCCATTTATTGTGCGTGTTGTTTCCATTTGTTCTCCTTTTTTCCTTATCCTCAATCCCCTATACTATTTAATTAAGCGGCTTGAGGCCGCAACTCTTAATACCAAAATAAATTCCAAACTCCAAGTACCAAACAATATTCAAAATAGAAAATTCCAAATTTCAAACAGATTCATAAAACAAAGAAAAGAACAGCCCTTGCGGGCTTAACTACCAACAA
>JBAYFV010000123.1:0-9953 GCA_041666985.1 Victivallales bacterium
ACTGGAGGCGTGGGTGGGAATCGAACCCACGAATAAAGGTTTTGCAGACCCTTGCCTTACCACTTGGCTACCACGCCTTGATTTTTTTTAAAAGATCCTTAAAATAACACAATCAAAATAATTTTCCAATGCTTCAGAATATTTTATGACGCATCCTTGTACCCTATCAGGGCTACCGCATGAAAACACGCTCAATTATGGAACTCTGTTTCCAAGACTTTTAACAGGTAGGCATTATCCCATCCTGCGGGAAGTCGTTTAGCCTTGAGACCATTGCGGTTCGTTTTTCCTTTTTTTAAAAGATTTAACGCTATGTGCCGTATTATGCGGCGAAACCTTTCCTTATGCGGCATTCATCTTCTCTGCAGGCTATGTCTAGACCTATCCTGAAGAGACCGGCAATGCCTTTCGCGATTTTATCAATCGCCTTCAGCACCTCATCTGTATCTGCGAAAACAGTTCCGTTAACTCTTTCCTCCGCCAGTTCAAGTTTCCTGGTCAAATTTGACAGTTCATCTATTTCCCTTTTGCGGTCATAAAAGACGTGTGCGTCAAATCCCCCCTCCGCAATCTCAACACCTTTTCCGGTGTGTGCCAATGTCCGTTCACCGAATGAAAAAAGGCTTGACGCGATGAAGTTCCGTCCTGCTTTCCGAGAGAATGCGTTTCGGCTCGGATGTGCTGAATGGCAGGGGAATAATCAGCACTCGTTACGAGTGCTGATGGTTATTAAAACACAGGGATTTTAGGCGTAGTGAGTTCTGGGGTTCTGGCCAGGAAAGTCCTCAAAAGAGGGAATTTCACCTCGGCAAAAGATCTCGGCGAGAAAATGGGAGTGTTCATCAATTATTTCAACAGGACTATGGCGAAACCGTATAAATGGACATATAAAGGTCTACCTCTTACCGCGTAAGAACGGACTCACGGACAGAAGACGTATTGGTTCAGGCATTGGCGAGGTGCTTGGCTATCTGCTTCAGGCGACCTCATTTTCATCTCGTGCCGTCTTTGTGAAAAATGATGAATAAAATACTGCTCTTGCATGGAATCTTGCTGTTGAAATGGCGTTCCCACAATTCGCAGAACTGTGGAAACTTGTAGATTTACCTGTGCGGAAGGACTTCCGCCAAGCAAATCTAGGTCTCATTCAAAATATTCCCTATTATCTTCGACAATTCGTTGAAATTGAAAGGCTTCTGTATGAATCCCTTCATCCCGGCATCTAGCAGGCTCTGGGCTTCACCGTCAATGCTAAACCCGGAAATCAGTAGCGCCTTTATATCCCCGTTAATTGAACGCATCTCAAAAAATGCATCTCTTCCGTTCATTCTAGGCATCATCATATCCAGGATCACAAGATCGAAATCCTTCCATGACTGGCGGTATAAGTCAACCGCCTCCATCCCGTCCATGCATGTGACAATCTTATATCCGAATGAGCGCAAAGCTTTCGTCATCATGTCTCTGACAATTTCCTCATCATCAACCAGGAGGATATTTGTTTTTTTTCTTGTCATCAACACTGGATTTGTCTTAATTTCCTCAGATTCTGTCCTAGACTCCAAGACGGGGAAATAGAGGGAAAAAACAGAGCCTTCTCCAAGTACGCTGCTGACATTAATGACTCCATTGTGGTTTTTAACCGTTCCGTAAACCGAAGCCAATCCCATTCCGGTTCCTCTCCCCAACTGCTTGGTGGTGTAGAAAGGCTCGAATATGTGTTTGCTCGTATCATCGTCTATTCCGATTCCATCGTCAATCACGCAGACCTTCAGATAACGGCCCTTTACCGCATTGCTCCACTTCTCCCTGCCGAATATGTCTTCCATGTTAACATTTTCGGTGCTAATAACTATTTCCCCGCCACTTGGAAGGGCATCCCTAGCATTAAAGGATAAATTTAACAATGCATTCTTCAGCTGTGTCGGATCACCGGTAACTATGGCGGAATCAGCTTTGAGCATTCTCTTGATTTCAATTTTCTTGTCAATGCCGTGCTCAAGAATGGAAAATACTTCTTCAATGATTTTATGGACATTCACCGGCTCACTGAGAAACTTTCCCCTTCTTGAAAACGCAAGAAGATCCCTGGTAAGGTCAGATGCTTTTCTGGATGCACACAGGATGTTTTCGGCATCACTTTTAAGCCCTGGATCGTCCAATTTGTTGTAAAGCATTTCCGCATAACCCATTATGCCCATTAGCTGGTTGTTGAAGTCATGGGCGATACCGCCTGCAAGGTGTCCGACAGCCTCCATTCTTTCGGAATGACAGAGTCTCTCTTCAAACTGCCTGCGTTCGGTGATGTCACGGCAAAGGGTGAGTATTCTTGGGCCTTCCTCTGAATTTACGGCAGTTGCATTGATTTCCACAGGCGTTATTTTCCCGGAGGAGTCAACATAATCGATATCAAGATTCCTTATGTGTCCGTCCATACCGCATTTTTTGACAGCTTGGGCATTTTTTCCCTTTTCATTTTCAGCGGTCCATTCCGTCACCTTCCTTCCAATTATTTCCTTCAATTCGTTCTTTCCTGCCAATCTCAAATATTCCTGATTGGCATCAAGAACCCTTCCCTCTAAGTCGATGACCACATATCCTGTATTTGTCGTCTCAACAAGCGACCTGTACTGCCTTTCTCTGCTATTCAGGGATTCGGCCGCCTTCCTGCTTGTGGTAACATCTCGGAAGCTCCAGACACGCCCTACTGGGCTGTCTCCAATACGCTGCGGCTGTGAATAACGTTCGAATATCTTTCCGTCCTTGAACTCAATTACATCAAAACTTTCTTCCTCGGGATGCGCGTAAAGATATTTGACCTTGTTTAGGAACAATTCCGGATTCCTCAGCTGCTGCAGGACATGGTTGAGCGTCTGATTATCATCCCCTCTGTCCATTATGTCTTCCGGTATTCCCCACATCTTGACAAATCTGCTGTTGAAATAAATGATTTTCCCGGCGCTGTCAACAACCAGAATACCATCAGCCGTGGATTCAAGGGTGGCGTTAAGCAGCGACAATAACTGTTTCAGCTCTTCTTCCGCCCTCTTGCGCTCAGTAATATTGCGGAAGAATCCAACATTGCATTCCGACCCTTCAAGAACAAGTTTGGTCGTATTTATATCCGCATATATTACCCTTCCGTCCTTGCACAGGCATGGAATGTCCGGAGCCAGAATCTTCTCTCCTTGAGACTGGGACTCAAATTCGGACAGGACGTGTGTCCAGTCAGCCGCCGGATGAATCTCCTGTATGGACATATTGCAGAACTCTTCAGCCCCATATCCCAGCATACTGCATACCGCTGGATTGGAATATTTGATCATCTTGGTCTTGATGTCCGCAATGAGAATGCCTTCTGGAGCCCCCTCCAGAATCAGTTTGAACCTCTCATATGACGATGCCAGCTCTTTCTCCTTCTCCTTGAGTTCGGTAATGTCGGAAATAACATGTATTGCTCCGGAAACTTCACCTTCCTCATCTAGGATCGGATCGGCCGTGACTTCCAGCCAGAGATCTCCTGATTTTATTACTGACATCTCCCTTCTCTTGGTATTCTTCATCCTGACTATAGGACATTCGGGAATGGGTTCAGTCGCACCGTGAACAACTTCCCAGCTCCGCCTTCCAAGTATGTCCTTGCCCGAACTGCCAAACATGTCTGAAGCCGCCTTGTTACAGCGGAGGATCTTAAACTCGGAATCCAGCAGAAAAATGACATCCCTCACCGAATCAAACGTGGTCTGCCACTCCAGAGCCGCAGTAAGCAGGATGTTTTCCGCTCTCTTTCTACGGGTGAGGTCGCGACATATGCTCATGACGGCAGCCTTGCCATTCCATGAAATGATACTGGCTGTGACTTCTACAGAAACAGGAGTTCCGTCCTTTCTCCGATGGATGGTCTCGAAACTCATCGCGCCGCGCGCCCTGAGCCGGGCCATGCGTCCAGGCATATTCACCCTCTCTTCATAAGCGTCTACGCTTGAAGGTTCCATCGACAGCAGTTCATCTTTGGTATATCCAAGCAGTTCGCAGGCCTTGGTGTTTACGTCAAATATTTTATCTTCGCCATGAACAAATATGGGATCACCGGCATTCTCAAAAAGCATCCGGTAGGCAAAGTCATCTTTCTGCAATGCATCCGGCATCATGCCCTTTCTTTCAACCATTGATAAACCCTCTTGTTGATGATAATGGAATTTTAACGGCAATTAAAAGTTTTTATTTGACGACTCCCCCGTCAAACAAGGGAAAATACAGAGTAAATGTAGTACCGTGTCCCGGTTCACTTCGGATGTCTATAAACCCCTTGTGGTTCTTAACAGTGCCGTATACGGAAGCAAGGCCAGTTCCAGCGCCTTTGCCAATCTCCTTTGTGGTGAAAAACGGTTCGAATACATGCTTGATCATGTCCTCATCCATTCCGATTCCATTGTCAATCACGCAGACCTTCAGATATTTTTCTCCGAAAATTTCCTGAACGTGCGTCTTTTGAACATATTCATCCATATCCGCTATTTCTGTACTGAAAACAAGTTCTCCCCCGGACGGCATGGCATCGCTGGCGTTGATCGCCAAGTTCAAAAGGGCATTTTGAAGTTGGGATGGATCCCCGATCATCACCGCCCGACGCGCCTTGAAAATTTTCCTTATCTCTATCCGTTTATCTATGCTGCGCTCGAGTATGGCAACCACTTCCTCTATTATCTTATGAATCTCCACCGGAACTTCCACATCCTTGCCTTTTCGGGCAAAAGCCAGAAGATTCCCTGTAAGATCGGCGGCATGTCTTGAAGCCTTAAGTATGTTGTCCGCGTAATTCTTCAGGTTTTCATCATCCAGTTTTTCATATAACATCTCAGCATAACCCATAATACCGACAAGCTGGTTGTTGAAGTCATGGGCGATGCCGCCTGCAAGCTGGCCTATGGCATCCATTTTTTCAGACTGTCGAAGTCTTTCCTCCAGTCGCCTCCTATCTGTTACATCTATATGGCATCCAAACATCCGCTCCGCCTTTCCATCGCTCCCGAACTGCAACGATGCGCGGATTAGAATCCACCGATATGAGCCGTCCTTGCGGCGGAGACGAACCTCCATTTCAAAGTTTGGCAAAGGGCGTACAATAAATTCGTTAATTGTTGACATGGCTTGTTCGCGGTCATCGGGATGAAGACGGCTTTCCCACTCTTCAAATCTGTTAGCTATTTCCTCGTCCTTGTATCCAAGCTGAAGTTTCCATTCTGGGGAGAAATAAGCGGCATTTGTACGGATATTCCAGTCCCACAACCCCACATTTGATCCGCTAACGGCGAGTTTAAGACGCTGCTGCGCCTCCTTTAAAAACTCCTCGGTTCGGCGACGCTCAGATTCTTTCTCTATTTGGTCGAGGCCGAATGAAATGTCTGATGCGGCTTCCTCCAGCAACTCCACTTCTTTTTCCCCGAAGCAGCCCATTTCTGCCGAATAGATCGCAAGTACGCCGCGAACCACCCCCCTCAAACATATGGGAATTGCGGTGACGGCGTGAAAATCCGAAATTACCGCTTCCTCTCTCCATGGTGAAAAGTAAACATCATTAAGTAAATCATTGCATATATAAGTCCTGCCTTCGCGCAAGCATGTGCCAACAGGCCCCCTCCCTTCCGGACGATCATCTGAAAACACCCTGATTTTTTCCAAATATCCCTTCTCGTCCCCGAACCGGGCAACCGGTATAACCATACGGGTTTTCGGATCGGGCCAGCCCACCCACGCCATTTTAAATTTCCCAAGTTCGACAATGGCGCGGCAAACCTGTTCAAACAACACCTCGCGTGTTCCAATTCTCACAATGGCCTGATTTATCTGACTCAAGGTGGCGTACAGGCGATTCAGTGTCCCTATTTCCTTTTCATGCTTCCTGCGTTCTGTAATATCGCGGACGATGTTCTGATAGTATTTTTTCCCATCTATTTCGATCATGCTGACACTGCATTCCACGGGAAAAGGCGAACCGTCTTTACGATGATGCATGGTTTCAAAAACAGCCCCTTCATGAATTGAAATATTTCCAGTCTGCCTTTCAAAATCAGAACGGGCTTCGGGCACACGCAAATCCAGTAAACTCAGTTGCTTCAGTTCGTCCAATGAACATCCGTACTCTTGAACAGCTCGATCATTCGCCTCAATAATCCTCCAGTCTCCATTCATCAGAAGTATGATGTCGTTTGACTGTTTGTGTAAATGCAGGATTCGTTCCGCAAGCAACCGCTTCTCACTATCTAACGCCAGCTTTTCCCTAAGCCATTGGGTATCGCGCCGATGCCACAGAATGGCGAGTCCGAGAGTTACCACAAGAAGTAAACCGGAAACAACAGATGTGATAATCATGGCCTGATTCCGAATTGGCGCTTTTATCTCATCCCTGTCAACTTTAAAAACTATAAACCAAGGTGTCCCGTGTATTTTCCTTAGTGCTGCAACCACGGGGACATTCCGGTAATCCGTCCCTTCAACTATTCCCTCTTTGCCAGTTACCGCCATCACCGCCGGAAGCTGCTTTTTCGTCTCAACCGGAAAACGTAGTTTCAATGCGGTATTCTTGCGATAACGAAGTTCATTCAAAAAAACAACATCATTCCCTTCCGGTCGAACCAAGAGGATCTCTCCCGTATGGCTGTAGGAAGGATGATCCTGCAGGGTCGGAAATAGAAAATGGCTGGGATTTATTTCAAACATCAGCACCCCAAGGGGATTCCGGGATGTGTTGAAGCCTATGGCCTTCGGAAGTATAGGAACAAAAATATCCATATTTACATAGCCGTGCTTTACAAGACTTATATGCAAATCGGAAACAGTTACTTTTCCGGTTTGAAGCGTCTCATTCACAAATGATCTGGCCAATTGCCCCATCCATTCCTCGCCCAGGGGGAAGCAAAGTTGCATTTTTTGATCACGTCCAATAAACAATGCGCGATTGAAGTGAAAATTTTTCTGTGCGGATTCCAAAACAGCCAGTATTTTGTGTTTTTGTTCAATATCAGAGGGATTGTCCATATAAATTCTGATCGCATCTGAAAGAACGGGATCCATAAAAAAATAGTTGGCGCTGTCAACCATTTCATTATACCAGACAGAAATCTGCTTTGCTTTCAAGTCGGCAATTGCCAACAGTTCATCCTGCGCCTTCAGACGGAAAACCGAGATCTGGTTTTTCAGGAAAAAAAATCCGGAAACGCCTATTACCGTGATTATGAATAAAAAGACTATCAGCGGTCCTTTCATAAACCAGTGCAACTGGGTCAATGGTGCGCCGCTTTCAACATTGAAAATGGAAAGAGGCCAAGTATCATGTCCGGACGCAATCACAAGTCCTATGTTAAGTGTTAGAAATAAAATAGCGGTCGGCAATGCCATGGGAACAGTTTTGTCCGAGCAAAGTATTGGCTCGCCGGCTAGATAACTGAAAATTATAACCAGGTCAAGGAATAAAACGGCAAGTGCCAAAATCGAGGCGGCCTGGCGGTAGCATAAACGATGCACCAGAGGCGGCAGTTCAAATAAAAAGGCCAGTGAGATTATTATAAAAAGAATGGATGTGACTGGAGACATGTGTCCCCGAGGACTATCTTTCGCTCCGGTCACGGCCGATAACAGCAGTTTTTCCAGCGGAGACCCAAATTCAAAGAAAAACTGCAAACCAACTATAAGGCCTACGCAGACAGTGAAAATTATCACAATAAATGAAAAACAGTTAACTGCATGGTTTGAGGGCCATTTCTGGTGCAGAAAAATTCCAGAGCTGAGAAAAAACAACAGGAATGCGGTCGTCACGCCCATCGGTTTAAAATCTTGGCTCAATGCGATAAATTCCGATTTGCCAATAAACCAGCTCGCCAGTACAATCAATGCCATCAGCCCAGTCAGGCCGGAAAACACCTTAACTGATCTGCTGAAACCTCTGGTATGGGTATGAGTATATGACATGTCCTGTCTCATAATCACCTCAGTTGTAATCTAATTCCAATATTCCATTTAACAAGTTTTCACAAAGAGGTTCCCCTTATTTGAATAAACCTATTTCGACATCTCCAGCATCTTTCGGATAGCCTTCTCCGCTGAAACCCGGATATCCTCCGGAACAACAATCCTGTATCTCATCTTCTCCAGAGCCTCAAGTACGCTATCAATCCTGTGCATCTTCATGTTGGGACATACCGCCTGCTCTGTAACAGGAATGAACATCTTGTCCGGATTTTCCTTCCTGAGCCTGTATATCAGGCCAAGTTCGGTCGCCACAATTATTTTCTTCGCATCAGTCTGTTTCGCAAACTTGCACATTCCCCCCGTGCTAAGCACTTCATCTGCAATATCTATCACATCCGGTCTTGATTCCGGATGTATCATTACTTTGGCATCCGGATATTCCCGCTTCTTCTGCAGGACGCTCTGGGGACTTATGCGCATGTGTGTCGGACAGAATCCCGGCCACAGAATCATTTTCCTTCCTGTCTTTCTCTGAACATACGCCCCAAGATTCTTATCCGGCACAAAAATAATTTCCCTGTCCGCAGGAAGGGAGGAAACTATTTTAAGGGCATTCGCGGAAGTCACACAGACATCCGTCAGAGCCTTGACTTCTGCCGAGCTATTCACATAAGTGACCACAAGTGCGCCGGGATGGGCATTCTTCATCTTGATGAGATCTTCGGCATCGGCCATGTCGGCCATGGGACATCCTGATTCCATTACCGGAAGAAGGACAGTCTTTTCCGGGGAAAGGATCGCCGCTGTTTCCGCCATGAATTTTACGCCGCAAAACACAATCACATCGGCCGTTGTTTCCGCCGCCTTCATGCTCAGTTCAAGGGAATCACCGGTAAAATCGGCAATGTCCTGAACTTCTCCAAGCTGATAGTTATGAGTGATTATAATCGCGTTCTTCCGCTTGCGAAGCTCGTTTATACGGTCTATTATTTCTCTTTCAGTAAGGAAATTCATTGTTTGTCATCTTTGTTTTTGATGTTTAATCTTGTTTGCAGTGGCTCAATTTATTACGCGTTGTTTGACTGCGGCGTATAAATACGACCATTGCAAACAAATCAACTATAGTATTTTTAACGGTAAATATCAATGCTCAAATATCTGAAGAAAAAATTCAGGAAAATAAGGAAGCTCCCGAATTTCCTCTTCTTCCTGCCGGTTTCTTTTATAAAACTCTCAAAAATATGCATGCGAACCGAGGTCATCGACCCCAATAGATGCATTGATATGAACAAGTTTCCGTTCATTACCGTAACTTGGCACAACAGGCTCCTCTTCTTTCCCGTCATGTTCACAAGGCCGATTCGGAAGAAGACGGTGGCGATGGTGAGCGCATCCCGTGACGGACAGTATGTAACCGACATCTGCAGGCTTTTCGGCATACAGAGCGTAAGAGGATCGAGTTCAAAGAAAGGATTCATCGCATTTAACGATGCCTTGAAGTTTCTAAAGGATGGATGCAATATAAGCATAACACCTGATGGGCCGCGCGGTCCCCGCTATAAGATGAGTAAAGGCCCGGTAGTTCTTGCAAGCAAAACAGGCTATCCAGTGCTTCCGGTTTCAATCAATTACTCATCTTATTGGGAATTAGGGAGTTGGGATAGGTTCCAGATTCCAAAACCATGGGCGAAAGTGTCTCTCATGCTTGGAGAGCCTATCAAAATTCCGAGTAATGTTTCTGATGAGGATCTCGAAAAATGGCGCAAAACCGTCGAGGACGCCCTTAACGTCATAAGCGTAGTAAAAAAGTAATGCTGACATTCTATTCTGTCCGCAGTTCATAATGCTGATTTTGAATTTATCCCCTTTACTAAACGCCTTTTTGAATTATAATTACGTCCTTGCGCCAATGTAGCTCAGTTGGTAGAGCAGCTCATTCGTAATGAGCAGGTCATCGGTTCAAATCCGATCATTGGCTCCATTCT
>JBAYFV010000124.1:0-9821 GCA_041666985.1 Victivallales bacterium
ACTGCTGAGCATCGAACTCGGGCCGGGGCTTCTGACCCAGGTTTACGACGGACTCCAGAACCCCCTCAACAGGCTCGCGGAAAAATCGGGATTCTTCCTCGAACGCGGAGTCTACATGTCCGCCCTCGACTACGACAGGGAATGGAAGTTCACCCCGAGCACCAGCATTGGAGACAAGATCTCCGCCGGCGACAAGATCGGCAGCGTTCCCGAAGGGATTTTCGAACACCTGATCATGCTCCCTTTCGGGTATAGGGGGAAATGGGAAATCACTGAAATAGCCGCCCCCGGAAACTACAAGATCAGCCATCCGGTTGCAAAAGTGAAAAACGATCTCGGAGAAGTCAGGACATTAAGCATGGTTCAGAAATGGCCAGTGAAAATCCCCGTCTCGGCCTATAAGGAAAAACTTATTCCGGAAAAACCGCTTATCACGCAGCAGAGGATCATTGACACCTTCTTCCCCGTCTCAAAAGGTGGGACATTCTGCACACCCGGCCCGTTCGGCGCGGGAAAAACTGTTCTCCAGCACGCACTCAGCCGTTACGCCGAAGCCGATGTCGTCGTGATTGCGGCCTGCGGCGAGCGCGCAGGTGAAGTCGTGGAAATCCTCCGCGAATTCCCGCATCTCGAGGATCCGAAGACAGGACGTACGCTGATGGAGCGATCCATTATCATATGCAATACCAGTTCGATGCCGGTTGCCGCGCGTGAGGCTTCGGTTTATACCGCCGTGACGCTGGCGGAGTACTACAGGCAGATGGGGCTCGACTGCGTGCTCCTCGCAGATTCAACCTCGCGCTGGGCCCAGGCTCTCCGTGAAATGTCCGGCCGCCTTGAGGAAATTCCCGGTGAAGAGGCGTTTCCCGCATATCTCGAATCGCTTATCGCCGGTTTCTACGAAAGGGCCGGCCTTGTAAAACTGAACAACGGGAAAACCGGCTCCGTGACAATCGGAGGTGCCGTAAGTCCCGCCGGCGGAAACTTCGAAGAGCCGGTCACCCAGGCGACACTCAAGGTCGTGGGGGCGTTCCTGGGACTTTCACGCGACCGCGCCAACGCCCGCCGCTTCCCGGCGATCCATCCCCTCGACAGCTGGAGCCAGTACTTGAGCATTGTAGACGGGGAGAAGGTTGAAACGGCCCGTGAAATCCTCAGAAGGGGTAACGAGGTTAACCAGATGATGAAGGTCATCGGCGAGGAGGGTACACACATAGACGACTTCCAGCTGTACCTGAAAAGCGAGTTCATAGACGCAGTCTATCTCCAGCAGAACACCTTCGACAAGGTGGACGGCGCGACAAACGAGGAACGGCAGAAATACACCTTCGACAAGGTTGTGCATGTCCTGACAACAAAATTCCCCTTTAACAATAAAGACGAGGCCAGACACCTTTTCAATGAGCTGAGGCAGGTTTTCATTGACTGGAATTATACGGCCTGGAATTCAAAGGGATTCAAGGAAATTGAAAGCTCAATTGACAGCAAAGTGAAGGAGCGCAGCAAACATGCGTAAGGTCTACCATAAGATAATACAGATCGCCGGCAACGTCATCACGGTTGAGGCCGAGGACATCCGCAACGGCGAGCTCGCAGAAGTCACAAGCTCGAGAATCACTTCCCTCGCACAGGTGATCAGGCTTCAGGGCGCGAAGGTGTTCCTGCAGGTCTTCGCCGGAAGCCGCGGCATCTCCACAGGCGATGAAGTTCGTTTCCTCGGCCGTGCGATGCAGGTCTCATCTACTGACGATCTGCTCGGCCGCGTCTTCAACGGAGCCGGCGAACCGAAAGACGGACGCCCGTCAATCAGGGAAAAACTGATTGACATCGGCGGCCCTTCGGTCAATCCGGCCAAGCGAATCATTCCGCGCAGGATGATCCGCACCGGAATTCCGATGATTGACATTTTCAACTCGCTCGTGGAATCGCAGAAGCTCCCCATTTTCTCGGTGGCCGGCGAACCGTACAACAAACTCCTTGCGAGAATCGCAATGCAGGCCGAGGTTGACGTGATAATCCTCGGAGGCATGGGACTCAAGCACGATGATTACCTGTTCTTCAGAAACACCCTTGACGAACAGGGCTCCCTCTCCCGTTCGATAATGTTCGTGCATACCGCTTCGGATCCGGTCGTCGAATGCCTTCTGGTTCCGGACATGGCTCTCGCCGTAGCCGAAAGCTACGCCCTCAAGAAGAAAAGAGTTCTCGTCCTTCTTTCGGATATGACAAACTTCGCCGACGCGATGAAGGAAATAGCGATTACCATGGAACAGATTCCATCCAACCGCGGTTACCCCGGCGATCTTTACAGCCAGCTGGCTTCAAGGTATGAAAAAGCCGTTGACTTCGAGGGCGCGGGTTCAATCACCATCCTGGCTGTGACAACAATGCCCGGAGATGATGTTACTCATCCGATCCCCGACAATACCGGATACATCACCGAAGGGCAGTTCTATCTCCGGAGGGGAAGAATCGAGCCGTTCGGTTCGCTGAGCCGTCTCAAACAGCTTGTAAATGACAAAACCAGGGGCGATCACCGCGTGATCATGGATACGATGATCCGTCTCTATGCCGATTTCAGGGAAACCCGGGAGAAGCAGTCGATGGGCTTCAAAATGAGCGTATGGGATGACAAACTTCTCAAGTACGGCAATCTTTTTGAAAGGCGCATGATGGATCTGTCGGTGAATATCCCGCTTGAGGAAGGACTCGACCTCGGCTGGAAAACACTTGCCGAATGTTTTGACAAATCGGAAACCGGCATCAAATCCGATATAATAAAGGAATTCTGGCCGGTAAAGTGACCAGTTATCAGTGATCGGTTATCGGTGTGGGGAAAAATGGAAAGTTGAATTTAGAAAGCGGGAAATGGAAAATTCTAAAAATCGGAAATAAAAACAGTTGGAATTCCCGGGTTTGGAATAAGAAAATTTTTCCGTCGCGGAAAAATTAACAAGGCAGAGGTAATTGCATAAAAGTCGTATGGCAAAAATAAAACTTACAAAGAGCGAGTTGAAATCGCAGCGGGATTCGCTAAAGCAGTTCTCCCGTTATCTGCCCACATTGCAGCTGAAGAAAATCCAGCTGCAGGTGGAAATGCGGAAATGCCAGCAGAAGATCGAGGAGAATAACCGGAAGCAGGATGAGTTGCGCGGCAATCTCTCCTCGTGGGTTTCACTTTTCAGCGGAGGCAATGCCGTGGAACATATAAGCTCCATGGTCAAGGCTGATGAGATTTTAACGGATTCCCATAACATCGCCGGCGTTGAAGTTCCGGTTTTCAAGTCAGTCAGTTTTTCGGTGGCGGAATATGATCTTTTCGCCGAGGATCTCTGGATTGACAGCGCGGTGGACACGGTCAAAGTGCTTTTCAGCCTGAAAGCGGAACAGGTTATCATCAGGAAACAGTACGAACTGATCGGAAACGAACTCAGGATAACCACCCAGCGCGTCAATCTCTTTGAAAAAGTCAAAATACCGGAATGCAAGGAGAATATAAGGGTCATTCAGATTTACATGGGGGATCAGCAGACGGCCGCCGTCGGCCGTTCGAAAATCGCAAAGAGAAAAATGCAGGAGAGTGCGGCATGATACTCGAAATGAAAAAAGTTTCCCTCATATGCCTCGCATCCGAGAAGGTGCAGGCGCTTGAATCCCTCAGGGAGATTGGCGTCATGCATGTTGAACTTGGCACCAAAACCGACTCTTCCGACTTTTCAAAATCAGAACAGCTTCTCGTCTCCGCAAACAGGGCGATAAACGCAGTATCGGAACGCAAAGGCAAACCCTCCGCCGCCTTCTCCGTAATGAGAGGGGAGGAGCTGGTCTGTAAAATCGAGGAGATTACAGGGACAAATTCAAATCTTGTGAGGAAACTAGATGCGCTCGTCAAAGACAGGGAGAAGGTCAGCCCATGGGGTGAGTTTTCTTCGGATCTGATCGGGGAACTCCGGGAAAAGGGTGTTTACGTCTATCTCTGCGCGGGAAACAAAAACACGCTTCTCCTTCTTCCCGCCGGAACTTCATACAGGATTATTTCACAGAACAGGGGAAAGCTTTACTTTGCCGTGATCTCAGATGTCGAACAGGTGAAATCGGCTTTGCCGACAGTAGTTGTCCCGATGGATAAGAGCCTCAGGGAACTCGACAATGAAATCAATGAGTGCAAATATGCAATTCAAAACAACGAGGCGGCTCTCGATGCCCTCAGCTGTGAAATAAACAAACTGAAAATACAGCAGATGAAGGCGAAAGAGACCATCGAATTCATAGCCGGCCGCGACAGCATGAAATCCGCAAACAAGATTTCCTACATAAACGGGTTCGTTCCCACACATCTTGTTGAAAACATAAGAACCGCTGCAAAAAAGAACGGATGGGGACTCCTTATAACAGATCCGCATCATGACGACAAGGTTCCCACCCTCATCCAGGTTCCAAAAATCTTCCGGCTTTCAAAGCCGATATTCGATGTAATAGGAATTGCCCCAAGCTACCATGAAGTCGACATAAGCGTCTGTTTCCTGTTCTTCCTTTCAATTTTTGTCGGGATACTGATTGGGGATGCAGGTTACGCGCTTCTCCTTTTCCTTATGCTCGGGGTTGCGAAACTCGCAATTAAAAGTGAAAAAGCCAGACTCCCCATCAATCTGCTCTTTGTCATGGGCTTTGCGATCTTCATATGGGGATTCCTTACCGGCTCGTGGTTTGGAATCGAAATAGAAAGGCTTCCTAAATTCCTGCATCCGAATCCATGGTTCAAGAATGAGGACAATCTCCGTTACTGCTGCTTCATGATAGCGGCCCTGCATCTCTCGATCGCGCATATATGGCTCGCAGTGCTGAAAATCAACAGGATAGGCCAGGTGATAGGGCAAATCGGATGGGTTCTGTTCATCTGGGGCAATTTCTTCCTTGCAAGTTCGCTTGTAGCAGCGAGAATTTTCCCCAATTTCGCCTATTACCTCTTCATCTGCGGCTTCATCATGATGCTCTTCTCCATAAATTACAGGGACATCGGGGATGTATGCGGATTCCCGTTTGCGATTCTAAGCAGTTTTGTTGACCTTCTGTCGTATATCCGTCTTTTCGCAGTCGGCCTTTCCGGACTTTATGTCGCGGAAAATTTCAACAAAATGGCCGCCGGCACCCTCGATTTGCCTTATGTGGGGCTGACACTCGGAATAATTATAATCGTCTTCGGACACTCCCTGAATATAATGCTGGGCGCCCTTGCCGTGCTTGTACACGGAATAAGGCTTAACACACTTGAATTTTCCGGCCAGCTCGGGTTGCACTGGTCGGGATTCCTTTACAAGCCGTTCAAAAAAATGGAAATTGACGAGAATTTAAAATAACAATAAACAGGAGGATATTTATGACACAGCAGACAATGATCGAAATCGGACAGACGGGAGCTTTTTTGTCGGTGTTTTTCACGACAATCGGTTCGACTCTCGGAATAGCCGCAGCGGGAATAGCGGCCGTAGGATCCTGGAAAAAATGCTATGCACAGGATAAACCTGCCCCGTTCCAGCTTGTGGTTTTTTCCGGAGCGCCCCTTTCACAGATGATTTACGCGCTCATCATGATGATTCTCATAAACAATAAGTTGATGGAGGCGGGAGGCTCCCAGTTCTGGCACATCTGCCTTGCGCTCGGCGTACTCAGCGGTCTCGGTCTCGGCTTTTCCGCAATGTACATGGGCATTGCCGCAGCAAAATGCTGTGACGCATTTGCAGATACGAACAAGGGATTTACAAACAACCTGATGATCCTCGGCATCATCGAAACCGTATCCCTCTTCGTAATGGTTTTCGGCATTGTCCTTCTCAACACTGTAAAACTCCCTGTTTGACTGTAAATTAGGCGATCTCTGAATATCCAATGATGACGACGGACGAAGAAAATTTTTCCGTCCCGGAAAAATTGAAAAGGGAAGTTAAAATTTGAAAAGGGGTGTCTGATGGAACAGGAGTTGATGATTGCCCTTGGAAAAGCGGGCGCATTTTGCGCGGTGGCTTTTGCCGCAATAGGTTCAGCGCTTGGCGCGGGAACTGCCGGAACATCGGCTGTAGGGGCGTGGAAAAAGTGTTACGCACAGAGTCGGCCGGCTCCCTTCCAGCTTGTGGTTTTCTCCGGTGCTCCGCTCTCCCAGACAATTTACGGACTGATTCTGATGGTTCTGATGAACAACAAAATCCAGGAAGGGGCTGTCAACTTCTGGCCGGTCTTCGTTATGATCGGCATTGTCGGCGGAGCCGCAATGGGGGTGTCCGCATGGCTTCAGGGCGTTGCCGCCGCAGGTTCCTGCGACGCATATGCTGAAACCGAAA
The DNA here is from genome assembly GCA_041666985.1 of Victivallales bacterium. Lineage (GTDB taxonomy): Bacteria > Verrucomicrobiota > Lentisphaeria > Victivallales > GWF2-50-93 > GWF2-50-93. The sequence goes on from JBAYFV010000124.1 coordinate 6,336, forward strand.
AAGGGTTCACAAACGACCTGATGATCCTCGGCATCATCGAAACCGTCGCCATCTTTGTCCTGGCTTTCGGGATTGTCCTCATAAACTCTATAAAAACAACAGCAACCGCCGTTCTTTAGATTAACCCTTTTGCCCGATTGGAGATATTGATATGCCTATTTATGAATATATGTGTCCGAAATGCGGAAGTGAATTCGAACTGCTTGTGAAATCCTCATCTGAAAAGGTGAACTGCCCGAAATGCTCGGATTCTAAGGTCAAACGCAAACTCTCTGTTTTCTCGGCTTCGGTTTCACTCGGCTCCTCACAATCACCGTGCTCAAGGGTTGAGTCATGCCCCTCGGCAAAAGGATCTTGTTGCGCCGGAGCATGCGGACACGGGCACTGATAAAAAATCGGGACGATTTTTTATATTATGAACAAAAAAGAACTTCTTCCCCTGCTCGAAGAACTCGGAGTCCATCCGGGAAAACGTTTCGGGCAGAATTTCATGATTGACGACAACCTCCTCGACTTCATCTGCAGGCGCGCAGACCCGAAGGAAGGCGATCATATCCTTGAAATCGGGCCCGGACTGGGTTCTCTGACCCGCAAGCTCCTCGCATCGGGCGCGAAAGTCACCGCCATCGAACTCGACAAACGCCTCGCGGAATACCTTCAGAAAACTATTTCGAACCCGAATTTCAAACTTGTCATCGGCGACGCATGCAGGATTAACCTGGCGGAACTTTTCCCTTGCGAATTCCGCATTATTGCAAACCTTCCCTATTCCATCTCAAGCCCGTTCATCGCGGATACCCTTCAGATTGAAATCCCCCCGACCGACATGATCTTCATGCTCCAGAAGGAAACCGGGATGCGCCTGTCGTCCGGACCCGGAACAAAAAATTACGGTTCGCTCTCCGTCACTGTCCAGGCCGTATACAATGTCGAGTATCTGAGGACAGTCTCGCCGCAGGTTTTTTTCCCTGTGCCGGAAGTCGAGTCCGCAATACTGAAGTTCACCAGGAAAAAGGATTATCTCCCTCTCGCAGAAAGACAGGTTTTCCGCAACCTTGTCAGGACAGCTTTTTCACAGCGCCGCAAGAAAATGTTCAAGCAGGTCTCGGCAATATTCGATCCCGGTAAAATCACGGACGCCATGAACGCGCTTAACGTGAGCAAAGACGCCCGTGCCGAAGAGCTCACCGTGAAACAGTTCGTCGCCCTCGCAAAAATGCTGTGAATTACGAGTGCCGTGTCAATGATAAAGTGTCGGTGGACACTGGTGCGATTCACCGTATCCCGTTTTCACTTCCTGTCAATCCCGTCCTTGAGAGACTGGTAGGATAAAAGAAGAAGGCCCTCCACTTTTACCCAGTCGCAGTTATCCTTGCCCTGGTCACGCAGATGAGCCGCCTCCGCCCGCAAAAGCCCGGCCCTTTTAAATCCGGGATGTTTGTAGCCGTATATGACTTCATAAAGATGCGCAATCCCTTCCCCGATTGTTTTCGGATCGTTGCGTTTCGGATCCCTGCGGTCAACCCACCATGCCAGATCGGCTTTTGCAGCCTCTTCCGGATCAAAGGTGAGACCTGAGTACTCCTTCACCTTGGAATATGCCGCTATCAAATCGGGAAGAGCCTCATCATAATGTCCCGGAGCCGCCGACTTGAATTTTAATGCCGACTCCGCCAGAAGATTCCCTGTTTCACCGGCTTCATAGGCGGAAATGCCGAACTGGCGCCTTAAAACCTGGATCAGATTCCAGGCAAGCTTGGTTTTGTCTTTGCTGTAATAGGCCTTCCACATTTCAGTTTCCGCAGAAGCGAGATATTGCGCGTCGTAAGGCGCCTTGCCCCAGAAAAGACTGCAGCAGCCTGCAATGCCGGCGGCGGATATGACCAGCAGAAGACCGAATAAATATCCATGTCTGGCAAGTTTTTCAACTTTTTCTATCACGATTCAAAACTCCATTCAACTACGCTCCAGCAATGTACATGTCAGGGCTATTATGTTGTTGAGACAGTGTATCAAGATCGGAAGACGCAGATTCTTTGTCCGTTCAAATGCATAAGCCAAGGCGCAACCACATACAAAAATTGGCAGGAATGCAGAAATATCCATATGGACTGCGGCGAAAATCGCCGCCGATACGGGTATGGCAAGCCAGGGATTTGCCTTCGTCCTGAGGGATTGATAGGCAATTCCCCTGAAGACAACCTCTTCGAGGACTGGCAGGATCAATGCTCCCATCAAGAATACGGCGGCCAACTCAAACCCCGTCAGGTTTGGCAAGTTAAATAGCTTTATTGCCAACTGCTCGTTGAGTTTGATGCCAAGACGCTCGCATATCCAGGCGTAAGAATAGTCAAAAGCCCCCACTCCCGCGACCATAACTACAGTCCAGGCAACTAAAGGCTTCCACTGCATTGGAACATCAAGTGCGAAGGCTTTGTCCAAAGTTGAACCGCGAGTCTTCAACACTAAGGCAAAGGACAGCGCGCATACTCCGAAAACGAATAACGAAACCAGCATGCCCGACAAGAGCATGTTGAATGGCAAAGCAAAACTCAGGATTGAGAACCCCAACATCAATATTATGAAGAGTCCGGCAAGCGTAAATAGGTCTCCGAAACGCCATGGGTTCAATGCGATTGCCCCGGAGTTGCGGAATTTGCGGGCGGCCCACAAAAGAGCGGCGAGTTCCGCCAAATAAGCCAGCAGCAGGCAAAGGGAAAAATACTTTGCCGGAGTACCTTTCAGAATCCGGAGCGCCTCCCGCCACTCGCCTTTCATCTGATGCGCAATCGCCAAGTTGGAGGTGAGGACTGCGCGGTCAAATACGTTGCAGGAGGTGGACTTAAGTGCAAGTTCCGAGTATTTGATCGCCTTGTCGGGATTGCGTTCGACAGGCGCAAAAAAGCAATTACCCGCACGGTCTTTGTAAATGATGCAGCCCAAACCATAGCCCGTAGCCAGTAGATTGCGGCTATACGCATTCCCCTTGTCGGCGGCCGACTCAAGCAGCTTGATGGCCTTCCCTATATCTTTCTCGACACCATCACTGCCTCCGATGTAGTATCCAGCAAGCCTTATCTGGGCTAGAGGATTGCCTTGTTCAGCAGCCTTTGAGTACCAAAAGAAAGCCTTCTTTGCATCTTTATCCACGCCATCGCCATTGTAATAGCAAAGACCAAGGCGGGTTTGTGCGTCCGCGCAATTCTGGTTGGCGGACTTCTCAAGCCATTCGACACCCTTTGCGGCATCCTTGACAACACCTTCGCCGTTGAGATAGCGACAGCCAAGGACAAATTGCCCGAGAGCATACCCCTGAAGTGCGGATTTAGAGAAGAGTTCGAAAGCCCTCGCATCGTCCTTCTGGACGCCCCTGCCATTCACGAAACACCATCCAAGCCAATACTGCCCCACGGCATCGCCTTTCTCGGCGGCCATCGCGAAGAGACGCGCAGCTCTCGGCTGGTCTTTGGTCATCTTGTCCCGGCC
>JBAYFV010000125.1:0-9782 GCA_041666985.1 Victivallales bacterium
CACAAGATCGGCACACCGATTTACTATGCCGCCGGCCCGAAGCTGTTCCGTGAGACTGCGGCTTCGGCGCCGGTTACGCTTCGCCGTTCATTCAAGGAGCGATGGAAATTCGAAGGGGGCGACAATGGCGCGGCGCATCAGTTCGGCGTTCCGTACGTCTGGTTCTATGATCATTCGCTGAAGACGTACTACCACACGCCGAAGGACACGATTCGGCACGTTGATTTCGGGAAGACTGCGGTTTTTATAGACGACATAGAGGCTATGGTGCGGCATCTGGCGGACTGCGGGCCGTTCTCTTCGTGTGTGCGGACGGAATCCGTGACTGTGCGCCCCGCGCGTTTTGAGGACATCCCGTCGATCTGCGAGATCACGGAGAAAGCATTCGAACCTGTCAGTCTCGCGAGGATGCGGCAGGATTTCTTCGGCGAGCGGCTTGGCGGCAGGAAGTGGAACGAGTACAAGTGCCGGGAGCTTGAGGAGTTCTGCCGTCAGCGTATTTATCAGGTCGTCACTGCGGAGTCCGCAGGCCGGGTCGTCGGCTACGCCACGTGGCTCTTCGACCGTGAGCAGGGGATCGCCGAGATCGGCAACAACGCCGTCCATCCCGAGTTTCAGGGGAAGGGTATCGGCAAGGCCCTTCAGAAGGAGATCGAACGCCGGATGCGGGAGGAGGGGTTCACCCGATTCGCCGTCAACACGCTGGGAGTTGACATTCCCGCCCAGAAGCTTTATGAGAAGCTTGGCTACAGGCGTTACGCCGAGTCCATCTATTATCTGAGAAACGGGTAGCGGAAAAATGCCCGGTAAAATCATATGGTTTATATTGATGCTTGGCGCAGGCGCCCTGGCTGTGTGCGGTGTTGGGATGGGAGTAGGGGGTGTGATACTATTCACCGTCCCTTTCGGGCTGATAAGCGGGCATATACTTGCAAGAAAATTCATAGGGCCATGGGTGGGGAATGCAATTGCGTTTGGAATATACTGTCCCGGTAAAAATGTAAAACCCCCGCCGCCTGAATTTCCCTTAATCCGTGCGAAAATCGCAAATGAGAAATATGATGAGGCCGTTTCAGACCTTGAGAAACTGCTGGAAAAGGATCCCGGAAACTACCACGTGATTGCGCGAGACGCTTAAGAAAATTTTTTCAGGAACTGAAAAAATTAATAAGATGAGCCAATTTCAAAATTGGCGAAGGTAGGGCGCGTTCTCCGTAACGCGCCGCCTCAAAACGGACGGCTCGGAGAGCCATCCTCACCTTGGATTCGGCAATTTTGAAATTACCTCGGATGTTAATATAACTGGAAGGAAAGAAAAATGTACATGGTGAAGAAAATTTCTGCGCCGGCCATGCTGGATGCCGAATGGACAAGCCCGGTCTGGACATCCGGGGAAACTCTGACTGTCGGGAACTTTCGCCCTGAAAGTTCAGACCACAGGCCGCTGGTCCAGTGCCGGCTGTTGCATGATGACGCCGGGATTTACGGCATGTTCCAGGTGCATGACCGCTATGTCCGGTCGGTCGCCACGGAATTCCAGTCGTCGGTCTGTGCTGACAGCTGTGTTGAGTTTTTTGTCGGACCGCCTTGCGGAAAAGGTTATTTGAACTTCGAAATGAATTGCGGAGGTACGCTTTTGGTTTATCATGTGATTGACCACACGCGCTCGCCGGGAGGCTTCAGGGATTTCCGCAAGCTTGTACCGGAAGACATTTCGGGATTCCGGATTTTCCACAGCATGCCGCGCATCGTGGAACCGGAAATCACCGAACCTACCGTATGGCGGATAGGATTTTTCATCCCTTTCGAAATGTTTGTAAAAGCCCACGGGCTGACGCTGCCGGTGTCCGGCCAGACCTGGCGTGCCAATTTCTACAAGTGCGGTGATCACACCAGCCATAAACACTGGGCGTCATGGAAGCCTGTCAGGGAACTCAACTTCCACCGTCCGGAAGACTTCGGTGAAATCGTATTCGCCTGATTTTGGAAAGACCGGGATGAGGTTTTCAGGTCTCCGCCCCTTCATTCCCTTCGAGCATCTTGCGGAGGGATTTCACAAGTTTGTCGGTGTTCTTCTTTTCCATGGCGCTTACCGGAATTATCTCATAGCCTTTGATTTTCCTTTTCAAGGCCTTGAGATTTTTTTCAGATTCAGGGAGATCTGTCTTGTTTGCGACAATGACAGATTTCCTTTTTGAAAGCCCTTTTATATACAAGTCGAGTTCTTTCTGGAGAGTGTGGAAGTCGTCAATTGGATTCCGTCCGTCGACTCCCGCCATATCCAGGACATAGACGAGAATTTTTGTTCTTTCAATATGCCTGAGGAATTCATGTCCGAGTCCTATGTTCCTGTGGGCGCCGTCAATGAGTCCGGGGATGTCGGCGATTTTGAAACGGTAGAAGTCGGGGAATTCTGCGACTCCGACAATCGGATGCAGTGTGGTGAAGGGATAGGCCGCGACTTTCGGGATTGCATTTGAAATCGCCCTGAGCAGAGTTGATTTTCCGGCATTCGGAAATCCGACCAGGCCTGCGTCGGCGATTGTCTTCAGTTCAAGTTCTATTTCCTTTTCCTCTCCGGGTTGCCCGGGCTCATGCTCCCTGGGCGCCCTGTTGAAATTGCTCAGGAAACGGGCGTTGCCTTTCCCTCCTTTCCCGCCTTTCACTATGACATGCCTCATGCCCGGATTGTCGAGGTCGGCAATTGTTTCGCCGGTGTTTACGTCTCTGACAACTGTCCCGAGCGGCACTTTGATTACGAGATCCTTCCCGTTGCGTCCGTGCATGTCCTTGCCTTTTCCGTTCCCGCCTTTTTCCGCGGGGAAGTGCCGCTGGAAAACATAATCAACGAGACTCTGTTCCCCGGTCGCGGTTTCTAAAATCACGTCTCCGCCGTCTCCGCCGTCTCCGCCGTTGGGTCCGCCTTTTGGAACATATATTTCACGGCGGAAGCTGCAGCATCCGTTGCCGCCGTCTCCGGCTTTCACTTTAATCTTCGCCTTGTCAACAAACATGGTGTGATTCCTTAGAATAAAAAAGCCCAGATTGACTGGGCTTTTAAAAATCCGCTAATTTCGCAACCTGATTATGCGACAGGTACGATGCTGACCTGTTTTTTGTTCTTCGAGAACTGCACTGCGCCGTCAATAAGGGCGAAAAGAGTGAAGTCCCGGCCGCAGCCGACGTTTCTGCCCGGTTCGAATTTTGATCCGCGCTGACGAACAATGATGCTGCCCGCGCTGACATACTCTCCGCCGGACGCTTTCAATCCAAGCATCTTGGGATTGCTGTCGCGGTTGTTCTTGCTGCTGGATTGTCCTTTTTTATGTGCCATATTAAGCCTCCGATATTTTGTTTTTGAATTTTAAATGGAATGCTCGGTATTGGTAATCCGAAAGTCATTTTTCCATAAACAGGCCGATACTATAAGGGTTTTCATGTAAAAAACAAGATTCCATCGCAAAAAATATAATTTAAAGGGATGCTTGAAGCTTTATTTTTGCGGAATTTGAATTCTATTAAGGAAATTTTTTGGGATAAAATAATCATAATTCAAATAAAAGGAAAAGGAAATGCCAAGAATTCATCCAAGCGCTGTCGTTGATCCAAAGGCTCAAATTGCCGATGATGTCGAGATCGGCGCCCATTGCGTTGTCGGCCCGGATGTCACGCTCGGCGCCGGCTGCAAGCTTGTCGCCCAGTGCTTTGTCGGAGGTTATACCACGATGGGAAAAGGGAATGTCGTATTTCCTTTCGTGTCAATCGGAACCGCCCCCCAGGATTACGGGTACAAGGGCGGGATTTCATACACGAAAATCGGCGACAACAATTATTTCAGGGAGGGCGTTACTGTCCAGCCCGGCACTCAGCCGGAGACCGAAACCGTAATCGGAAACAACTGTCTGCTGATGGCTAATTCGCATGTCGCCCACAACTGTGTCCTCGGAGACAGGGTGATCCTTGTCAACTGTGCCACGCTTGGCGGATATGTGAATGTCGGAAACAACTGTCTGATTTCAGCCATTACCGCCATCCATCAGTTCTGCAGGATCGGGCGGTACGCGGTGCTGAGCGGCTGTTCGGCAATATCGAAGGATCTTCCGCCCTTCATGATATGCAGCGGCAGAAACGGCGCCATTCTCGGGATCAACATCGTCGGACTGAGAAGGGGCGGTTTTTCAAAGGAATGCATTGAGGCGCTCAGGGATGTCTATCAGATTTTCTTCAGAAGCAAGTTGAGCATACCCAACGCCCTTGAAAAAATCAACGCTGAAGTGCCGCAACTCCCGGAAATCAAGGATTTCATTGAGTTTGTCACATCAAGCAAACGCGGTGTCCTGCGTTTCGGTGACGAGGCGGATCTCGACCCTGAGAAGAACGGGTGACCGTAGCCGCTTGTCAGAGTTTTTAAGTTTTAAGCAGGAAAATTTTTCCGTTCCGGAAAAATTGATAAGGAAATCTGCCGGAGTTCAAATATGGCCAAAGGAACGGTAATACAGAAAATACTTGACGCCCACTACGTGTCCGGAGGAAAAAATCCCGGACAGCCTGTTTCCATGAAGATTGACCAGACACTCACCCAGGACGCCACTGGCACGATGGCTTATCTTGAACTCGAGGCGATGGGTGTTGACAGGGTCAGGACTGAACTTTCAGTTTCCTATGTTGATCATAACATGATGCAGAACGGCCCAGAGAACCAGAATGACCATTTGTATCTTCAGTCGGTTGCTGCGGCAAAGGGCGTCTATTTTTCCAGACCCGGCAATGGAATCTGCCATCAGGTTCACCTTGAGAGGTTCGGTGTTCCCGGCAAGACCCTTCTCGGTTCGGATTCCCATACCCCCACCGGCGGCGGAATCGGCATGATGGCCATCGGGGCGGGCGGACTTGACGTGGCGCTCGCCATGGCTGGCAGGCCTTTCCGGATGTCCTATCCGAAGATAATCGGGGTGAATCTTTCAGGTTATCTTAAACCATGGCCGTCCGCAAAAGATGTTATTTTAAAAATACTGAGTATCCTCACGACAAAAGGGAATGTGGGTTGCATGGTTGAATATTTCGGTTCCGGAGTTGAATCCCTTTCCGTTCCGGAACGCGCGACAATCACAAACATGGGTGCGGAGCTCGGAGTCACAGCCTCTGTTTTCCCTTCCGATGAATGCACGAAAAGCTTTCTCGAGGCGCAGGGCCGGGGAGCATCTTGGGTGGAACTCAGGGCCGATGCGGATGCCGTATATGACAAGGTGATTGAGATTGATCTGTATAAAATCGTCCCGATGGCAGCCTCCCCTTCAAGCCCCGACAATGTCAAGACCGTCGCCGAAATCGGTGAAATCCCGGTTCAGCAGGTGATTATCGGTTCATGCACGAACAGTTCGTACCAGGATCTCATGCTTGTCGCAAAACTGCTCAAGAACAGGAGGATAGCAAAACACGTTTCCCTTTCAATCTCTCCGGGAAGCCGGCAGGTTTTGCAGATGATCGCTGAAAACGGAGCCCTTGCGGATATGATTTCCGCCGGCGCCAGAATCCTCGAAACATCATGCGGCGCCTGTATCGGACAGGGCATGAGCCCTGCGAACGACGCCGTAACACTCCGCACCTTCAACCGCAATTTTCCGGGCCGTACAGGGACAAAAGGCGACAAGTCCTATCTTGTAAGCCCGGCTGTCGCCGCCGCTGCGGCGCTGACCGGAAAATTCACGGATCCTCGGTTGCTCGGGATAAAATCCCCCAGAGTATGCGAGGTAAACGCCTTTCTTGTCAATGACGACATGATCATTCCGCCGGCATCTCCGGAAGACGCTTCTAAGATTGAAATCACCAGGAAGCCGACAATCGGAAAGCCGCCGGTGAACTCCCCGCTTCCTGAAAATATAAACGGCGAAGTCCTTTTGAAGGTCGGAGACAAGATAACAACCGATCATATTATGCCCGCCGGCATCCACCTGAAGCACCGCAGCAATATTCCCGAATACTCGAAAGTTGTTTTTGAATGCTTCAATGAGCCGGGGAAACCGACATTCGCCCAGCATGCCGCCGCCCTGAGGGATTCCGGGAAACACGGGATAATTGTGGCCCGCGAGAGTTACGGACAGGGATCCTCCCGCGAACATGCCGCAATCTGCCCGATGTATCTCGGCGTGAAAGTCGTTGTCGCCGTCAGCATTGAAAGAATCCATGCCGCAAATCTTGTGAACTTCGGAATAGTTCCCCTTGTTTTTGCGAATCCCGCAGACTACGATCAGATTTCGCAGGGCGATTCACTGAAAATCTGCGAAATTCGCAGACAGCTCGAAGTCGGAAAGCCCGTAAAGGCGGAACTTGTCAAGGCAAATGGCGGGAAGAGGGAAATCGAACTTAAGCACAGCCTGTCGGCGGAAGACATTTCAATTATTATTCCGGGCGGCTGCCTGAACTGCTGAAATTTTTAAAGTAGCCAGAATTCAGGAGACAGGAGCCAGAATTAAGTATTTTGCACTAGATTATTTCTGGAATTTCATTCTGAATCCTGAATTCTGATTTCTGAATTCCTACAAAATGAGGATTTTACATTATTATGGGACAGAACACTTTTTACGTTACGACTCCGATTTACTATGTCAACGACAGGCCGCACATAGGCCATGCATATACGACAATCCTTGCGGATGTCCTTTCACGCTACCACCGCCTGCTTGGCGATCCCACCTTTTTCCTTACGGGAACCGACGAACACGGACAGAAAGTCCAGAAGGCCGCCATAGCAAACATGATGACTCCGCAGGAACAGTGCGATGCCACCGTAACCAGATTCCAGGAACTCTGGGAAAAACTTGAAATAACGCATGATGATTTCATAAGAACCACCGAGGACAGGCATAAGACAGTAGTCCGGAAAATCCTTCAGGAGCTTTATGACAGGGGCGAGATCTACAAGGCCGAATATTCCGGCAATTACTGCACCCCGTGCGAAAGATTTTTCTCGAAAAAGGACATTGTTGACGGAAATCTCTGCCCTGACTGCAAGCGTGCAACCGATGAGATAATTGAGTCCAACTACTTTTTCCGCATGGGGCAATACCAGTCCTGGCTTATTGATTACATCCGGTCGCATCCGGAATTCATACAGCCCGATTTCCGCCGCAATGAGACACTCGGATTCCTGCGCAAACCGTTGGAGGATCTGTGCATTTCACGTCCGAAGAAGCGGCTTGCGTGGGGAATAGAGCTCCCGTTCGACAGGGAATATGTGTGCTATGTGTGGTTTGACGCCCTGATCAATTATATAACAGGAATCGGATACGGGCAGGACGCTGCGAAATTCGCAAAATGGTGGCCCGCCTCCTATCACCTTATCGGGAAGGATATTCTTACCACGCACACAGTTTACTGGCCGACAATGCTTAAGGCGATGGGGATCGAACAGCCGAAAACAATATATGCGCACGGCTGGTGGCTGATTGGCGCGGACAAGATGAGCAAGTCGCTCGGCAATGTTGTCAATCCGATGGCGGTGGCTGAAAAATACGGAGTTGATGCGTTCCGTTATTTCCTCATGTCGGAAATGTCGCTTGGGAACGACGCCTCGTTCAGCGAGGGGATTTTCATTACGCGATATAACAGCAATCTCGCGAACGACCTTGGAAATCTCCTGAGCCGCGTTGTCAAGATGATTGACAAGGAGGCGGGCGGAATAATTCCCGCCCCCGTCGCAACGGCTCAAACCGAGTTTGAAAAAGAACTTCGTGAAACCGTCCTCTCCGCTGTTTTTGAAATGGAGCCGGCCATAACCGGAATGAAGCTTGACCGCGGGCTTGAACAGATCATGAATGCCATACGCGCGGCAAACCGCTACATGGAGAAGACCGCCCCGTGGAAACTCGCGAAGGAAAAGAACACCGACCGTCTCAACACGGTACTCTATACCGCCGCAGAGTCGCTGAGAATAATTTCCGGTCTCCTTTATCCCGTAATGCCGGGTAAGATGTGCGAAATCCGCAAAGCAATCGGGCTGTCTGAAACAGGGATGGAAATATTCGAGTTGAAGACCTGGGGGAAACTCAGTCCCGGTCTCAGGGTTTCCGATATAGGCTCTCTTTTTCCGAGGATCGAAGTGGTTAAGGCTGATACGGTAAAACCTGCGAAATCCGCAGAGACGGTTGCTGTTGCCGCTGAAGATATTATTACAATTGAAGACTTCGGAAAGATTAAGCTCAAAACCGCAAAAGTTTTGGAAGCTGAAAAAGTCGAGGGCGCAGACAAGCTCCTCAGGCTCCAGATCGAAGTCGGCGGACAAAAGCGGCAGCTGGTCGCAGGGATTGCGCAATTCTACAGGCCGGAAGAAGTTGTCGGGAGAACGATTGTCATTGTCGCCAACCTCAAGCCTGCGAAAATACGAGGGATCGAATCCTGCGGAATGCTTCTCGCCGCCAAAGAGGGAAAGACCCTGAAGCTGATCACCGTTGACGGCGGAGACTTCCCGTCCGGCGCATCCGTGGGATGATTTAACATTATCAGCCTGTTTTTTCCTGTCCTGGCGCAGCGTTGCCCGTGTCGGGCAAGGGACTTGGAACCTTCGCCGACACGGCGAACTCTACATCGGGATTAGGAATAATAAGATTGAAAACTTCCTTGGGAGTCGTTTCTGTACGGCTCCTTACTCGGGAAATTCGCCAATTGAAAACACGGGCAAGAGGCCTGTGTTGCGTTTTTTGAATACCAGGAGACGCTATGGGCAAACATGTTGTCCTGTCGGGATTTCCTGTTTGAAAAATCATCATTTAATTGTATCTTGTCACTTCTTTTTTTATTTAACCGTATGCGTTCCTTCACTTCAAACAACGGGAAGACAAAATGAATAAAATACTGTTCCTGGATTTAATCAAGATGCATGAGCCGATTAAAAAAGAACTGCATGATGCGGCCATAAAAGTCATTGACGGCGGGCATTATATCGGCGGGGAAGAGGTCAAATCCTTTGAGAAGGAAATGGCCGCCTGGCTCGGAGTGGAAAATATCTGCGGTGTCGCATGCGCGACCAGCGGTCTTTTCGCGACACTTAAATCAATGGGTGTCGGTCCGGGAGACGAAGTCATCACCACGGTTCATACGGCCATTGCAACCGTTGAAGCGATTACGCTCACCGGCGCCCAGGTTGTTTTCTGCGATGTTACGGCAGATGGTTTCAATCTGGACCTCGATCAAGTTGAAAAGAAAATAAATTCAAAGACGAAGGCGATCATTCCGGTTCACCTTTACGGCCAGCCCGTTGACATGGACAGGGCGATTGCGATTGCCAAAAAACACAATCTCAAGCTTATTGAAGACTGTGCACAGGCGCAGGGTGCAAAATACAAGGGCAAAAAAGTCGGGACAATGGGCGATGCCGCCGTGTTCAGCTTCTTTCCTTCCAAAAATCTCGGCGGTTTCGGCGACGGCGGCGCTGTCACCGCAAAAGATCCCGTGCTCATGAGGAAAATCAGAATGTACTCGAACCACGGACGTGAAAGCAAGTATGATCACGAGTTCGAGGGAATCAACAGCCGTCTTGATGCGATTCAGGCCGCCCTTCTCAGAGTCTGCCTGAAAAAGCTTGACGGATGGAACAGCAGCAGAAGACAGGTTGCCGCATGGTATGATTCAGGTCTCAAGGGGATAAGTCAGCTCAAGACGCCGAAGGTGCTTGCCGAAACCGAACCTGTTTACCACCTTTATGTGGTCATAGTTCCCGACCGCGACGCGCTTGCAAAGCATCTCAAGGAAAAAGGAATCGAAAGCGGTGTTCATTATCCGTATTC
>JBAYFV010000126.1:0-9756 GCA_041666985.1 Victivallales bacterium
GATAACCTGAGCATTATGGGTATCGCCCATAGCTCACCAAGGGAAAGATGTTGAACAGCCTGATACACTCCTATGAAATGCGACAGGTTGTCTACATCCACCCGGCCGTCAGTATGTGAGACAAGTTCAAACGCCAGGTCATAAACTCTTGGATATCCTTCATGCTTTCCTGTTTTCAATCGCGGGAGCTGTCTGCTGTAGCGTTTCGGGAGATATTGGCCCGCGAGAAGAATCTGCTCCTCAATCACATAGTAGTTGTCCAGCAGCCATTCTGCCGCCGGCGCAAGCTGGCGATTATTGTCGAGAGCCTGCGAAACAATCCGGTGCGCCTCGCGTATCACCATCTTGTTTTCCGCAAGCCTGGAAAGAAGGAGTTCCCTGCCCGGAGCAGTATCTATTTCATGTTCGATGGCAAGCGCGCGCGCGAATTTTGCAAACTGGTCATGCCCGAACAACTCGGCACGCAGAGGCGCCTCTACTTCGAGGCTGTAAACATCCCGATTTGCGGCTCTGACAGGAATTTTGATTTTCATAATATTACCGAATATTTCCCTGCGACAGAATTCATAGTAAAATTCGAACTCAAACCAAGATTTATTCTGAATTCTGGCCGCTTTTGCAATTTACTTATTACTTATGTTACTCTACCCCCTGAAATCTCGATTTAACGTCTAAACTATCATTTTTTTAACTCATAACAGAAAGTAACATCATTCCTGCGATAAAACCTGTGGCGGCAATGATCGTGAACCTTTTCATGAACCATATGAATCTGATATTTATCACGCTCATTGCTGCAACTCCGGCTGCGGATCCGATAATGAGGAGATTGCCGCCGTACCCGGTGCAGAAGGCCAGATATGTCCAGACTTTCGGAAAGATGACGGTGGAGTATTCCTGTCTCATACCCCGGGTACAGATTAAGAAGCGCCCACAGGGTAGTGCCGGTGAGAAGAGCCGCACCCGCCCTGTTCAGTTTCAGCGAGTGTTCAAAAACAATCGCCATATAACCGAGAAAAAAGATTGTACACAATAAAAGCATATTTTCCCCTCATCCTTCTCGGTGTGTTTTGCCTTGGATCAGAATCTGGATTTGACTGCGACGATCACAATAAGGATGATCAAATAAACCACTAATGCTGAAGCGGCGTACTTCCTCCAGTCACCCATAGTGGCGGGACCGGAGGCGTCAGCCTTGTGTCCGGAGCAATATCTGATGTCGGCATATCTGGCCATTATGACTGTTGCGGCGACAACAAGATAGATGGAACCGTAAAGGAGCAGATTTCCTGTTTTTGCAGTCATGCCGGCTAAAACCAAAATAATTACGTTCCCAAGCAGCATCCAGTACAGCCTGAGAAGACATCCGGGATTGTTTTCAGAAGAGAGAGAGTTTTCAGTTTTCATAACCGCCTCCAGTAATTTTTTAATTTACTGAATGGCGGCCCGACCATCCAAAATCCTGTATCGGCACACCGACACACCCAAATCATATTATGGTATTTTAAAATTTTGTCAAGCAGAAAAATGAAATTAATTGCGACGGTGGCGAGCGTGGAATCAGGCAAGGGCTTTCAGGAAACTTTCCTTGTCTCCGACAATCGCGACCAGGGAATCGCCCGCCTTTAGTTCGGTATTGCCTTTCGGCACAATAAGATCCTTGCCCCTGAATATGGTGATTATATTGCAGTTCCCGGGCAGGTTGATTTCACTTATTTTCCTTCCTGCGGACGAATCATCCCTTTCTATCACATACTCGACAAATTCAGTATGCGATGCCTTCTTGAATTTGAGTTTTTGTATGAACTGCTTCCTTTTTTCACTTTTCAGGAGCATTTCCGAATAGGCGCTTATGAGATCCCTTCTTCGCAGGATCCCAAGACATTTTTTTGTGTCTGTATAATCAATCACCGGAAGGGACTGGATGTCTTCCCCTCCGAGTATCAGCATCGCATCCTCCAAAGTGTCCGAGGGATAGACAGTGAGCAGTTTTTTAGTGCAGATATCGGCGACAATCCCGCTGTCAAGAAGCTCCGGGCGGTTATAGAGATCCTGAATGGTCACAATGCCGAAGAGTTTTCCATGCGTATCCGTAACCAGAGATCTCCTGCTGTCGTTTTCATGCAGGAAAGCCTCCATGTCCCTCAGGGGCATATAGGCCGGAACGGTGAGGCATTTGTCAATAGGTAACATTGCCTCCTCGACCCTTATCATTTCCAGTATGGGTTTATTTTCGGCGGCCCTCACGTCAATGCCCCTTGCGGCGAGCTGACAGGTGAAGATACTTTCCTTGTTAAGCCATTCGGCTATTGCGACACTTATGACTGTTGCGAACATCAGGGGAAGTATGATCTGATAGTTTCTCGTCATTTCAAAAATAATTATTATTGCCGTGACAGGGGCTCTGGCTGCTGCACCGAAAACAGCCGCCATTCCGATAATTGCATAAACCCTTGGCTCCGTGACGAAATTCGGAAGACAGTCCTTGGCAACCTTTCCAAAAGCCCCGCCTGTCATGGCGCCGATGAAAAGCGCTGGGGCGAATACACCTCCCGAAGAACCGGATCCTATGCATATTGAAGTTGCTATGATTTTTGCGAAAATAAGAATCACAAGCAATGGGAGCACCAGTTCCCCGTTAAGAGATTTTTCGATTATCGGAAAGCCGGGGCCGTAGAGCTGAGGCAAGGTGTACAACAACAATCCGAAAATCAGACCTCCGAAAGCGGGCTTGAGGATATTGGGGATTTTTTTCGCCTTTTCAAATGTTTCTTCCGAGTAAAGGAGTGTCTTTATGAATAACACGCCTACGATTGCGCTTACTATTCCCAGAAGGAGAAAGAGAGAAAGCTCCCAGCTGGACTTCATCTGAAAGAATGGCAGGTCAATACGAAATGCAGGATCATCGCCAAGCATCGCCCTGCTTATGGCCGATGCCGATACCGATGCCACGACCACCGAGGTGAATTCGCGCAGGCTTGCTTTCCTCATTATGACTTCGGTCACAAAAATCACGCCGGCAATAGGCGCGTTGAATGTCGCGGACAGTCCGGCAGCCGCTCCGCAACCCAGAAGACTGATGGTCTTGCTTTCATTCAGCTTCAGAAACTGGGCTATTGATGATCCTACTCCGGCTCCAATCTGGACAATAGGTCCTTCGCGTCCAACCGAACCGCCCGTGCTGATGGTTATTATCGAACCCATTGATTTGGCAAATACTACAATTGGCCTAATAAGCCCCCTTCCGGCGGCAACAGTGAGGATTACATCGGGAACCCCATGTCCCTTTGCCTCTGGAGCGAGGTATCTGAATATTGGCGCAATTATCAGCCCTCCCATGGCTGGAAGAAATATGTACAGCCAGTTTTTCTCCAGGGCCATTCCCCTAAACAAGTCAGTGAGGAGGAAAATAGCTTTGATGAAATAGACTGCCAGAAGTCCAGTTGCAATTCCCACAATAAGCGAGAAAATGATCATGAAGGTGAAATCTGCCTTTTTCACCTCGTTGATGAACCTGACTAAAATGCCGTATGCTCTTGAAAATGAATCCATACTGGAAAATAATCTAATGTGACGGAGTTTTCAATCAGCCTTATAGGTGATTTAGCTTGTGTTTGTCTGGAGAACAGTATATAGTGCATCCGTAACTGGAACAGAGAGGCGATATGGACTCGGGGAAAAAATACGAATTCAAGAAACTGAAAAATTCTTCGGACAAGATTTTGATCTGCCCCAAGTGCTTCGAACTGCTTTTCAGGGATGACTTTGAGCATTTCGCCTGCTGTCCATACTGCAACTTGCCGATTGAGATAAGCGAAGAGATAGAGGATTATCTGCTGAAACCTGTTGTGGACAACTGGATTTCAAACCAGAACCGCGCATTTCCAAGGGCTTTCCCCCCTGAAAACTGACCCTTCTCAGTTTTTTTTCAATATTTCATCACATCATGCTTGAATGTCTTCAACTGGAGTCTATTTTATCCGGCTCGATAAAATTTTTTAAATTTTTTATTTACATGCCAGCTGTACGGAATATTTATTATTAAATTCCGCGGTTCTGGCAGGGTGCTAGGAGTTTGCTTATGAAAGTTAGAGCGTCAGTAAAACGTCGTTGTGAATTTTGTCAGATAATAAAAAGAAAAGGCGTGTTGAGAGTGCAGTGTTCACGCAATGCACGCCATAAACAGAGACAGGGTTGATATTACATATTAAGGAAGGGGATTTTTTATGCCGCGAATTCTTGGTGTTGATATACCCGGTAGGAAACGTATTGAATTTTCACTGCCCTATATTTATGGGATAGGACCCGCAAGAGCCCTTGAAATCATAAAGAAGGCAAATATTCCTGTCGGCACGAAAGCAGACGATCTCAGCGATGAGCACATCTCTAAAATTACAGCGATCCTCCAGAACGACTATGTTGTCGAGGGTGATCTCCGGAGAATGGTCGCCCAGGACATCAGACGACTCGTCGCAATCAGCGCATACCGCGGACAGAGGCATCGCAGAGGTCTCCCGGTAAGAGGGCAGAGAACAAAGACCAACGCCCGTACGAGAAAAGGGAAGCGACAGACAGTGGGGGCAATCAGGGACAAGACAGCGCGTAAGGTTGTCACATCAACCGACGAATCAAAAGACCAGAAGAAAAAGTAATCCTTATTTCAAATCAGGAAGGTAGATTATGGCTGAAGAATCAAAAGGCAAGAAATCTGAAAATACAGAAAAACTCAAAAAGACAGAAGCTGCTCAGGCTGTCGCCGACACAACCGCCGACGCTCCAGCCGTTGAAGAGGGAGTCGTAAAAAAGAAGGCAAAAGCCGCACGTATTGTTCCGACAGGTGTCGCATACATCCACTCCACATTCAATAATACAAAGGTCACCTTCACTGATCTCCACGGCAATGTCCTGTGCTGGGGAAGCGCGGGAAGATCCGGTTTTAAAGGTTCCAAGAAGAGTACCGCCTATGTTGCTCAGCTTGTCGCCACCGAGACTGCAAAAAAAGCCCAGGCTCTCGGCATGAAGGAAGCTGAAGTGAGAATCAAAGGTCCCGGCGCAGGACGTGAATCCGCCGTACGCGGTATCGTTGCCGCCGGAATTGAAATACTCGCCCTGCAGGATATCACACCGGTTCCCCATAACGGTTGCCGCCCCGCAAAGAGGCGTCGCGTATAGATTTTATTCGGTAATTCGCAAAATAATATAAATTAAACAATGTTTGAATAATTCTGGAGGTAAGTCAATGCCAGTTTCAAATGCCTTTCCAATGCCTCGTTCGGTAGAGTTGGACGAATCAACGGCAACCGCCAACTATGGTAAATTCACAGCAGCTCCTCTGCAGAGAGGTTTTGCCCACAGTATCGGAAATTCAATCAGGCGGGTACTCCTGTCCTCGCTCGAGGGCGCAGCCATTTCCTCAATCAGGATCGACGGGGCTTCGCATGAGTTCACAACCCTTCCCAACGTTATCGAGGATGTGACCGACATCGTTCTCAATCTTAAAAGAGTCCGCATCAACTGCACAGGGGATGTCCCGAAAACCCTGGAAATCAAAAAAGACAAACCCGGAGCCGTAACCGCCGGAGACATTGTCACAGACGGGACTGTCGAGATTCTCAATCCCGACCAGGTCATATGTACGCTTGATAAAAAAGGTTCTTTCCGCGCCGAGATCGAAATCATCAAGGGCCGCGGTTATTACTCTTCGGAAAAAAATAAAAAAGCCGACCAGCCTCTCGGGACAATTCCGATTGACTGCCTCTTCAGCCCCATAACTCATGTACGGTACAATGTGGGAACCGCACGTCTCGGGGAGGAAACTGAAATGGACAGCCTGATCCTCGAAATCTGGACTGACGGCAGAATAGCACCCAGAGACGCCTTGGAGAAAGCCTCAAAAATTCTCCAGGATCATCTCAGACCTTTCCTCGGCTCCCTTGCCGGGGAAGAAGGCTCACTCGCCACCATCGGCGAAGAGGAACAGAAGCTATACAAGATGCTTATTCAACCTGTTGACAATATCGAACTTTCCGTCAGAGCTCAGAACTGCCTCAACAATGCAAACATCAAGCTCATCGGCGATCTCTGCCTGAAATCAGAATCAAAGATGCTTAAATTCAGAAATTTCGGCAGAAAATCTCTTGACGAAATCAAAGCGAAACTTACAACTCTGGGCTTATCCCTCGGTATGTCGTTCAGCGAGGAGATGGTTACCCTTCTGCAGTCTGAAGCTGACAAGATGAAAGCTAAAACCCAGGAGGAAGAATAATGCGTCATCGCTACTTTACTTTTAAAATAGGGCGTTCAAGCGCACATAGAACCGCCATGCTTGGCAATCAGGTAAGTTCACTGATCATGTTCGGCCAGATCAAGACAACCATTGTAAAAGCCAAACAGACCCGCCGCGTGGCTGAAAAAATGATCACCTATGCCAAGAAAGGCGATCTGCATCACAGACGTCTCGCCATTTCCAAAATCCGCGATGAAGATGCTGTTAAAAAGCTTTTCAGCGAAATCGCCCCGAAATATGCCGAGCGCAAAGGCGGATATACAAGAATAATCCGTGTCGGACAGAGATTGGGAGACGCAGCTGAAATGTGCATTCTCCAGCTCGTAGGCGAGGAAAATGTCGTAAAGCCTGCGAAAAAGAAGAAAAGCGCTGCAACGAAAAAGACTGCTGAAAAACAGTCTCCTAAAAAAGGTGCTGTGACTAAAAAAACAGCAGCGGCAGCAACGGCTAAGACTGAAAAAACTGAAGAAAAGAAATAATTCCATGCAATTCGCATGACGTTAAAACCCCGGAAAATCTCCGGGGTTTTTTATTTAATGCAGCACAGGCATCTTGCCTGTGCAATTGAATATAATTTTGCTATACAATCGACTTAACCATGGTAAATATTTTATCCACGGGAGGAGATTCATATGGACTTCGACTTTAAAGGATGCAATGTCATCGTCACTGGCGGCACCAGGGGCATCGGAAAGGCCATATCGGAAGCTTTCCTCAAAAACGGCGCATCCGTAACCGCGACATTCTTCGGAAATGAAAACGCCGCCGGAATTTTCAGGGAAACGTGGCTGAATTATCCCCTTGAAGTCGTTAAATTCGATATTTCAGACTATAGGGAAACAGAATTGTTTTTTCAGAAATTCGACAGGGATAGGAAATCTCTGGAGGTTCTTGTGAACAACGCCGGCATCCGCAAGGACAGTGTCCTTGGAATGATGCCCTCCCAGGACTGGAACGCCGTAATCTCCACAAACCTCACAGGCACATTCAACATGAGCAAATTCGCCGTGATGAAGATGATGCAGAACAAATTCGGAAGAATAGTCAACATCACCTCCCCTTCCGGGAAATTCGGTTTTGCGGGACAGGCTAACTACGCAGCTGCGAAGGCGGGACAGGTAGCTCTTTCCATGTCTCTTGCAAAAGAGACGGCCCGGCGCGGAATCACGGTCAACTGTGTTTCCCCCGGTTTCATAGACACTGAATTCATTGCCGACCTCCCGGAAGATCTTAAGAAGACCTACATCCAGCAGATCCCACTGAAAAGACTGGGAAAACCCGAAGAAGTCGCAAACGCAGTCCTTTTCCTCTCATCAAAAGAGACAGCCTATATTACAGGCTCAGTCCTCGAAGTGACAGGCGGTCTCTGAGAATGTCCGGCTAATAGAAATTTTATTTCCATGACGCGAGAAAGATAATCCGGTAATGGTGGAGAAGAACTACCTGTGCGGAACTTCCACAAAAACACCCCCTCTGACGCGCATTGCAAGTTCGAGAACATGCTTTTAATAATAATGATTCCTTGATGTATCTTATTCCTATGATATTATTTTAAAAATTTAAATACATAGTTTAAGTTTATAGTGCTTTGTTCTACAAATAGGTTTTGAAGTTGGTGCAGTGAACAAAATTAAATATGAATTAATCGGGGTTGAATGCTTCTTCTGCATTTTGCTACATAATGAAAATAAAAATTCCCATCAGTAGGGCAGTACAATGACATTTCTCGGACTCAGGGGCAAGAAAGTTCTGATTTTCGGCATAGCAAACCGTAAAAGCGTTGCTTTTCACATCGCCGAAGTCCTGAAGGAGTCTGGCGCGGAAATAATTTGCTCCGTTTACGGAAAAGAACAAAAGGAAATAGTCAACAAATATTTTCCCGGAACACCTGTTTATTTATGCGATGTCGGCGATGAGAACGCTTTAAGGGATCATGCGAAGGAAATCGGAGAAAAACACGGGAAAATATACGGGATCGTCCACTCGATCGCTTTTGCGAACTTCGTAACCGGATTAAAACCGTTCCATGAGACGAAAAAATTAGATTTCCTCAAGACAATGGACATATCGTGCTTTTCTTTCATTCAAATAGCCGACCTTTTCAAGCCGTATATGGAAACAGACGGCTCCATAGTCACAATCTCCATCTCGACAACGCGTATGGCCGCTGAAAACTATGGATACATGGCTCCGGTCAAGGCGGCCCTTGATTCAAGCATCTGCTTCCTGGCGAAATCACTCAGCGAGGACACAAAAATAAGGGTGAACGGAGTAGGAGCATCCCTATTGAAAACATCCGCATCCGCAGGCATCCCCGGATATATCGAGCCATATCTCTTCGGAGAAAAGGCGACCCTCCGCAAGGAAGCCCTGAAGACTGATGAGGTTGCGAATGTCGCAGCTTTCCTTCTGAGTCCCCGTTCAAGCGGAATAAATGCACAGACAGTCATAGTTGATGCCGGAATGTCCGTAAATTATTTTGACAGGGAAATTGTGAAAGCCGCTTTAGGAAAACTCTAAAAATTCGCATTATGCCAATTTTCAGGGGTTTCCTTTATCTCAGAAATAATAAAAAACGGGAATGAAATTATGAAAAAGACGCTTTTAGCCGGAATCATGATCGCCACGGTCTTATGCGGAGTCTCCGCGCTTGCAAAAAAAGAATTGAAACTAGGAGATGCCGCACCCGAAGTGAGTGTTAAGATGATAAACGACAATGAATATGGAAAGACATTCTCTCTGGCTGATTTCAAGGACAAAGTCATAGTCATGGAATTCTGGGCGACATGGTGTCCTCCATGCAAGGAAAGCATACCTCATTTGTCGGCACTTCAGGAAAAATACAGGGACAAGGTAGTAGTCATCGGTATTTCCAACGAGGAGAAGGCTGTTGTTGAAAAATTTTTCAAGGCTCAGAGGGGAATGAATTACCGGGTTGCCATTGACAACGAAGATAAAACAAACGGAATTTACATGACAGGATTCGGGGTGAACGGGATTCCGCACGCCTTCATAATCAGGGAAGGAAAGATCATCTGGCACGGTCATCCCATGGAAATGGATGAAACACTCGAAAAAGCAGTCGGAAATGAGAAACAGTAAAAAATCTTTTCCCGATATTCTGAAAGCTGTTGCAGAGGGAAAGATTGACCCTGTTTCCGCCCTTCATGAGCTCGGCGCCCTCCAGGATCCGGAAAAACTTGATTTCGTGAAAATTGACCACACGAGGAAAAACCGCTGCGGATTTCCCGAATTCATCTACGGTGAAGGGAAAACTCCCGGACAGATAATCAAGATAATCCGCGAAATAAGCAGGAAAAAACATACGTGCCTTGTGACACGGCTGCCTGAGTCTTCCGCAAAAATAATCCTTGAGGAATATCCTAAGGCTTTTTATGATAAAAATGCCAAAGTTCTTAGTGTTTTTTCCGGTTCCAGGAAAAAATTGAAAGGCAAAGTCCTGATAGTTA
>JBAYFV010000127.1:0-9731 GCA_041666985.1 Victivallales bacterium
GAGGTAATTTCAAAACTAGGAATTCAGTAGTCAGAATTCAGGAGACAGAATTAAATTTGAACTCAAATTCGGTTTTATTCTGAATCCTGACTTCTGAATCCTGACTACTTTTGAAATTGGCTCTGCTTAACAACAAGGAACTGAAAAAATGTCCCGCAAAGCAATGGCCATCGCGTGCCATCCTGACGACATCGAGTTCATGATGGCCGGAACTCTTCTTCTTCTGAAGGGGAAAGGATACGAGATACACTATATGAATGTTGCAAACGGCTCGTGCGGTACGGAGCAGTTTGACTACGGCACAATTGTAAAAATGCGCAGGGATGAGGCGCTGTCTGCGGCGAAGCTTGCCGGAGCCGTTTTTCACGAGAGTCTCGTAGACGACCTCAGGGTCTTCTATGATTCGGACACACTTGGAAGACTGGCGTCAGTCGTCAGGGAGGTCGGGCCGGAAATAATACTCACCCATTATCCTTTCGACTACATGGAGGATCACTCAAACACCTGCCGACTGGCGGTTAGCGCCGCCTTTGTCAGGGGGATGCGCAATTTTAAAACGGTTCCGGAGCGGCAGACGGTGAAAACGCCTGTGACAATCTACCATGCGATGCCGTATGGTTTGAGGGATCCGCTGAAGAGGATTGTCGAGCCTGACTTTTTCATAGATGTAAGCGCCGTAATGGAGACGAAAAAGAAAATGCTTGCCGCACACCGCAGCCAGAAGGATTGGCTTGACAAGAGCCAGGGGCTTGACTCCTATGTCAACTCGATGGTCGGAATGTGCGGTGAGGTTGGGAAGATGTCGGGCAATTTCAAGTTTGCCGAAGGCTGGATTAAACATCTGCATTCAGGGCTGTGCGCCCCCGATGCCGACCCTGTCAAAGACGCCCTTGTTTCAGATTTCCAACTGCGGTGATCAGGGAAAAGAACTGAGGGAATTGCGACAAACGGGAAATCTTTAGAGGTTCCCTCTATTTCTTCTTCTGTCCGTTTTCGAAATATTTCACCAGGTCTTTATGGAGCTGCGGTATCTTTTCGGCATTGCAGCCCGAGCGCATTGACTTGTGCCCCTGTACGCCGACAGCCACCGAGTTCCTGGCGGCTATGGGTGATGTGTTTGTCTTCACACCGTCGCGCACGAATCTCAGGAATTCCCGGACGATGGCGGGATCGGATCCGCCATGGGAGCCCTCAAGAGGCTTGAGCTTGTAGATTACGTCGGGAGTTTCCCTCGGACCGCGCTGTGTCCATACGTGGACTTCGCAACTGCCGTAATCTCCGACATTTTCAACCCGGCCCGCAGTTCCGATGAAGGTGTAATTGCGCTCGGCGTCAGGCGTGTAATGGCACTGCATGTAGCAGGCCTGGGAACCGTTGTCCAGCTGCATCATCACCATGCTGTGGTCTTCGACATCTATTACAGGGGACAATCCCGTCTGTTCGAGCGGAGGCCACTGGGCATTGCTCCATTTTGCACAGCCGGTAACATCGGGGTAACGGCGTTTGCATTTGTCATAGACCGATAGCATTCCCATCCCCACGACAGTTTTTGTATAGCCGCCCATCAGCCAGTGCATGACATCTATGTCGTGCGCACCCTTCTGCAAAAGCAGTCCGGTTGTGTTTTTCCGCTCCGAATGCCAGTCCCTGAAATACGCGTCCCCTCCGTAGTTGACGAAATGGCGGCACCATCCGGCCTTCACTTCCCCGATAAGCCCCGAATCTATTACTTCCTTCATCTTCAGGACGACAGGGAAATGCCTCATGTTGTGTCCGAGGAACAGCTTCGAACCCGTCTTGTAGGCGGCCTTCAGGAGCCTGTCGCATCCCTCAATGGTGATTGCCATCGGTTTTTCCAGATAGACGGCCTTGCCTGCAAGCAGAGCCGCAAGGGCGTGTTCCTCATGGAGGAAATCAGGGGAGGTCACAAAAACGGCGTCAATGTCCTTGATGGCAAGAAGCTTCCTGTAATCCTTCGAGACGAACACGTCATCGCCGGCAAACTCCTTGAATTTCTTCAAGTGTTCGTCGTTTACATCGACACCTGCAACTATTTTACAGCCTTCTTCGGGGAGATGTGCGTTTCTGGCAACCCCGCCGCGACCGCCGACACCGATAACACCGATTTTAATTGATTTCATTATTTGACAGTCCTTTTTTAAGTTTTATATTGCAATGTATTATCTTATCATGGTAAAATCTAAAATAAAATGAAATAGCCGGATATTAAATATGTAAAATAGTCATAGGGATGTGTGATCTTGACAAAAAAGGCTATGATTCAAACCAGAGTGAAATCCCGGGAATTGGACTTCCCGTTCAAACTGATGAGCGCCACCTACGGAATCGCCGACGCAAGGACACCGCTCATAGAGAGGAGGGACTACGAATGCTGCACTGTCGAATTCATATACAAGGGCAGAGGCTTTCTCGAGCTCAACGGACACTCCTTCAGCCCGGGTGAAAACAGCGTTTATATTTTACACAAGCACAGTAATCACAGATACTGGCCGGACAAGAACGAGCCGTGGGAGAAACTCTTCTTTGTGATAGACGGGAGTTTAATGGAATACCTCTTCAGGACGTACGGACTGGACAAGACCTGCTTTATTCCGGACTGCCCGCAGCTGAAGAAATACTTTGACGAGATGATGCAGCTGAGGCACGGAATAGGGGAGATAAACCGGCAGGCCGCAATAGTCTTTCACAGGATGCTTGAGGAATGCCATACAATCCTCTACGGTTCGCCCAACCAGTTCACGCCCCCGGAAATCCTTGAACTTAAAAAATTCCTAGACGACAATGTTGAACGGAAAGTCAAGCTGGACAGATATTGCAGTGGAAAACACAGATCATGCGCAGGCATGATACGGCGGTTTAAAAAGCATTTCGGAACCTCCCCGTATGACTACCTGATGCAGAAACGCATCGAGGAGGCGCGTCTCATGCTCAGGCATTCGGCGTTTTCGGTTAAGGAAATAGCATCCCGCCTGAAATTCTCCGACCAGTATTACTTCTCAAATTATTTCAAACGCAAAACCGGCATGTCACCCCAGAAATACAGGAAGGGAATATAATCGCAGACAGGTTTGGAAAGAGTTGGGGTGCGGGGAAGGGAAGAACCTTTCCTTAAAAGGTTTTCACTTCCCCGCATTCAAGCTATCCAGAGTTTTGCAAATAAAGAAATAAACGGACTTGACAAGTTGCCTATGCAAATATATCTTCTGAAAATAAGCATAGGAGATGTTCGTGGTCAAGCGGTATGTTTCAATAGCCAGGAAGATCAGGGAGAGGGTGGAATCCGGGATGTATGCTCCGGGAGAGCCAATACCCACGCGCATGGAGCTTGCAAAAAGTTTCGGCGTGGCAAGACCCACGATTGACCGCTGCATTGAATTCCTGACCGCAAATGGAACTCTGGTATCGCGCCAGGGATCCGGAACATATGTCAACAGAATACAGACCTATTCGAGACGTCTTGCATTGATATCCTCTTCAAATATAATATCGGAATTTCCTGAAATCAGCGGTCAGATCACCTATGTCCCCCTTTCAAAGGCTTCCGAAAAATCCTCATTGGCATCCCTTTTGAAATTTGACGGGCTTCTCTGGTACAGACCCGAGGAATCTGTCCTTGACAGCATACAGAATTTCAAGGATAAACTCCCCCAGGTGATAATAAACCGCACCGTTGAAGGTTTCAATTGCGTCTCTACCGACCACAGGGGGGCGTACCGGGAAATCACAACTGAAAGAATATCCGCATTCCCCGAAATATCCCCCTGTTTCCTGAGCATGCGCGAGGCGCGGGGGGGGAATCTGGTGGCAGGATACCGCGAAAGCGGATTTGTAGACGCATGCCGCGAAAAAAAACGGTTTTATGAGATTATCCACATGCCGTTGGATTTTGAGGAAAAGATGAAAACCCTCGAGAATCATTTATCACGGAAAAGAAACAGGACTCTAATCGTTGTTTCAGATTCCATGACGCATACCGGAGCTGTCGTATTCTGGATGAAAAACAACGGTATTGCTTGGAAAAAGGATCTTCTCTACAGTGATTTCGACAATTCCTACCCGTCTTATGTATGGGGGGTTGACGTAACCAGTTACATACAGGATGACAGCCTCGTGCTGTCAACGTCAATAGAGAAGCTGATGTCTATTGTTGAAGGCAGGGACAAGGGGCCGGAGCACTTGCTGATATTCCCGAAAAGGAAAAACGGGGATACGTGAAAGAAACAGGCAAAGTAATCAGAATTCCTGCAAAACGTAAGTTTTGCGATAGGCTAAACAACAATAAGAGGAGATGATTTTCATGACGAAGGAAATTAAAGTCGCATTGATAGGGCTCGACACAAGTCACACGATCGAGTTCGCAAAAAGAATCCAGGCTGCGGACTGTCCACCGGATCAGAAGATAACCGGACTCAGGGCGACCGCGTGCCTCCGGTTTTCCACCCCGTTCCAAAATGAGGACGGGTTGAATGCGCGGCAGAAACAGCTTGAGGGCTGGGGCGTCAGGGTGACGACGGATTTCGATGACGCCGTGAAAGGATGCGACGCGATAATGATCGAAATAAACGATCCGTCGTATCATCTCGGGTATTTTAAAAAATGCGCAGTATTGGGAAAACCGATTTTCCTCGACAAGCCGCTTGCGGACAACATCGAAAACGGTCTGGAGATCGTTCGCCTGGCGAAGGAGAACAAGATCAAGGCAATTTCAACATCCCCCCTTCGTTTTGACGCAAATCTCATTAAAGCCTGCGGTGAGATGCCGAACCCGGCGCAGGTGACTGTTTACGGCCCGCTCGGAATAGCGCCGGCCGGAAGCTCGATAGTCTGGTACGGCGTGCATTCTTTTGAAATGCTTGAAAAGGCCATGGGCAAGGAATCTGCATGCGTCACGGTCAGGACCGACGGCGCCGGAGTTGTGGCGATTGTGGATTATCCGGACAAAAGAAGAGGTGTTGTCGAACTTACAAAAGGCGCATGGATCTACGGGGGGACGCTTCGCGACTCCAAGGCGGCGATATCATATTCCGTCGCGGCCGGAAATTTCTATGCGAGCATGATGAAGGATGTTGAAAAATTTTTCCGTACAGGCGAGGCGAACTTCAATATTGAAGACGCTGTCGAAGTGATGGCGATGCTTGACGCTGCGGAACGTTCCTTCAAAAGCGGCAAGACTGAAACAGTCTATCGCTATTGATGAATAATTTTTCATTCGAATGAAAAATTAAATAAATAATTCAAAAAGGAGAAAGAGAATGAGAAAACTTCGTGTTGGAATAATAGGGCAGGGGCGCAGCGGACGGAACATCCATGCGAACACCCTCATCAAGCTGGTGAATGACAGGTTCGAAATTGCCGCAGTATGTGATTTGATTCTGGAAAGATGCGAGCCGTCTCAAAAAGACACCGGATGCGCAGTCTACACCGATTACAAAAAAATGCTCAAGGACAAGAGCCTTGATCTTATTGTAAATGCGACCACTAGCGAACAGCATGTTCCGGTCACAAAGAAAATACTTGATGCGGGCTTTAACGTCCTTACGGAAAAACCGCTTGCACGCAGGGTGTCCGATGTTGACAAGCTGATTGAAAAAGCGGCGGAGGCCGGCAAGGTCTTCGCGATTTTCCAGCAGTCACGTTTTGCCGCCTACTTCACCAAGGTCAGGGAAATCATAGATTCAGGCGCACTCGGCAGAATCGTAATGGTCAAAATCGCATTCAACGGTTTTGCCAGGCGCTGGGACTGGCAGACTCTTCAATATATGGATGCGGGAAATCTCCGGAACACCGGACCCCATCCGCTTGACCAGGCGCTCCAGCTTTTCGGAGACGCCGACCCCGGGGTTTTCTGCATCATGGACAAGGCAAATTCCTTCGGTGATGCCGAAGATCACGTAAAACTCATACTTCACGGCAAAGGGCATCCTACAGTTGACCTGGAAATATCCTCGTGCTGCGCATATCCCCTCTATACTTACCAGGTGTACGGCACAAACGGAGGGCTTACGGGCGACATGAAGCATCTTGACTGGAAATACTTCAAGCCGGAAGAGGCCCCTGAACAGAAACTGATCCCCGGACCGATGCCGAACCTGGGGTACTGCCAGGAAGAACTCAAGTGGTACACCGGAAAATGGGATGCGTCCCCTGAGGAGTCGAACCTGTTCGATTATATGGCTTCAATCTTTTACAACAGGCTTTATGACACCATTGTCAACGGCGCCCGTCTTGCTGTTACCCAGCAGGAAGTCCGCCGCCAGATAGCGGTAATCGAAAAATGCCACAGGCAGAATCCCATGCCCGAACTGAAGAGGGTGTGAATCCGTTTAAAACAGGAGGCAATTTCCGTTTAGGGCACAGGGCAAATGCCCTAAACGGAAACTCCCTCGGAATATAAAAGTTTTTGCTCTCGCCCCAAATTCATATACTTTTGAAATTCCCTCAAACAACTCCCGAACTTTATTTTTCAAACACCATCAGTGCATATCCTTTTAAAACGGGAAGATCCACACAGGCATAATTGTTTTTCACCGTAAACGGCAGCTCTTTGCCTTCCGGCGCGAGATAGACTTTTTTGGGATGAGAGACGTCCAGCCTGAGTGCGATTTTCGCATTTAGTATCGGCATTGGCTCTTCAATCATTTCAGTTTTTTCGCCGCGCAATTCCGGCACGTAGGAAAGGATATGCACTATTCTCCGTCCGGGCTGTTCTGTCACAAACGCCCTGGCAAATGAAGGGAGGTTCTCGGTTTTCAACAGAGGTTCCGACAGTAATTTATCCAGCACGTTTGCGAACAGTCGGCGCAGTTCGACCGGAGCCTGCAAGTTGTATCCGGAAAAAATCCGGTGGCTGAAATGCGCAACTTTGCCGCAAACAGTCAATGCCGGCTTATCGGTGACTTTGTCCGGCGGATTGTAGAAAAAGGCGTGTTCGCCGTCCCAGTGCCGGTTGTAATACGGTTTTATCAGATATGCTTCCGCGCCGGTGCCCGGCAACGCTTCAACCTCGATTCCGGAAGAATAAAGAGACAGTGGCATTGTCGGCAAACCGCTGTTGAAGTTTTTGCCGACTGCGAAATACGCAGGATCAAAATCGCATTCCCTGTCAAATCTCAGCCCCCATTCCTTTTCCAGTACAAACTGCGTCTTTTCCGGATTCATTCCTGAAATGCCGCTGGATATGACCGCCTTGCCTGCTGCAATGTGCGCTTTTACCCGTTGTGCAGTTTCCGCGCTGAAAGCAACATCGTCTGGAATCACCAACACCTGATATTTGCTCCAGTCGGAAAATTCGGTTACAATGTCAAACTGATGTTTCAATTCACAAAGCATCCTGACGGCGCCGCGAAGCTGTTTGTCAAAACGGATCTGATGGATTGTCCCCGGATAGACAACTGCGATTTCCGTGAGGTTTTTCGCATTGTCGAACCACGGCTCCATCGTTTGAAGTTCCTTGTAGATTTTCTCGATCCGGTCAAGTACCGCAGTTTCCAGATCGCCGCGCGGATGAAAATGTCCCCCCACATTGGGACGCATTCCGTTGGACAGACCGTAAAGAAGTTCTGATTTTATCGCGGCTTCCGGGCGCAAGCCGCCGAAATCGCCCCAGTCGTAGAAACGGCCGGTCATGTTGAGTATCGGTTTGTCGCCGAGTGTGCGCATGTAATGCGACAACACCGGCAGAAACTCATATCCCCAGCCCGGCCCTGTCGGCAGGCATTCGCATTCGATATAGGTGCCGAATCCCGCCTGTTCCTCATAGGAAGGCCCGTTGAAATACAACAGGTATTCCGGATTGACCGCTTTTGCGGCTTTCGCAATGTCACGGGATATGCGGATGGCGGAAAACTCGGAAAACTTCTCGACGTCCTTCTCGTTTTTCCAGTCAATGCCGCGTTCCTTCATTTCCCTGACGCAAATCGGACAGACACACGGGTATCCCGCCAGGCAGTCTATGAAAAAACCGGCAACCGGATAGTTCCGGGCGATTTCCTCGACCATCGCGATCAGGTGGTCGCGGTAAGGAGAATTGTAGCACATCGTGCGGACGTAAGGCGTCAGACGCGGCTCACGGTACTCCCGTCCGTCAAACAGCAAAGTTGTCCATTCACGGTGACGGAGACCCTCTTCATTGCTGATACCGCCATTCAGGTAGGCGGTCAGGGCGATGCCCTTGCGTCTGCAGGCGTCGGCCAGTTTGCCGAACATATCATATTTCAGCGACGGATGCCTTATGCCGATCTTTGTGTCGTAGTAGGCCATGCCCATGTTGCAGCGGGCATGGAACGTCAGATAGTCCACTCCGCAGTCCCTGATCCGGTCGGTGAATGCTTCCGCATCGAAATTCTCGCCCACGTCCGGACATGCCGGCATCGTGTGATTGTCGTAAAAAAGACAGTACTTTGGATTGTGCATTTTTGTTTCCTTTATATATGAAAATGCTTTTATTTACAAAATTTGACGTGCCTTGAAAATGTTATCAAAAGACATATATTTAAGCTAAAATAAAAGGTGCGAGCTTATGAAAGAAATACTTAACAGAATCATAGTGAATCCCAATGTGTCTTTCGGCAATCCATGCATAAAAGGTACAAGAATATGGGTTTCACTTCTCCTTGACCTGATGGCAAATGGGATGCCTGTTGAAGATATTCTCAAGGAGTATCCGCAGTTGAAGAGGGATGACATCTTTGCCGCCATCGCATACGCTGCTGAAATGTCCCGTGAAAGATACGTGGAAATGCCTATAGAAAAGGCGGTATGAAATTTAAACTCGATGAAAATTTTGGGAACAGGACGCAAAAGCTGTTTCGTGATGCCGGATACGACGTCGAGACTGTTCTGAGCGAAAAACTTGGCGGTTGCGAAGATCGCAAGATATTTGAGGTTTGTTGCAATGAACAACGCTGCCTTGTGACTTTTGATCTGGATTTTTCCAGTCCGATACGTTTTTCCCCTGATCTTTGCGACGGAATTATAATTATCCGCCTCCCTAGGAATCCGTCCTTGGAAACGCTTGAGCATTTGATTAAACAGACCCTGACTGCACTCAAGGAAATCCCCTTCAACTCCGACCTTTGGATCGTCGAATTTGGACGGATAAGAATCCATCAGAGAGAAAATCAATAAATCCTCGCCCACGTCCGAACATGCCGGCATCGTGTGATTGTCGTAAAAAAGACAGTACTTCGGGTTGTGCATTCTTGCTTCCTTTATATCATTTCCATAGTTTGAAAATTACCTCAACTAATAGAGGGAGGTTGTCCCTACACACCTCCATTATTGTCAAATCATAGGTGTGACCCCGATGACCTGGTGTGACCCCGATGACCTCTCTCTCCGTCCGCTCTCTTCAACCGACATCCTGCTCGTGGTCGTCAAATGAACATCACGGGCTGTCACATCACTCATCACCGCCATCACTCCATCCCATCCCAAGCAGTGCACAGCAGGTCAGTTCAGGGGGTCAGTGGGCTGGGGGGGTAAAAGTAAGGTTATTTTTATCTTTGATTACTTTTCCCAATAAAATTCTATTGTTTCTCTTACCGACAGTTACTAAATCGGTTTTTTCAGTAATAAAATAATCACTTTTAAGCAGAATCGGTGGACGGACTTCCTTTGTTCTTTCATTTACAAAAGGAAATCCGATTATATAATATAAGCTTATTTCAATCTCTCCCTGCTTAACTTCATAACAATAAAAACGAAATTCA
>JBAYFV010000128.1:0-9723 GCA_041666985.1 Victivallales bacterium
CAAGACTATGAAATGTGGTTCAGAATGATAAAGGGCGGATATAAATTTAAATATTTGCCAATTATTTCAGGCCAATCCAGAATTCATCCAGAGCAAGATTCTAACAGGAAAAAAAATATTCTTATTGAGGATGATAATAAATTTAGGATATGGGTGCTTGAAACTTTTTTGCCTGAAGAATTATGGGGAAAAGATAAGGACAATTTCAGGTTTTATATAAAAACAGCGACAATATTTTCACAAAGAGAATTAAAGCAAGCCAGTAGCGTTTCATTGATGAAGGCATCAGGATATAAAACTGGCAACTTCACATTATTTTACTATAAGGCGATTATAGGATTTATTTCAGCAAAATATAGGATGATAAGAAGCATCAGGGCAATGGCAAGGTATTTAAAAGACGTTATAAAATAAGAGAAGTCTCGTTATGAATGTTGCGTTAGTATATGTAAATAGTACAAACTGCGTCGGCAGAGGGGTTGGATATGTTGCAGGGGCAATACGTAATGGTGGACACCTACTTGACTTTTATGATACAAATAAAATGTCTGAAAAAAATATCATCGGAAAAATCTGCAGTTCCTACGCCGAAGTACTCATGGTATCATCTTTTTCAATAAATTTTACACTGGCATTAAGTATCATAAAGGGTATAAAAAAGAAGAGAGATATACCGGTATTGTTGGGTGGAATACATGCGACTATCATGAAAGAACGCTTGCTGTTGGAACACAGGGGAATTGATTTTCTTTGCATCGGAGAAGGCGAATCTATGGTTATAGAATTTCTGGACAATATAAAAAGTGGAAACATATATAATACTAAAAATCTTGCTTATCGTAAAGACAACAAGATATGCATAAATGAAATATCCAATCCGGAGGACCTGTCAAAACTCCCGGAATTCCCCTGGGATTTATTCTCTAGCAACGCAGTAGTGCAGGACGATGACGGGTTCTTGTATTTCACCGCCACCCGGGGATGCCCTTTCACGTGTACATATTGTTCAAACACTTCATATCTGGAATTATATGGGAAAAAATATTTGAGGAGTCGTCCGGTAAATGATGTCATGGATGAACTGAGATATTTGGCAAACAAATATAAGCCTGGACTGATTTATTTTGCGGATGAAATGATCCTGTCGGACAAGGATTATGCGGTTAGACTGCTATTGGAGTACAAACGCAACTTCACTATTCCATATGGATGCATGTGCAGAGCAGAGTATATTGACGAAAATATAGCGACATTGTTTTCGCAGACTGGATGCGTATATGTGGGAATGGGGGTTGAGTGCGGCAATGAACAATTTAGAAAAGAACATTTGAACAGGTTTGTAACAAATGAACGTATTATCAGTGCATTTTCCCTACTGAGTAAGGAGAAAATATATACATGTTCTTTCAATATGATTGGTTATCCTTTTGGCTTCGATGACGAGCTTACCGATGAAACAATAAAATTTAACAAGCAATTAAATCCCGATTCCGTCCAGATATCCATATACTATCCATTTCCAGGAACTAAATTATATGATAAATGTGTCGAAGAAAATTTGATTGACGATACAGTCAATGCAAGCAATTATTACAGTGAATCTATCTTGAAAGGCAAACACTTAAAAGACAAGATCGAAAGCATAAGGAAAATATTCCCTAATAAACCGTATATACCCTCAGGTTGGAAGAAGAGAAAGTCCCTTATGAAAACATTAAGAAAATATTCATATTTAATTCCGCCGAAGGTTAGAACATTCATTAAGAACACAGTCAAATAGTTATATACATTGCACATATTAATAATCACATCTGAACATTATTTGACAGACAGATACCCGCTTGGAGGTATTTTCCAACATCATCAGGCCAACGGGCTGATTAAATCCGGTTGCACGGTCGGGGTTATTTCTTCCGACATATTGTCTCCAAGGGTATTCCTGAAGAAATACACATATAGACAGTTTGAAGTTCAAGACGGCATCAAAATATATAGAATGTATAAAAAATCCTTATTCCCTTCTTCTTTATTCAAAAGTCTTTATATAAGAAAACAATCTGATATCGGGATTGGGCTTTTTGAAAAATATATAAGTGAAAACGGAATGCCTGATATAATTCACGCGCATAATTGCCTGTATGCCGGAGTTATTGCTCACAATATCAAACGCAAATATAAAGTACCCTATGCAATAACTGAACACAGCTCTGCATATGGAAGGAATGGTATCAGATGCTGGCAGATAGATCAAATACAAAAAGTATTCGATGAGGTTGATTATAAGTCTGCCGTAAGCCATTCTTTGGCCAAGGACATTGAAAACATTATAAAAATAAAATTCAGCAATGACGAAATCATACATAACATTATTGATGAATCTTTTGAGTCTGAAGTTGTTTTGAATCAGAATCCAGCGAATGACAAGTTTGTTTTTTTGACCATCGCACATCTTGATGCGAACAAAAACACGGAAGGATTAGTACGAGCATTTGCCCGACAATTTAGAGGTAAAGACAAATTTAAACTGGTAATTGGCGGAGACGGGGGATTAAAGGATAAACTTGTGGAGTTATGTTCGGAACTCGGAATTATTCAGCAAGTAAAATTCGAAGGATTTATGACAAGGGAAAGAATCATAAGGGCAGTAAAAGAGTGCAATGCATTTGTTCTGGCAAGTGTCTATGAGACATTTGGAGTTGTCCTAATCGAGGCGATGGCTATGGGGAAACCTGTCATAAGTACGGATTCCGGAGGCCCCAGAGAAATAATAAATGAATCAAACGGCATCCTCGTCCCTGTAAATGACATTAAAGCATTATCAGACGGTATGCTACATATGTATGAGAACATCAATAAATATAACCCTATTGAAATTAGGTGTGCATGCATTGGAAAATATGGACAAAAGGCATATGTCTCCAAGTTGTTAAACATATATGAGAACGTAATTAATAAGAAAGCCATATATGATTATCATAGTTGACTACGGGATGGGCAATATAAGATCCATTCAACATAAGCTTCAAAAAAATGGAATTGACGCGAACGTGTCTTCCAGTCCGTCCGATATCCTGTCCGCTGACAAGCTGATTCTTCCCGGTGTGGGACATTTCAAAAAAGGAATGGAGAACCTAAAGAAGTTTAACTTGGTTGAAGTGTTGAATAGGAAAGTGCTGGAGGAGAAAGCTCCGGTAATGGGGATTTGCCTGGGAATCCAGCTGTTCACGAATTTCAGCGAGGAAGGGAATGTGTCCGGGCTTGGATGGATAAAAGCAGAAACAAAACGGCTAATTTTTAATAATCCGTTGGTAAAAATTCCTCATATCGGTTGGGAAAGACTGGAATTGAAGAACAAATGCCCCTATTTGTACGACATGTCTCCCGAACAAAGATTTTATTTCGTTCATTCGTACCATGTGATTCCCGAAAGCAACGGAATAGTGGCCGCAACTGCCTGTTATGGAGATATAGAGTTTGTTGCGTCGATATTTCAGGAAAACATATTCGGGGTTCAATTCCATCCGGAGAAAAGTCACAAATCCGGGATGAATGTGCTTTTAAAATTCTGCCGCTCTTAGAGTTGATAAGTTTAAGGGTTTAACGGTTGAAAAGTTAATAGGTTTATTTGGAAAAGTTTAATCTTAGTGGGTCAAATTCGCCAAACCTTGGGTCGGCTTTAATTTCTTTTCTTGGATTCGTTGCTATTTTTTCTTTGATACCTCGACGCTTGCATCGGGGTAGTTCATTTGTTTTTCTGAATTCAAAAAATAAATAATTCAACTGTTAACCCGGTTCAATGTTTCAACACTTAAACTCCTAAACATCTAAAATATGAACACATAAACTTCTCAACATTTAAACCCGTCAACCTTCAAACCATGAACACTCCGCGCATAATACCAGTACTTCTTTTAAAGGGGCAAGGACTCTACAAGGGAATTAAGTTCAAGAGCCACAAATATTTAGGGGATCCGCTAAACGCTGTCAAGATATTTAATGACAAGGAAGCTGATGAACTCATATTCCTTGACATCGGAGCCACCATTGAATCAAGAATCCCGCAACTGGATTTAATAAGGGGGATTGCTGATGAGTGTTATATGCCTTTCTCTGTCGGTGGGGGAATCAGAACCGTCGAACAGGCCAAGGCGATATTTGACTCAGGAGCGGAAAAAATTGTTATTAATACGGCGGCAATGGAAATTCCTGAATTGATTTCGGAGATCAGTGGAATTTATGGTTCTCAAAGCGTTGTTGTTTCCATAGATGTATCGAAAAGCTTATTAGGATCATATTCCGTGCATATTCGTTCTGGAACAGTTAAAACAAAATGGGACCCTGTAAAATGGGCCAAGAGGGTGGAGGAATTAGGTGCCGGAGAAATCATGCTTACTTCAATCGATAGAGACGGAACGATGTCCGGATATGATTTGAATCTTATTGAATTGGTTTCAAATGCCATGGACATTCCAGTAATAGCCTGCGGCGGAGCCGGGAAAACCGAAGATTTTGTATTGGCATTGAAAAATGGTGCTTCGGCTGTTGCGGCGGGTGCGAAATTTGTATTTCATGGAAAGCACAGGGCGGTTCTTATAACTTATCCTTGAGAGTTTAAGGGTTGAGAGGTTGAAAGGTTTATGGACTGTAAAAACTCCTCAACAGTTAAACGATCCAACTCTTCAAACTCCTAAGTCCTTCAACAGTTCAACATTTTCAACCCCTTACAGTTAAACAATTAAACTCTTAGATGGTTTGCTAGGAAATAATATGCAAGACAATAATTACAGAATATGCACAAGATGCATAATGGACACGACCGATCCGGATATTTCTTTCGATGAAAAAGGAGTTTGCAACCACTGCCTCAGGTACGACAGTGAAATAAGGCCAAAGCTTTTATCGCCTGAAGAGGGGGCGAAGAAGCTTGGGGAAATAGTTGCTAAGATTAAAAATGAAGGGAGGGGAAAGGAGTATGACTGCATTCTTGGATTGAGCGGCGGCATAGACAGCGCATTTGTAGCCTATAAAGCGAAAGAGTACGGTTTAAGGCCATTGGTGGTTCATTTTGACAATGGATGGAATTCAGAAATATCCATAAAAAATATTGAGCAAATTGTCAAGGTCCTTGACTTTGATCTTGAAACACATGTCATGGATTGGGAGGAGTTCAAAGATGTGCAGAGATCTTTTTTCAAGGCGTCTGTTCTGGACATTGAATTAATAACTGACAACGCATTTATATCTGCATTGTATAAGATTGCCTCAAAGAGGAAGATAAACTACATACTGAACGGTTTCAATTATGCAACCGAATCCATACTCCCTAGATCATGGTATCATTTCAAGATGGATGTCAGTAACATCAGGGATATCCACGGAAAATATGGAACCATACCTATAAGAAAACTGCCCATGTTCAGTGTAATGGATTACACATACAGCAGGATTTTCAAAAAAATACAAAGCGTTTATCCTCTGAACTACATTAATTATGACAAAAACGAAGCGATGAAAACACTAGGCAAGGAAGTTGGATGGAAATATTATGGAGGAAAACATTGCGAGTCAATTTTCACATATTTCTATCAGGCTTACATTCTACCATATAAATTCAATATAGATAAACGGAAAGCGCATCTTTCCAGCCTAATACTTTCCGGACAGATGACAAGGCCGGAGGCATTGAAAATAACTGAAAGTGAACCGTATCCTTCAAAAGCCGCCACCGAACACAAGGATTATGTTGCCAAAAAGCTTGGTTTTTCTGTCAAGGAATTTGATGAGATCATGGACATGCCACCGCGATCTCATAGTGAATTTTCCACGGAAAAACCACTATACGAAAATTTTGTCAAAATCCTTAATCTCCTCAGAAAATTAAAACTTGCCAGGTAAAATATTTTGAAAAAAATACTGTTTGTTCATCATACTCCAGAATTTGTCGGTTCTGCGAGGAGTCTTTTTTATTTGCTTAAGGAATTGGACAGGATAAAGTATGACCCTGTTGTGTCGCTTGTCTATGATGGGCCTGTCAGAAAAAAATATGAGGATCTTGGGATAAAGGTTTATCATGTCCCGTTTACACCCATTTGGGAGGCCCCGAGCCCTTACTGGTACAATATCAAGAACAAGCTGATGAACTGGTTTGCATTCCTCCCGAACAGAAGATTCGGGAAATTCCTTGACACGATTAAGCCGGATATAGTGCATTTGAATGATACCGCATGCCTTTCGGCAGGTATTGCGGCAAACAGGTGCGGTATTCCGGTTGTCACGCATGTCCGGTCGGTACATCGCCTTAAGCCTGCATTGCTACAAATGAGATCCATGCTACTGGTGAAGGCAATTGAGAAAATATCTTCAAGGATAATTGCAATCGGAGAGGAATACGCGATACAATTCGGGAATTCAAAAAAAGTCGAGGTAGTTTACAACTCGCTTGATTTTCCAGCGATTGAAAAAGCGGTCGGCACTGGCGTAAAATTCAGAGATGAATATAAGCTTGGCAAGGAAGATATTCTCATAGGCATGGTCGGCACATTGACCCGACACAAGGGAGCCTGGGATTTTATCAAAGCCTGCGGGATGGCTCACAGGAACTCCACAGATAGTAAGCTCAGGTTTATAATTGTTGGAAATATCCCCGGAGAAAACATATTAAACAGGTTTAAAAAGAATACAGGTATAATCGGACTGAGACATCCATATGAACATGCGTTAAAGTTGGCTGAAAGTAATGGAATTGCCGATAGGCTGTTCATAGTCGGACACAGGCAGGACATTTACAGTGTTATGGATGCATTTGATGTTGTTGTCTTTCCAACCCGCCTTGATGCAACCGGCAGACCGATCCTTGAAGCGGCTGCCATGGGTAAGCCTTCAATAGCCTCGGTTCCGACAAAAGACACAAAGGTTCTTATTGACGGTGTAACGGGATTGATTGTGCCGCCCGAGAATCCTAGAGCTCTTGCCGATGCAATTGTAAAACTTGCTGAAAACCAGGAACTGCGCGGCAGTATGGGCAAGGCCGGATTCGAGCTTTCAAGAAAAAACTTCGACCCAAGGATAAATATAGGGAAAGTCCAGAAGATTTATGAAGAAGTTCTAGAGTTCGAAAACGCGAAAGTTCAAATTTAATATTAATTATTGCATTATAATGCAATATGATAGATAAAAATAAAATAAAAGAGATTCTAATTGACCAGAGGGATGAGGCTGATAACATCATCAGGGTTAGCGATGTTCCACGCGACTTGGAGCCTGAGATAAAAGCTGGGCTGAACGACAACCTGGTAAAAGTTATTTCCGGTGTCCGCCGCTGCGGTAAGTCCGTTTTGGCTCACCGCGTCCTTCAAGGCAAAAAATACGGGTATGTCAACTTCGACGATGAACGCTTGTAAGCGTGTGCGCCGAAGAATTGAATCTGTTCCTTGAGTCTTTGCTGGAAATAAATCCAGACATGCGTTTCATTCTCCTCGATGAGATACAGAACGTATCAGGCTGGGAGCTTTTTGCAAACAGACTGCAGCGGAACGGGTACAGGGTCATAATTACCGGAAGCAACGCCCACCTGTTGAGCAGGGAACTTGCCAGTCATCTTACCGGCCGCCATCGCATGTACGAAGTGTTCCCCTATTCATTCAGGGAATATCTGCGGATGCGAAAGATCCACTTCGAAGATAATCAACAGTATGGTACAAAGACAAGGGCGATCCTCTCCTCCACTTTCTCGGAATACTTCAATCTCGGGGGATTTCCGGAAATTACACAAATCGTCAACAGGAATGCCTATCTGCAGGATCTGTATGACAAGATATTATTTCAGGATATAGCCATGCGTCATGGCATGAGATATATCAAGACCCTGAAAGATATTGCCCAGTATGTCGCCAGCAACTACAGTTCAAAGCTCTCTTACCAGAATGTGAAAAACGCTTTTTCCCTTGGCAGCATTCATACCATAAAGAATTACCTCCAGTACATGCAGACTGGTGCGCAAACCATCGAAAATCCTTATGTCCAACAGCAATCTTCTTTTTGCGGTCAACAGTTCCGTGATGTCTGAATCAGAGAGGGGAGCGGTGCGAGAGACCTTTTTTGTGAGCCAGTTCAAAAGCAGTTTCAAGACAGTTCTTTCCGATAAAGGTGATTTCAAGGTCAATGACAGGTATGTCTTTGAAATCGGAGGGTCGGGGAAGAGCGATGCGCAAATCAAGAACATTAAAGATTCATATGTCGTAGCAGATGGCATAGAAGTTGGATTTGCCAATAAAATTCCCCTATATCTCTTCGGTCTTTTGTATTGATATTCGTGGTTAAAAAACGAAATTCATCAAACATCAAGTTGACGGGTATTTGAACTTATATGGAAAAATTACTGAAATGAAATCTTTCATATCTGTACTAATTTTAATTTGTTCCGTATGTCTCATATCTTTTGGGATTTGGCATGCGGATGTGCCGTTCGGAGACGAGGCGGGATACATCAGTGAATCCTATGCTCTCCATTCAAGCGGACAATATACCTTAAACCTGTATAAGCTCAGCTATGTGGCGATTTTCAAGTACCTGACAGCGGATCCTCTGAACGCCCATTACCTATGCAGGTTTTTCACCTCTCTATTTTCAGTTGTCTTCATGTATTTTTTTCTGAGGAGCTTCAAGTTCGTCACCAATGAGTTCGCATTGATTCTCTCATGCGTATTCTGGGCGATAACGAGATTGAACATCCCCGAATCCCAGTTCGGTAACATAAACCTGTTTACATTGAACCTGGTATTTCCTGCAGTGATCCTCCTGATGAGGAAGTTTTCCATTGAAAGATCCCTGTTCCTTGTCATTTCAGTCCTGTGGGCTGCGCAGATAAGGGCGGAATACTACGCGACTCTTGTCATAATTATATGTTGGTTTGGCTACGTGTTTTACAAAAGAGGCAGGGGCGAATTACCTGGATTCAGACCAAGCCTGCGCGTAATCACCATGATAGCCATGCTGTTTCTGACTCTTGCAACGATCTCGGTCAACAGGGCACAGGCTCCGAATTTTGACAAGTATCTTCTTCTGGGGCTGAGCCAGTGCTATACAAGTCTTTATTCAAAACTTCATCCCGGCGAGAAGATGTCGGTGATGGTGGAATACTCTGATCTGGTGGACAAGGTCTTCAATCATCCGACGGGATTCCTCGATGCGGCAATGAAAAATCCAAAGGAAGTGTCAAAATATCTGATCCTTAACGGAGGCATAAATTC
Organism: Victivallales bacterium; assembly: GCA_041666985.1. Lineage (GTDB taxonomy): Bacteria > Verrucomicrobiota > Lentisphaeria > Victivallales > GWF2-50-93 > GWF2-50-93. The sequence goes on from JBAYFV010000128.1 coordinate 9,249, forward strand.
GGTGATTCTCCTGCCCGGACTACTGAGGTACAGGGCGATTCCCGGCACTGAAAAATATGGGAAGAAGGGCGAGATGCTGCAGATTTCAGCCATTCTCCTGATACTTTTTTCTGCGACGGTGTTCGGAGTCCTTAAGACAAGGTCCAGGATATCTGAAGTCGTTCGCAACTGCATAGGCGCTGTCGGCGCCGGAAACCTGGTTGTTCTGCTGAGCCTGTGCTCGGCCTCGCTTGTTTCTATTTTTCTGCTCATTCCCGATCCCCGATACTGGATATCTTTTGTACCTCTGCTGTTCCTGTGGATAGCCTGGAGCCTTAACTTCATCTTCGACCAGATCAGCCGACCCATGAATGTTGCGATCTTCGCAATACTGCTGGTCTTAATGTCAATGCCGATGTTCCTGAACAAGGACACCAACAGTAACGTGATATTGAAAATGAGGGAGGCCGCAGGAAAATCGGCTGTGAAGCCCAAG
>JBAYFV010000129.1:0-9683 GCA_041666985.1 Victivallales bacterium
CCGGGGGCTGTCGGCGGAAAGACGGGCATACCCTAAGCGGTATGTTCCTTTCCGCCGACAGCGTCCGGTGCCGAAAGCACCCGGTCCCGAAGGGATGGGGCAACAGCAGGTCTGCGCGCTCCCTCTGCCGTTGCTCCCACCAGCGTCACCGTATTTATGAACACGACTACTTAGTGATAAAGATCTCGAATACATATTGGCAACTATAAAACAGGAAACAGCGCTATGACCTACAAAACGGAACAGGAAAAGTTCTGGGCTGGGAATTTCGGCTCGGAATATATCGGTCGGAACAAGGGAGAAAAATGGATTGCCAGCAACCTGGCACTGTTCTCGAAAATACTCGGCAGCACAAAATCTGTTGCTTCCGTTCTTGAACTTGGTGCAAATATAGGATTGAATCTGCATGCAATCCGAGGGCTCATCCCTGAGGCCTCTCTTACCGCCGTGGAAATAAATGAAGAGGCCGTGAATGAACTGCGCAAATTCGACTACATTGAACCTGTATTTTCGTCCATACTGGATTTCAAGCCTGCAAAGAAGTGGGATATTGTCTTCACCAAGGGAGTTTTAATCCATCTCAATCCCGATGTCCTGCCGGACGTATATGATCTAATGTACAGGGCAAGCAACCGATACATCCTGGTCTGCGAGTATTACAACCCCTCTCCTGTCGAGATTCCATATCGGGGGCATAGCGGCCGTCTCTTCAAGCGCGATTTTGCCGGGGAAATCCTGAAGGGGCATGCTGATATTTCACTTGTAGAATATGGATTTGCATATCACAACGATCCAAACTTTCCGCAGGATGATCTCTCCTGGTTTCTGATGGAAAAATCATGAACTGCAAAACTGGCATCCCACGGACTTCGAATATTGCGGTAATCCCCGCACGGGGAGGAAGCAAGCGTATTCCCGGGAAAAACATAAGGGATTTCTGCGGCAAGCCCATGATCTCATACTCCATCGAGGCGGCAAAAGCTTCAGGAGTTTTCGACAGGATAATTGTTTCAACCGACTGTCAGAAAATAGCCGTTATTGCAAGGAATTATGGCGCTGAAGTTCCTTTTATGCGTACGCCGGAACTTTCCGACGACCATACAGACACAGATGCCGTCGTGTTGCACGCACTAGACTGGATCAACACGAACTGGGGACAGGCAGACTATATTTGCTGCATATATCCAACTGCGCCTTTTGTCAGGGCCGAATATCTCAAAAAAGGATATGATCTGATTGTAAGGGAAAAAGCGGCATCCGCATTTTCCGTCACATCATTCCCATATCCCATCTTTAGAGCACTGAAGCTGGACAAGGACGATAGGCTAAGGATGTTCTGGCCTGAAAACTACAGGGTACGCTCCCAGGATCTGCCCGAAGCCTACCACGACGCCGGACAGTTCTACTGGCTGGATGCAAGGAAATTTGCCGTTGAAAAAAGGTTTTTCTCAGCTGATGCCGTTCCCATCACACTTCCGCGCAAATTCGTACAGGATATTGACACTCTTGAAGACTGGGAACGGGCAGAGTTCATATATAAGGCTCTTGAAAACCAGAATAAATGATGAAGAATACAATTGTCATACGCGCTGACGCTTCCGTAAAGAACGGGACGGGACATATAATGCGCTGCCTAGCGCTGGCTCATGCTTTGAAACACAATGGGAATGATGCCTGTTTTGCAGTTTCAAAATGTCCGGACGCCCTTTTGAAACAAATAAAGGGTGATTCCTTCTCCGTCCTCAGGATCAAATCAAAGGCTGGAAGCCTCAAGGATGCCCAGGAGCTTGCGAAATTCGCAAAAAAGAATAAATCCTTCTGGATCATAACCGACGGATACCATTTTTCAGACAAATACCAGGATGCAATCAAGGATGCCGGGCTTCATCTGCTTTTCATAGATGACTACGGACACTGCAGGAAATACAGCGCCGACATGATTCTCAACCAGAACCTATATGCCGGAACGCATTTTTACCCTTCAACCGGAACTTTCACAAGACTTCTCCTCGGCACACAATATTCGCTTCTCCGTCCGGAATTTTTACATTACAGGCATTGGAAAAGGGAAGTTCCCGAACAGGCCTCCCGACTTCTTATAACACTCGGCGGCAGCGATCCTGATAATACAACCCTGAAGATCCTCAAGGCTCTCAAAAACCTGAAATTCGAAGTGAAGGCCGTCATAGGCGGTGCCAATCCTCATCTCAAGTCAATTGAAAAGGAAATCTCCAAATCTCCAAATCTCCAAATACTTAAAAATATATCAGATATGCCGAGGCTCATGGAATGGGCTGACATTGCCTTCACGAGTGGAGGAAGCACCTGCTGGGAGACCTGTTTCATGGGGCTTCCCAACATGATCATCTATTGTGCCGACAACCAGAAACCGATTGCAATGAGCCTTGATTCAGCCGGAGCCGCCATGAATCTCGGACACAACAGGGATTTGACTGGAAAGGCACTTGTCTCAGTCCTCAGGAAGCTTGCAAAAGATCGCGCAGGACGGACGGAGATGTCGGAAAAGGGCAGACGGCTTGTTGATGGCAGAGGTGCGGAAAGGGTCGTCTGCGAGATGGGCGCACCGTCTCTGAGAAAAGCTGAAAAAGACGACTGCCGTTTCGTATGGGAGCTTTCGAATTCAAAGGATGTAAGGTTTTTCTCCTTCTCGTCCAACCCGATTCCGTGGAACAAGCACAATGAGTGGTTCAGTAAAATGCTAACTGATGAAAACAGTCGCTTCTATATTGCCGAAAATCCTGAAGGGGTAAAAGCGGGACAGGTAAGATTCAGGATAAACGGAAAGGATGCCACGATAACAACAAGCTTGGTGTCGGAATTCCGCGGCAAAGGATACGGAAGGATGCTTATCTCCCAGGGTTCGGATTCCCTTTTCCGGGTCACAGACGTAGACACCATCCATTCCTACATAAAACCCGAGAACACAGCTTCGGTGAAATCATTTGTCAAGGCCGGCTACAGCCAGACAGACCTTGACTGTTTTGCATTGGAAAATAAAGCACTCCACTTTGTATTAAAAAAAGGAAAGTCCTGATGAAAAGCATAAAAATCGGGAAACGCAACATCGGATCTGGACACCCAACGTATATCATTGCCGAGATTTCTGCAAACCATGGTCAGAGCTTTGAAAAGGCGGTTGAAATAATCATGGCGGCAAAGGAAGCCGGTGCCGACGCCGTAAAGCTTCAAACATATACTCCAGACACCATCAGCATAGATTGCAACAACAAATATTTCATGATAAAAGGGACGGTCTGGAAGGGCAAAAACCTGTACAAACTATACGCAGAAGCCTTCACTCCCTGGGAATGGCAACCCAAACTCAAGAAAATCGCAGACAGCCTCAAGATGGATCTTTTCTCCTCGCCTTTTGATTCCACTGCCGTAGACTTCCTGGAGAAAATGAATGTCCCGGCATACAAAATAGCTTCGTTTGAACTTGTTGACATCCCCCTGATAAGGAAAATCGCACGACTCGGAAAACCTGTCATAATGTCCACGGGAATGGCGACGCTTCAGGAGATAAGGGAGTCGCTGAACGCGATCAGGGCCGAAGGCAACAGCCAAGTGGCATTGCTGAAATGCACCAGCGAATATCCTGCGGATCCAAAAAGCATGAACCTCAGGACAATCCCCGATATGAGGGAAAAATTCGGGACTGTAGTCGGGCTTTCAGATCACACCCTGGGAATTGCATCGTCTGTGGCAGCGGTATCGCTTGGTGCCTGCATAATTGAAAAACATCTGACCCTTTCAAGGAAAGATCCAGGGCCTGACAGTGCCTTCTCCCTGGAGCCTTCGGAGCTTAAGGAACTCGTAAGGGAGGTGCGGACAGTTGAAGACGCACTGGGAAAAGTGAGCTACTCCTTTACGGAGAAGGAGAAGGCGACACGCGTACTCCGACGTTCCCTGTTCGCCGTCAAGGACATTAAAAAAGGAGAGGAACTTACCATGGAGAATGTCAGATCAATCAGGCCGGCGTATGGGATTCCTCCAAAATATTTTGACAAGGTAATCGGAAGAAAAGCCAGGGAAAATATCAAATTCGGAACGCCTCTTTCATTCTCACTGATCATGTGAGGACAAATCGTCTCCGGATAAAAATCAACAATATCGGGAAAGGCATTATGAGCAAAGAGAAGATTCTCGAAAGGGCCGCGGCTGCGGACTGTCTCAGCATGCGCATAACTGAGAACGTAGCTGCACAGCAGGTGGATCTCAATAATTGGATTTTTTCAAATATAAATGTATCCAATGGCTCTAAGGTGTTGGAGCTGTGCTGTGGTACCGGAGCTCAGACCTCACATCTTGTCGAGAGGGTCGGAAATACAGGAAGAGTAGTTTCGGTGGACATTTCAAGGAAGGCTTTGGATTCCATAATGGGAAAGACTCTTCCTGAGTACAAATCCCGTCTCACATTGATCGAGTCCAGCCTGGACGATCTGTCAGGAGCCTTGAAGGGGTCTGGGGGAAACATGGACGGGTTTGACATGGTTTTCTGTGCCTACGGACTTTACTACGGCAAGGATGCGCGGAGCGTCATGAATGCAGCCATGGAGCGTCTGAAACCAGATGGCTCAATGGTCATTGTCGGCCCGTTCGGACCAAACAACGGCGCCCTGTTCAGCTTTCTGGAACAGCAGCAGGTGAAAATACCTGAGTATGTCCGCCACACAAGCCAGGATTTCATGTGTACCGAGGTCATTCCCTGGGCAACAGTGAATTTCCCATTGGTGAAAATCAGGAGGCTTGTAAATCCTGTCTGCTGGCAGTCAGCGCAGAATGTCATATCGTATTGGCGGAATTCAACATTTTTTGATGTGGAAAGGCTTCCTCAAGTTCAAGCTGGACTAGAAGAACACTTCCGCACCACCCCTGAGTTTAGAAATGAAAAATGGATTATGCTTATGGAGGCATGTCATGGGTAACCGAATCCTCGTAATCGCATCCCACCCGGATGATGAGGTCCTTGGCTGCGGCGGAACAGTCCGCCGCCTTGCCAACGAAGGGCACAATGTACGCATTGCAATCCTGGGCGAAGGAATCACCTCCCGCTGCACACAGCGGGAACAGGCGGATCAGGCAGAGCTCCGCCAACTGCAGCTCCGGAGCCAGAACGCATGCAAACTGCTGGGAGCCGAAAACATCTCATTCCATTCCCTGCCGGACAATCGCTTTGATACCGTCCCCCTGCTCGAAGTTGCAAAAATCATCGAGGGACTGATCGAGGACTTCCATCCATCAATAGTCTACACCCAGCATGGCGGCGATTTGAACATTGATCATGTTATAACCTTCCGTGCGACTCTTACCGCTGCCCGACCTACCGAGAACTGTCCGGTAAAGGAGCTATACGCCTATGAGGTTGCGTCGTCATCCGAATGGTCTTTCAGCCAGTTCAGCCCGGCATTTATTCCGAACTTCTTTGTCGATATAAACCAGACCCTCGACATTAAAATAAAGGCTATGAACATTTATGAAGGCGAAGTCAGAGCATTTCCGCACCCGCGCTCTGCTGAAGCCCTGCATGCGACTGCGCAGCGCTGGGGCAGCGTCATCGGAGTTAAAGCTGCCGAGGCATTCCAGCTTGTCCGAAAGTCTTACTGAAAAGACAAAATACCGTTATGGACTGTTTAGAAAATCAAACAACGGAGGGTCTACACCGCTTAGAAGCATTGTTGACATGTAAATTCCAGAGTTTTATAAATGTTAAAATCATAAACCATTACACATACAACAGGGAGTGAGAAATGATAAGATATTGCAGTAAATGCGTCATGCCGGAAACAAAACCAGACCTTGTCATAGATGAAAAAGGTGTATGCAGCGCATGCAGGTACATGGAGAAGCGCAAAGTCATCGATTGGGATAAGCGCAGGGAGGAATTCATAAAAATTACAGATAAATACAGGAGCAGGAACGGCACAAACTATGACTGCCTGATTCCGGTCAGCGGAGGGAAAGACAGCACATACCAGGCAATCAAGATGCTTGAAATCGGCATGAATCCACTTTGCATCACTGCAACCACATGCAAACTTACTGCAATAGGCCGCAGGAACATCGAAAATCTGAAGATGCTAGGCGTTGATTACGTGGAATTGACAACCAACCCGAAAGTCCGCAGAAAAATGAATCATATCGGACTCACTCAGGTTGGAGATATCTCATGGCCAGAACATGCAAGCATTTTTACAATTCCAGTAAGGGTCGCGGTTCAAATGAATGTCCCCTTGATGATCTGGGGGGAAAATCCTCAGACTGAATACGGAGGTCCCGCCGCAGCCGCAGAAAATAACACCCTTAGTCGCCAATGGCTGGAAGAATTCGGAGGACTTCTGGGATTGAGGGTCTCCGACCTTATCGGACAGGACGGCATTCAGGCGAAAGACCTGATCCAGTACAGCTATCCTTCAAATGAGGAATTGAAAAGAGTCGGGGTGACTGGACTTTTCCTCGGTTATTACTTCCCCTGGGACGGATACCAGAACGCCCTCATAGCGCAGGCTTACGGTTTTGAATCTTATCCGAAAACTGTTGAAGGCTCCCTGATAAACTATGAGAACCTTGACAACTTCCATACGGGGATACATGACTATTTCAAGTTCCTGAAATACGGATTCGGGCGAGCAACAGACCTCGCCTGCCTTCATGTCCGACACGGCAGATTGTCCAGGAAACAGGCTCTGGACCTGATAATGATACATGACGGCAAATTCCCCTGGTCTTATCTCGGATGCGGCATTCAGGAGATAATGAACGATATCGGGATGACGGTCGATGAATTCATAACCGTCTGCGACCGTTTCACCAACAAGAAGCTCTTCAAGATTGACTCCAGAGGAAACCTGCTGAAAGATAAAAATGGAAATCTCACAAAAATAAACTACGACAATGCGGGCTAATTTGACAAATGGGGAAAGTTGCAATAATCGATTACGGCATGGGAAACATTGATTCGGTTCTGCGCGCCGTCGAGGAGTGCGGGGCAGAGCCCGTACTTACAAACGAGAAGGCTGTCCTTGAGACCTGTTCTTCAATAATACTTCCGGGTGTGGGGGCTTTTTCAGATGCAATGCGTCAACTGAAAAAACTTTCCCTGGATCTTATAATCAAGGAGCAGGTACTTGAGAAGAACATCCCCTTTCTGGGCATTTGCCTGGGGATGCAGCTCTTGGCCTCTAGAGGGACTGAGGGCGGAGATACGGAAGGACTTAATCTGATCAAGGGGTCTGTTGCCCGCTTTGAATCAAATGCTAAAGACATTAGGATTCCCCACATGGGATGGAACGAAGTCGTTTTCAAGACCGATTCCCAGCTTTTTAACGGAATAGATTCCGGAAAGGACTTCTATTTTGTCCACAGTTATCATTTCAAGCCCGACAACGATTCTGACATAGCGGGGACGACCCCTTACTGTGGAGAATTCGTGTCCGTGGTCGGAAGAGGCCTCATATTCGGGACTCAGTTCCATCCCGAAAAGAGCCAAAAGACGGGTTTTAGACTTCTCAGAAACTTCCTGGAAATCTGACTTATGTTGAAAACAAGAATTATGCCAACTCTCCTATATAAGGATTTAGGGTTGATTAAAAGCATAAAATTCGACAGTTGGCGCAGGGTGGGCGCCCCTCTGCAGGCCATAAAGGTATTCAATCTCAGGGAAGTTGATGAACTTATATTCCTCGACATATCCGCCACAAATGCAGGAAGGGAGCCTGATTTCGCCCTGATCGATGAACTTGCGGACTACTGCTTCATGCCTATGACCGTAGGTGGCGGAGTCAGGACAATAGAACACGTGAGAAAACTGCTTAAAGTCGGGGCGGACAAGGTTTCACTAAATAGCATCGTTCCCGATAATATGAGTTTAATAACTGAAATAGCCAACAAGTTCGGTTCACAGTGCGTAGTGGTTTCAATTGACGCAAAAAGAGACGGCAAAGGAGGACATGAGGCTTATACTCATTCCGGAAAAATGGCCACTGGACGGAAGCCGGAAAATATCGCCAGACAGGCTGAAGAAAGCGGAGCCGGGGAAATATTGTTAACCTCGATTGACAATGACGGCACCATGGAGGGTTACGACCTTGAACTGATTAAAAAAGTTTCAGACTCCATTTCAATCCCCTTGATAGCCTCCGGAGGATGCGGAAGCTTCGAGCACATGCTCCAGGCGCTTGCAACCGCAAAAGCCTCTGCGGTTGCTGCCGCAAGCATCTACTATTACACCGAGCAGACGCCTCTCGAAGCCAAACGCTATCTTGAAGCCAACGGCATAAAAGTAAGAATCTGATCTATCCTCAGGATTTCTTCAACTATGGATAAACCTGCCTCCCTCCAATGAAAACAAACCGAGTTCCAATAGCATGCCACATGCATTCCGGAGGTTGCGGCCTTGCCAGCCATTTCATCTACGGTTTCATGATTGGCTGTGAACTTTTATAAAAATATAATTCCATAAGGGAGAACAAATACATGCCGACACCGCGAAAACTGAAAGAGTTATACGAACAGGGGAAAAACATATCCGAATTCCTTCGTAAAGAAATGAACGTGCAATACAACACGCAGGAAGCCATTGAGATTTCCTACGATTTACAGACGGGAAGCTATATCGCGTGCGTAGAAAAAGGAGAAATGGCAATCCGACAGGACGAATGTTCAAAGGAAATCGCCAGAGTCATCTTATCCTTGTGCAGACCTGCATCTATATTGGAAGCCGGGGTCGGAGAGGCAACTACTCTTTCGGGCGTATTGAAGCACCTAGGGGGCAAAATCAGCAGCTATGGATTTGATTTGAGCTGGTCACGGGTGGCATTCGCCAAGAAGTGGCTTCATGCCAACGGCATAACCAATAGCGTCTTGTGTTCTGGGGACTTGTTCAATATTCCATTCCTCGACAACTCCATTGATGTTGTCTATACATCACATTCCATAGAGCCTAATGGCGGCAGAGAAGAACCTATCCTACGCGAACTTTATCGTGTTGCAAGCAAATACCTCGTCCTTATCGAGCCTGCATATGAATTTGCCAATGGCGAAGCACAACAAAGGATGGAACATCATGGCTATTGCAAGAATCTAAGGGGTATAAGCGTTTCACTTGGTTATGATGTTCTGGAACATAAACCCTTTAATTTCACCATTTCAGACCCGCTGAATCCATCTGCATTGACAATCATTCGTAAAAACAATGATTGCGTGTTCTCCCCCTCTCATGTTCTTGCGTGTCCTAAATTTAAAACACCTCTTAAAGAGGTTGGGGGAATGATGTTCAGCCCTGAAGCATTAGTAGTCTATCCAATCATTTGGGGCATCCCATGCCTGAGAATTGAGAACGGTATTTTTGCCAGCAAGTATGAAGAGGTAATCGGGGCTTAAGCACATATGGTTTGCGAAAGGATATAATCAACATGTTAATTTATCTTGCCGATCTTGTCCATAATTATTACCCGGGCCTAAACGTAGTCCCATTGAACATCGCCTATCTTGCCGCTTATGGCAAGCACAGACTTGGCAACGATGTTGAGATATCCCTCTTCAAGTACTGCGAAGACCTTCTGGATGCCATCGATAAAAGACAACCGGCCCTTGTGGGGCTTTCAAACTACACATGGAATGAAGCCCTGAATGGCTTTGTCGGAAGGACAATCAAAAGGAAA
>JBAYFV010000130.1:0-9676 GCA_041666985.1 Victivallales bacterium
TAGACCTTGCAGGCGGTGTCAAAACCGAACGAGGTTTCCACATATTCGTTCTTGAGATCCCCGTCAATGGTCTTCGGGCATCCTATAACCTGAATCGGGACATTGTTCGAAGCATAATATTCGGCGAGAAGACATGCGTTTGTATTTGAGTCGTCTCCCCCTATTACGACGATTGCCGAAATACCAAGCTTCCCGCAGTTCTTTGCAGCCTTGTCAAACTGCTCCACGGATTCCAGTTTTGTACGGCCTGATGCAATCATGTCGAATCCGCCGGTGTTGCGGTAGCGGTCAACAACCTCCGCAGTTATTTCAATATGCTTGTTGTCAACAAGTCCGCTGGGCCCCCCCAAGAATCCATAAAGCTGGCTATTGGCGTTTATTGATTTAAGTCCGTCAAAAAGTCCGGCTATGACATTGTGTCCGCCGGGAGCCTGTCCGCCGGAGAGGATCACGCCGACTGTCAGGGATTTGGCCTTCTTTTCCGTGCCGGCTGAAAACTCAAGTATCGGTTTGCCGTAGTTCATTGGAAAAAGCTTCTCTATGCTTTCCCTGTCGCCAACCGATTCAGTAGGTTCGCCCTTTTTGACACTTACAAGGGCTCCGTTTGCAAAAGCCAGAGGCAGTTTTGGCTCATAAGCCGCCCTGACCTTCTGAAGAACTGAAATTTCCATAGTGACACTCCTCATATTTTATAAGAAAACTGTTTGCTGTTTACAGAACAAAGAGGGTAATCTAACACTCAAAAACATGCCTGACAAGAAAATAAACAGAATGTTTTGTGTTAAAAGAAAATGAGGGGAGCTGAACCTTACAGGATTTCAGCAATCTGCACTGCGTTCAGAGCGGCGCCTTTCAGCAGCTGGTCGCCGCTGACAAACATGTCCAGTCCGCGCTTGTCGTCCCTGGAAATATCCTGACGGATTCTGCCTGCAAGCACATCGTACATTCCGGAAGCCTCTATCGGCATCGGATAAATCTTATTGGCAGTGTCGTCCCTGAGCTGAACCCCCGGAGCCTTTGAAAGTATTTTCCTGGCCTCATCGGGCGTGATTTCATTTACAAACTCAAGATTCAGCGCCTCGGAATGCGCGCGCAGAACCGGCACTCTGACACAGGTGCATGACACCCTCAGGGTCGGGTGATGCATGATCTTCCGGCTTTCGTAAAGCATCTTCATCTCTTCCTTGGTGTAGCCGTTTTCAGTAAACACGTCTATATGGGGGAAAAGGTTGAATGCTATGCGCTGGGGAAGTATTTCAGCCTTGACGCATTCTCCCTTCAATATTTTCCCCGACTGTTCTTCCAGTTCGGTCATCGCCTTTGCGCCGGCTCCGCTCGCAGCCTGGTAGGTTGCGACGACAATCCTCCTGAGATTTTTCGCCTTATGGAGGGGGAATACGGCAACCACCATTATAATTGTAGAACAGTTGGGATTCGCAATAATCCCCTTGTGTTTCTTCACGTCTTCGGGATTAACCTCCGGAACCACAAGCGGAACATCGTCATCCATGCGGAACGCGCTGGAGTTGTCTATCACGACCGCCCCGGCCTTTACTGCGAACTTCGCAAATTCCCTGGATCTTGAAGCGCCTGCGCTGAAAAGGGCAATGTCCATCCCCTTGAAAGAATCCTGTCTGAGTTCTTCAACGGCAATCTCCTCACCCTTGAACCTGAGTTTTTTCCCGACCGATCTCTCAGAAGCGAGAAGACGAAGGCTCCGGACCGGAAAATTTCTCTTCTCAAGAGTTTCCATCATATCCGCACCGACAGCTCCGGTCGCCCCGGCAATCGCAATAGCATAGCCCTTGCTCATTATAACTCCCTTTTTAATGTCAAACATGTCAATCTATCATAGTATCAACGCATATGAATCAAAAACTGTCAGAATGTCATGTAATTTATCTTCCGCGTCCCAACACGCTGAGACTTTTTTTTCGCCGCATACGTTATACGAACTTGAAAAAGATTCAAGAATCAAGTTGATATTTATCCCTAACATATTAATTTTGATTCGGTTGCAACTTAAACTTCAATCAGGAAGCTTCAAATTGAAAACACTGATCACAGGCGCAAGCGGACTCCTCGGTTCCGATATTGTCCACTCGGCAAAACAGAGACACCCGCACACTTCTGCAATTATCAGGGTTTGTTCAAAACCCTCATCCGGTTTTCTTTCCGCTGATTTGACAACAGATGCCGGGATCAGAAAGATAATTGAATCCGACTGGGATACTTTGATTCACACCGCAGCCTGGCGGAGTCCAGACCAGTGCGATAAGGACAAAAGCGGCGCACACCGCCTCAATGCATGGGCGACGGAACAGATTGCTTCAGAAGCCGCAAACCGCGGCGCCAGGATGCTCTACATTTCAACCGACTATGTTTTCCCCGGAACAAATCCTCCATACGGGGAAAATGACAAGCCTTCGCCTGTCAACTATTACGGGGAAAGCAAGCTCCTGGGCGAAAAAGCGCTTTTGAAGCTTTGCGGAAACTCCTGCATACTGCGCGTACCCCTTCTATACGGAATCGGGGGCGGACTCGCAAAATCAGACCTGCTCTCAGGAACCCTGAAGGCCCTTGCCTCGGAAAAACCATGGCCTATGGAGGATTCAATTGTCAGATATCCGACCTACACCGGCGATGTCGCCGAAGCGGTGTTTTTCCTTCTTGAAAAAAACGCCTCTGGAATCTTCCATTTCAGCGGACAGGATAAAACCAGCCGCTACAAGATAACTGAGACAATCGCAAAAATATTCGGAAAGACCATGAAAAACATTGTCCGCCTCAAGGAAGCCCCGAAAACAGAAGCCCTCCGTCCACATGATTCACACCTCGGCATGGGAAAAATAATTTCCCTGGGTTTTCCGGCTCCAATGCCATTTGAAGAGAGGATAAGATCCCTGAAGCCTGAAATCGAAAAGTCTCTACTAACATAACGAGGAAACAATGAGCAAAAACTTAAATCTCAAGGACATATCGGCAGTGGCAAAATCGGCCGGAATACCCGGGAAACATCTTTCAAAATACGGCGACTACAAGGCAAAGATCTCGCTTGACCTTTGCGATGAGTTCAAAAACGGCAGGGACGGCAAACTCATCCTGGTTTCCGCAATCACACCAACCCCGGCAGGAGAAGGGAAAACCACAACCTCAATCGGACTCCACGACGCCTTCAGGAAAGCCGGACACAACTCGATTCTCGCCCTCCGCGAGCCTTCACTCGGGCCTGTCTTCGGAATGAAGGGCGGAGCGACGGGCGGAGGCCGCGCCCAGGTAGCCCCGATGGAGGACATCAATCTCCACTTTACAGGCGACATCCCCGCCGTCGAAAGGGCTCATAATCTCATCGCAGCCGCCGTAGACAACGAACTCCACCGGGGGCAGATCAAGATAGATTCGCGAACGATCCACTGGAAGAGGGTCATGGACATGAACGAGCGCTCTCTCCGCGACATCGTAATAAGCCTCGGCGGCACAAAGAACGGATATCCGCGCGAAACGGGATTCGACATCACTGCGGCAAGCGAGATCATGGCGATACTCTGTCTTTCCGAAAGCTATTCCGAACTCAAGAGCCGCATCGAGAACATCCTCATAGGGCTTGACCAGGAAAAGAACCCGGTTTTCGCCAGGGCGCTGAATGTCGCGGGCGCGGCCACCGCGCTCCTCAAGGACGCACTCAAACCCAATATCGTGCAGACACTTGAGAACAATCCCGTCCTCATCCATGGCGGACCATTTGCGAACATCGCACAGGGTGCGAATTCCATAATCGCCACAAGACTCGCCATGAAACTCGGAGACTATGCGATAACTGAAGCAGGCTTCGCCTTCGAACTGGGCGCTGAAAAATTTTTCGACATCGTCGCGAGGAAAGCCGGCTTCTCAGTAAGCGCAGTCGTACTTGTCGCCACCGCCAGAGCCCTGAAATACCATGGCGGCGCTGAACTTAAGAAGCTCAACGAGGAAAACATCGACGCCATCGCAAAAGGGTTCTCCAACCTCGAAAAACATTACGAAAACATCCTCCATTTCGGGACAAAAGCCGTAGTGGCGATAAACAAATTCACAGGCGATACTGAAAAGGAAATTGAAACGCTGTCCGGCCTCCTCAAGGACAGGGGAATTCCGTTCTCATATTCCGAAGCCTGGGAAAAAGGCGGAGCCGGAGCGATCGACCTCGCCGAAAAAGTTGTTTCTGCAACGTCCGGCCCCTCCAGGTCGCATCCTCTTTACCAGCTTGATATTTCAATTGAGGAGAAAATATCGACAATTGCGGGCAAGCTCTACGGCGCAAAGAAAGTTGACTACCTTCCAAAGGCGCTCAAGGACATTGAACTGATCCGGAAACTCGGCCTGGAAAAACTTCCAGTATGCATTGCAAAAACACAGAACTCCCTTTCAGACAACCCGAAACTTCTCGGCAGACCGAAGGATTTCCTTGTCACCGTGCGTGAGATAGAGATCGCGTCCGGCGCAGGTTTCCTGGTGCCGATCACCGGCGACATAATGCGCATGCCCGGTCTTCCGCAGAATCCCGCATACAAGAAGATCGATATCGGGGATGACGGAGTCATCACCGGGATGTTTTGAAAATTTTTTCGCCGCGAAAAAATTAAAAAGATATGGATATGGAAAAACCCGTTAACTTCAAGTGCCTCCGGTGCGGCGACTGCTGCAGATGGCACGGCTATGTGCGAATTTCGCAGGAGGAGGCGGACAAGATCGCGGTCCGACTCGGAATGGATGTCCTTGATTTCATTGATAAAATGGCGGTTCTCACCGCCGACCGCAGAAACCTCTCCCTTAATGAAAATCCGGACGGCACATGCATATTTTTCTCTGACAATCCTCCGCGCTGCGAGATATACGATGTGCGACCCGCCCAGTGCCGCGACTTCCCGATAAAATGGAAATCCGAATCGGACAAACACCAGTGCAGAAGTAACTCGGGCTTTCCCATGTCCAAAACCAAGTACCGTTGAAATCCATCATTACAGTGTTAGATTTTCCCCACATTATATGTCCGTGCTAAAGTGGAAGTGTGCGAAAAGTTTTATATTTAGCTTATCCTGGAGTAATTTTATGCAAAAGACTGGTGTTCAGACCTTTGACAGGGGGTTGGAAATATTGAGGCTGCTTGCTTTGAACAGGAGGATGACAGCCTCAAAGCTTGCAAAGGAAATAGGAATCCACCAGACTTCAGCATCGCGCATGCTACAATCACTTCAGAAAGCGAAACTGGTATACAAACCGGATTTCCACAGCTTCGCCCCAGATATCGGCATCTTCGCCCTTGGCAGCATTGCCATGCGCTCTTTCCCCATCGTTGACCGGGCAATAGACACCTGCGTCAAGCTCAAGATGGAGACCGGACTCGAAATGGCGGTGGGCACGTTGTTCGAGGAGAAAATGTTCTATTTCACGGCATCAGAGACAAAAATGACTTTCTACGACTCCGACTTCCCGGTTCATATTTCATCAATCGGCCTCCTTTTGGCGCATTCGATGGGCAAAAGGACGGCGCTCAGGATAATCCGGGCCAGCATAAAACACTCAAAATATCCTGGATATGAAGCGAATCATCTCTACGACATGGTGGATGAAAGTTTGGCTAATCATGGATTCCTCTATCTCAGGGATTTCTTTGACAACAAGATAAACTGCGCAATCAAGTTCCAGCTTGAGAGGGGCGAAGCCGGACTGGCCATCTTCTCCAAGCAGAATTACCTGTCCGTGGAGGAGTCCGGAAAAATCCTCAGGAATACACTGGGGAAACTGGCAGATCCCGCATCCATATCATGATAATATTTTGAAAAAAACATATTACCCTCTTGACTTTTTAGCATTATGCATTATACTCATAGTATGATATTTTTGCGCTCATTACAAAATAGACTATTCGCAATACGCATTGTTTAAATAATTAAAATTTCGAAGTTGAAAGGATATCCGTTATGCATGATACATCAGTTACAAGCCGAATCCCAATCACTAGGGAATTTGATGTGCTCGTTATAGGAGGGGGACCTGCCGGAGTCGCTGCGGGATTCGCGGCTGCCCGGATGGGAGCAAAGACGATGATCGTCGAGCAGTTCAACTGCCTTGGCGGAATCGCCACAGCTGGCGGACACGGTCACATGTGCCTATATTCGGCCTGGGAGACGGATACAAGAGTGGTTGGAGGTATACCATTTGAGATGGCTGAACGGGCAAGCACGGCAGGCTATGGGGTTTGCAACAACAGCTACTCGGACTTCGAGGTAGAAGGGATGAAACTTGTACTCGAAAATATGGCTGAGGAATGCGGTGTTGATCTTCTGTATCACAGTTTTTTCTCAGATGCCATCGTCGAAAACGGAACGGTTAAAGGGGTTGTGATTCAGAACAAAAGCGGGAGACATGTCATTCTTGCAAAACGGATCATTGACTGTACCGGTGATGGAGATGTCGCCGCCAGAGCCGGATGCGAATATGAGCAGGGCGAAAAGGGCACTGGACTTTGCCAGCCGGTCACGCTGATGTTCACAATCGGAGGAGTTGACGTGAAGAAATTTTCCGAGTTCCAGCGGATTGAAGGATACAAGATGGAAAACGTCTGGAAGAGGGCTCAGGATAGCGGCGATATGCGTCCGTTCCAGTCAACTGTCATGGGCTGGTGGTTTACGCCAACCCGTCCTGACCAGCTTGGCGTAAACTTCACACATGTCACCGGAATAGACACCACCAATGCTTCAGATCTCACGAAGGCCACCATTGAGGCGCGCAAGCAGGCTTATGAATCAATCGCTGTCTTCCGCAAATACGTGTGCGGACTGGAGAACTGCCACATGATTTCAACCCCCAGCACCATAGGAACACGTGAAAGCAGGAGGATCACCGGGGAATATGTGCTGACCAAGGAAGACGTGCTTGGCATGAAAGATTTCGAGGATTCAATCGGATACGGATCGTTCTTCATCGACATCCACAACTGCAGCGGCATCGGGATGGATCAAAAGACGGTAAGACCCGCTCCTGGATTGAAATACCAGATTCCTTATCGTATAATAGTACCGCAGAAGATCGACAATCTGCTGGTGGCCGGACGCTGCGCATCCTGCACCCACGAGGCACTCGGAAGCCTGCGTGTGATGCCGCAGTGCGGAGTTATGGGGCAGGCCGCAGGCGTGGCCTCGGTTATTTCACTCAGGGATAATGTAACACCGCGCAAGGTGAATATTAAAAAACTTCAGGCGGAGCTAAAGAAACAGGATTGCATTGTGGACGGCAAAGATATTGAAAACGCCAACAGGAAGGGCTAATCTTCCGATAACCGAGGTGTAAAATGAAGAGAAACACATGGGCTGATTTACACATAGCGGAATATTCCCGTCGGGAAAAATGGAAGCCGTTCACATTGATCGAGCTCCTCATTGTAATAGCGATCATCGCAATTCTTGCAGCCATGCTCCTGCCGGCACTGAAAAATGCAAAGGATATGGCCAAAAGCATTGCCTGCATCAACAATGAGCGGCAACTCCAAAGCTGCTGGATGAATTATACTAACGATTTTGATGGACGCCTCCCGGTATTAACTGACTGGTTTTACGATGGGGTCTCCACAAGGAATTGGATGGACAGCATGGCCGACAACCTTTATCCTGCTTACGACAAGGGGGTGTTTAAGGAAAAATCATTTCTTGTCTGCCCGTCATTTACTTTTCAACCCCTCTATTGCGGTGGGGGATATGTGCCGTACGGAATGAATTACTATGGGATTGGCGGAGCTAAGGCGGCTGGAGGGATAGCGTATCGAACTATTACACACATAAAAGATCCGTCCCGGCAGGTGGGATTCGGCGACACCTACACTGCAGCTACAGCCACCGTGCCAAAATTAGGTAAATATTCTATTGACTTAGTCGCCGGCACCGTCGACTTCAGACACAATAACAATAGGACGTGCAATTTTGTTTTCTGCGACGGGCATGTGGAACCTCAAAAATATTCATTTATTTCACCTCGTCCTTGGAACTTTGCCACAATAATGCCATTTGGAAGTCCATGAAAAACATTTTGTTTGATCCCTGGCAGCGATCTTATAATTTCTATAACATTTTATCGTTAAAACCAAAGCTTATGACAAAAATCTCAAAAAGTAAAATCATACAGAAGTAAACATCAATATCCGCACTGTGAAAGTGGAAAAAAGTATAAAACAGGAAAAAAATGAAAGAACTTGGACAACAAGCCGGCAGACCTGAAAAAAAGCGAAACTTCTTTTTTCTGATTTACGTTTTTTTGATATTCATTACCTCAGCCTCTCCTGAGGATGCCGCAGTCAACGCAAAGTCTGGCATTACCCGTGATCTGATTTTCTATCAGGGCTTTGATGCCCCCGCCGCCGCTTATCTTCAAGGGAACCCGGTGCATCGCTTTGTTCTGGATACGAAGTCGCTGGTTGAGGGTAAGTATGGCAAGGGATACAAGTTCGAGCCGGCCTATGAAAATCTGTTGAAAGAGGAGCAGGCTAGCCCGTCTGTCGGAGCGAAGGGGTTTACTACGGAACCGAGCGTGACCCTCAGGGTCGATACGGTGAACAAGTTTAAGGATGTGCCGACGCTCATCGCGAAAGGTGGCGTGGGAGTCCTTTGGCAAACGGTTCCCGTGGAACTCTCAAACGTGGAAGGCCCCACTCGTGATTTTAAAGCCTTCCTGGGATCCGTTTATTTGCGCGCCGCAACGCCGGGCATCAAGGTGCGACTGGAAGTGGTGGATGAAGTGGAATCAACGGACTGGAAAAAAACGATTCTGGACGGCAATGCCGTAGCCGAGAAGAAGAATCCCAAGGCGAAAATCAAGGCCCCGTTTGAAACCAGGAGCGAGCCGAAAGAGATTCCGTTGACTTCCGAATGGCAGCGCGTGACTGCCGGACTTAGTATTGATGTTCGCAGACCCGGGCAGCGGCTTGTGCTCCGGTTGATGCTGTTGGAACCGTCCTCCGCCGAAGTCGAGGCGAGCGCTCTTCAACTTGAGCAATACCAGAAATCCCCCGATTTACGGAATTTCGCCGGTCCCTGGATTCCCGGTGGAACCCGGTGGAAGTCCAACAGATTATTGAGGACACTGGCTCATGTCGGATTCAGCGGCGCAGCGGGAACCATTTCCTGTTGGACACGTTCCTTCCGGGGTACTGTGATGGCACTGGGCGGCGGTTGGGGACAACCGGTTTGGTCGATTGGCTCAGGGCCTTCTTACGCCGGTGATGCCGGCCGCGAAAAGTACAAAGCCGGCAAAAGCGTGATTCCCTTCCCATGGGAGAAAATGAAAATCCTGGGCGACGGCGCGTGGCATCATCTGGTTTTGACGTGGGAGAAGGAAACTTGCGCGCTCTATCTGGACGGAGTGGAAATCGGTCGCGCGAATTATCTCTACATCGAACCGAAAGCAGACGCGCCGTTGGCGCTCGGCCTCAGCACGTTGCAATTCGATCACGCCTCGGGATTCGTGGACGAGATGGCAATCTGGCGGCGCTCGCTGTCTGTGGAGGAAATCAAACAAGTGGCTGGCGCCAGTGGCCCGTTGATAGCTGACCTTTCCCGTTTTCCGCTGGAGCGGCCACCTCGGCTGGCTTCCCGCGGCGGCGAGAAAAGCGTTAATCCTTTCTATGTGGAGATGGTCGCGTCATTCA
>JBAYFV010000131.1:0-9598 GCA_041666985.1 Victivallales bacterium
GGGAACGTTCCTATGATTCCGGGCGGATAAAGGGGAGCTTCCGGGGCAATTGACAAACCCTCCTGCATTTCAACAAAAGTATCCAGATATCCTGCATTGGGAGTGGCGACGATAACCACCTTGTCAACATGCTTGCTTCCGCGCCAGTCGAGTTTCGGCATGGAACCGTCCTCCGGCAGATCCTGATTCCCGTAGGCTAGATAGTAACGTGAAAGCAACCCCCCCATTGAATGGGCGACGATATCAAACTGCACATCATAATCAACCGCACCGTAATTCTTCCTGTACTGCTCCTGCATGTAAGCTTTTTTCTGAAGAATGAAATCATTGAGCCTGCCCGCATTTTCAGGAAGGTCGCGCCGCCAGTCATAGTAGAAGACAAACAGTGAAGAAAAGCGCTTGCCCTGCGGCAGGGGTTTGCCTTCCGGCACATATCCCGCCTTTGCAAGTATTTCGAGCATCCTGTCATATGCGTCAATGTTGAAATGGATGCCCATTATCCCGACATCCACATTGTTGAGGATGGAAAAAGGGCGCACATCATTTTTCAAATCCTTAAGACTTTTGCCTGTTTCCATGGGAACGGACAATCCCCTCAACTGTTCATTTGAATACCCTTTAAGAATACTGATCCCCCTGAACTCTCCCCATACATTCTCCCCGGTCCTGTAGTTTTTCAGTTTCGCTCCGAGAAAACCATGGACAACGATGACCGGATTACGTTCAACCCCCTCGTAAGCCATGGACTGTTTCGCGATATTGCTGTAGAGCGGACGGCTGTAAACTGACTTTGAATCATAGGATCCGGTTGAGGAGTCGGTAGAGGAACAGCTGACGGGAATGCCCGAAGACAAGACAATGACTGAAGATAGGAAGAGATTTCTTATTGTTCTCATGTTGAAACAGCTCCTGCTAAAAAAACCATGATTTGCCTACTTTTGAAAAGCTACTGGAAAACCGGAGTAAATTCAAGGGGAACCCGCATAAAAAAGCGCATCGGCAAAATTCCAATGGCGAGGGGCGGGAATGAAAAAAGACACCCCGGACATTCCTGTCCGGGGTGTCGGGGTGCGTTCTGAAAATTTATTCCTCGTCGGACGCAGCCCGCTTTGTGCGTTTGCGTGAAATTTCGGTAAGGAAGCGCTTCCGCATTCTTATGAAGTTCGGAGTCACCTCTACAAGCTCGTCGTCTGCAATATATTCGAGGGCCTCCTCGAGGTTCTTCTTTTGCGCAGGCACAATTTTCATTTGCCTGTCGGAACCGGACGCCCGCATGTTTGTGAGCTTTTTTTCACGCTGGACGTTTACAATCAGATCGCTGTCCTTGCAGTGTTCCCCCACAATCATTCCCTCATAAGCCGTCTCGCCCGGATCAATGAAGAAGATCCCCCTGAGCTGGAGACCGTCAATCGCAAAAGGTATGGCCTTCCCCTTATCCATGCTTATAAGCACGCCGTTGAGTCTTCTCGGGAACTCCCCCTTGAATGGGGCGTATTCGTGATATCTGTGTGAAATAATGGCCTGGCCCGCAGTGGCGGTCATAAGTTTGCTCCTGATGCCGATTATGCCCCGGGTCGGAATATAGAATTCAAGAAGCTGTCTTACGCCGTGCTGCTCCATCAGAATCATCTCGCCTTTCCGCATTCCGGCGACCTCGATGACTTTCCCTGAATATTCCACCGGCACGTCAACAGTGAGGATTTCAATTGGTTCGCATTTCTGCCCATTTATGTTTTTCAGAATAACCTGGGGCTGTGACGCCGCCAGCTCATATCCTTCACGCCTCATGTTTTCAATGAGGATCGCAAGATGCAGAACACCTCTGCCGCTGACCTTGAAGGAGTCGCCGCTGGAATCCTCCACCTTAAGCGCCACATCACGTTCGACTTCCTTGTAAAGCCTTTCACGGAGATGCCTGCTGCTGACATACTTGCCGTCCTGCCCGTAAAACGGGGAATCGTTAACCCTGAACGTCATCGCAAGAGTCGGTTCGTCCACGCTGATGGGAGGCAACGATTCCGGCTCAAGTGCATCGGTTATAGTGTCGCTTATGTCAATCTTTTCAATTCCCACGACCGCACAAAGGTCTCCGCACTGAACAATGTTTGTCTCCTTTCTCTCAACCCCTTCAAATGTGAGGAGCTGTTTAAGCTGGGCCTGCTGCTTCTCGCCGTTTCTCTTAATCACAACAACTGGCTTTGACATGTCAAGATTCCCACGGTAAACCCGGCCTATGCCGATTCGGCCCACATAATCAGAATAATCGAGAGTGCTCACTTGCATCTGCACAGGGCCTTCGAGTGTTTTCGGGGCGGGAACCTTGTCCACAATTGCGTCCATCAGCGGAATCATCGTGTTTCTTTCGCCGCCGTCAGGGGAAGTTGAAGCCCATCCATCCCTTCCGCTGGCATAGAGGATAGGGAAATCGAGCTGGTGATCCAATGCGTTGAGCTCGAGGAAAAGCTCATAAATTTTGTCCAGCACTTCCGCCGGACGGCCATCCTGCCTGTCGATCTTGTTTATTATGACAATCGGATACAGTCCCAGCCGGAGCGCCTTGTCAAGAACAAACCTTGTCTGCGGCAGCGGCCCTTCTGCGGCATCGACCAGGAGAAGAACCCCGTCCGCCATGTTGAGCACGCGTTCGACCTGTCCGCCGAAATCACTGTGTCCGGGGGTGTCGATGATGTTTATTTTAATGCCTTTGTATTTTACGCTGATGTTCTTGGCAAGAATGGTGATTCCGCGCTCGCGTTCGAGGTCGTTGCTGTCGAGGAAGCAATCATGCATGACCTGATTGTCACGGAAGAGTTTTGACTGACGTATGATCTGGTCCACGAGTGTCGTTTTCCCATGATCCACGTGTGCGATGATCGCAATATTCCTGATGTCTGCCATACAAGTGATTTCCTGTTTCCAATTTTGTTCAATTCTGAAAGTTTAACCGACTGTAGATTCGGAAGAGCTGGGGGGTCGAATTTATTATCGCCGATTCTCCGATTCACCGTTTCGCGGACTCGCCCTAGCCATATCCTCCAACGAGGAGAACGCGCGGATGCAGTATTAAAGTCCGGGCGCATATTATATCACATGAACTGAATATGAAAAGAGCGGAAAGGATTTTTTAATAAAAATAGGTTCAGAGGGAACCCAGAGAATTTACCATTTCAAGCTCGACAACGGGCCTCTGCCAGCACTTTACCCATCTCTCCTGACCTGTCGCCCGTATTTTACGGCCTTCCCACAATTTGAGGTTCATTTTTCTGCTGTAGGCATAACATAGCGGAAAATACTGTCCGTTGGTTCTCGACACCAGCGCATGAGTGACTCCCGCATTGTCCGCATTTGCGTCAACAGCTATGAGAACCCCCTCGTATGAGACAACTCTGGCGGTCGCCCCCGTAAAGGGAGGTTTCTCATCTGCCTGATTCCCTTTTATCGGACTTAAATCTTTCCCGGCACCCCGGTCAAGCAGTTTTCCTGTATTCAATCTGTCTTTTTTCCCATTTTCAAGGGTGTCGGCATCGCCCGGGGCAACATCTGCAAATTCTGCGTTGATCCATCCTGTCAGGCCTTCAATCGGCGATATTCTCAGCCATCCCTCCTGCGTGGAATCAAGAACTTCCAGCCGAACCCCCTCCTCTGCGGATATTGCATAAGGCGCGCAGGCGACGCTCGGCCCCGTACGCAGAGATGCCTTTTTCGCAACTACTCCGTCTTTTACGAAAGCTGTCGAAATCCATACCGATGATTTGGACGGGGCCGCTATCTCGTACCAGCCTTTTTCAAAATTTACAACCCTGACTTTCTCGTTCCTGCTCATCTGAGCCACAAGCGCATACTTCTCGCCCGGCCTGACCCTTACATTCAGCACATTGGCTTTCACCGTGCCCTCAACAGCATCCGCGCAGAAAACATCGCACAGCGGCATCGAAAGCAGTACCGATAAAACAAGAATCCTGACATATTGATTTTGATTCATTTTCCGCCCCGGTTATTTAATTTTCCCAGACCCAATATACATTTAAAACCATTGGTTTTCCAAAAAAAACGCATCAGTCGGCGGTCGCGGGAATTAATCTGCCTGAAGTTGTCCGGGTATACGCCTCACCGACCTGTACACGCTCCCCCAGCATTTGAGCGGCTGGATTTTTCTCGTAAAAGGTGGGGGGTTCGTATGTCCAGCCATTTTCGAGCCGTTCCTCCTCTTTTCTGATCATGTGGCTGATATACAGCCCCATGGCCGGAGCCAAAATACGGCTCCTCCAGCCGAATTCACGGTAAATCTCCTTCATCAGCGAATCGAGCTCCGCGCGGAGCTTCAGGTCATTTTTAAAGTATCTGCGGATCGCCCATGTGGCTCCGGCATAGGAGGAACCAAGCTTCACCGCCTCCCGTTTATAGCGGTCGGAAATACGCCTGCTGGGATGATTCTTATATTTTTTCACGCCGTTCAGCGTGGTCTTGAACATGCGGGTCAAACTCGGGCCGTTGACTTCGAAATCCCTGTTGAAGGCGTCCAGAAGAAACTGCTCCTCCTGCCCGTCCCTGATGTGGGAGTGCCTGTAGTTGAACTTATACTGTCCGTGCGAGTCGGCAAGGGGAAATTCGGCTTCCGAGAAAATGACCCCCTTCTCCCGAAGCTCCTTGTACAACGGCGTACCATGGTTCGGAGTATAGAGCATGAACTGGTGGAAGACAGTGCCGTGGCTGACGGCATCGTCTATGACCTGACTGATATTCCCGGGGGTGTGGCCTTCCATGCCGATAATTGATGAACCGAGAACGCGGATCCCATTGTCCTGAAGATCCCTGACCAGTCCCCTCGTATCTATATCGCCCAGCTTGGCATATTGGCTGTCTTTGCCTTCAATCCCCATCCAGACCCATGAAACACCAAGACCGACCAGTTGCTCCATGCTGTAGGATCTCAGTACCTTCGCCGAACTGAAAACATATATGGCCCAGCTTTTAGAGTGCTCCTCCATTAGCTCAAGAAGACGCAGTGCGCGTTTCCTGTAGAAGAGGAAATTCTCATCCAGGGCGAAAAAAGACTTTACCTTCAGGTTTTTTTCCAGCTGGCACATGACCTCGAACAACTCATCGCCGGTTTCGTAGAAATGAATTGATTTCCCCTTTCCGCCAAAGAGCGCGGAGGTGGAACAGAAGTTGCAGCCGATCGGACAGCCCACGGAAGGAAGGAGAATAGCGGCTGTTTCGCCAGGCTTCTCTTTCAAACCAAGACCGAGAATGCGGGTGTTGAAACCAGAGTACACTTCAGGATGTTTTATCGGAGCGCCCGCATCCTGTCCAAGATATGAACGGAACCATTTGACACCTTCACCGCAGACAATATGGTCGGCATCAATGAGGTTTCCAAGATTGTCCATGTTTGCAATGTGCCCGCCTACGACAATGGCTGCATGCGGCTGGTACTGACGAATCAACCTGCACATCTCCTTTACTTTTCCGATATTGGGGGCGATTGCGCTGATGCCGACAATGTCGTAACTTTTGCATTTGATTTCATCTGTGAAAATCTGAAGGGAGGGGAAATCAAGAAGAGTCGTGGGCGCATCCAGGTTGCTTTGAATCAGCATCAGCCCGAAAGAACGGTGAAACATTCTCAGTGAGAATGCACCCTGTGTGCGCGTCACCTGGTTCTGATAAAGCTCCATCGGATTTATATCACGGCTTCCATATTCGTCGTTTTGGGCATATGGGCCGAAGACGCTGGTCAGCAATACGTTGGCTTTTGATTTAAGCTTGTGGACAGGCTCTACTTTGTTCATGGTATCTCCAAAATTTCAGACACAATCCGGTGCCGTTGACGTTTACACAGTGCACAGGGCGATCCGTTAATGAAGAAGGATCGCGGTGATCCAGACTTCACACGGGCACAGGAGCATTGGTCGGAATTACAGAACGTTTCCCGCAGGCCGGGACAACTTCACCGATTTGGGCTTCTGGGTCTTGCCGCCACGGCAAGCTCCACACAGATGCAGAGTCACGAGTTAAAAAAAAAGAAGAATTGACGGGAATTTTAATTTTCAACTTTTCCCTAACATACCACAATGTCGGGCGATTTCAAGAAATCATCTCGGGTTTATCATTGATAATCAATCCAAAATCCCGGCCAGCAAATGCCCGGGTTATTTT
This sequence comes from Victivallales bacterium, assembly GCA_041666985.1. Classification (GTDB taxonomy): domain Bacteria; phylum Verrucomicrobiota; class Lentisphaeria; order Victivallales; family GWF2-50-93; genus GWF2-50-93. Next base: position 6,160 of record JBAYFV010000131.1, read on the forward strand.
TTAGCGGGCCCTTGGGGGCAGTAAAGAAACAACAGGGACATCTGCCGGCTGGAATTTTGGCGAAAACAGGTTTGCCGGGAAGATTTGATAATGTAGAGTGTAGACATGATTGCGAAATGCGTAAAAACCGGGAAGATTAAAAAGCCGCTGCCGGCGAATATCCTTCAAAGTTATCCATACCTGTTTAATTTTGCAATAACCTCGTTAAATTATGGTTCAATCGTTTAAAAATTTTCACAGGCAAGACGCCCGTGCTACATCTTTAGAACAAGAACAGAATCGGACAGGCCAATGAATATGAACTGTTTCAACGAACTGAAGGAAAGAAATTTCATTTATCAGACAACTGATGATGAACACATACCGGAGATACTCAACAGGGGCGGGAATGTCTATTACGTCGGATTTGACCCGACGGCCGACAGTCTTCACGTCGGACATCTTCTGCCTGTGATGGCGATAAGGCATGTACAGGCGGCGGGAAACATCCCGATTGTCCTTGTCGGCGGCGCAACCGCGCTTGTCGGCGATCCTTCCGGAAAACAGGAAGCCCGCCCGATAATGTCAAAAGAGAAAGTCGCGGAAAACGCGGCCGCAATAAAAGGCCAGCTGGCGCATTTCATAGACACCACCGAGGGGAAGGCGATATTCGTCAACAACGCCGACTGGTTCGGCAACATGCTCTACATTGATTTCCTGCGCGAAGTCGGATACCGTTTCAGCGTAAACAGGATGCTGACGGCCGAATCCGTCAAGCTTCGCCTTGAAACCGGACTGTCATTCCTCGAATTCAACTACATGCTTCTTCAGGCTTATGACTTCTATGTCCTGAACAAGGGGCACAACTGCACTTTCCAGCTCGGCGGGCAGGACCAGTGGGGAAACATTGTCGCCGGAATAGACCTTGTCAGACGCATGTCATCAAAAGAGGCGTTCGGCATCACAATGCCTCTTCTTATGAACGACAAGGGCGAAAAATTCGGCAAGAGCGTCGCCGGAGCCATATGGCTTGACGAAAAGAAGACTTCTGTTTTCGACTACTATCAGTTCTGGAGGAACTCCGCCGACGGCGAAGTCGAAAAACTCCTCAACTATTTCACAGTCCTTCCCACAGATGAGATAAAACGGCTCGGCAGGCTTCAGGCCCCTGAAATAAACAGAACCAAGGAAATCCTCGCATTCGAGGCTACAAAACTGGCTCACGGACACGAAGCCGCATCCCGCGCATATCTTGCGGCATGCGCAAAATTCGGTTTTGCGGATCCAAATGGGAAAATTGAGACTTCCAGCTCAATAAAAAGCGTCGTTTCCGAAAGCGGTTCTATCGCCGATCTCCCGACCTACAGGATTCCGGCTGCGAATTTCGCAAACGGCGGAATCTGGATTGTAAAGCTCATGACGGACTCCGGACTCTGCAATTCGAGCAGTGACGCCAGAAGGCTTATCAAAGGCGGCGGCGCCTATATAAATGAAACACGGATAAGCGACGAGAAGGCAACCGTGGGGGAAAATGATTTCCAAAACGAGGCTCTGCTTCTCAAGGCCGGCAAGAAGAATGTCAGGCGAATTGTACTTGAATCATAGAAATTCTTCCTTATAAAACAATAAAATTGTTTTAAAGGAAAAATAACAGGATAATCGGTATCGTGGACACTGTTATTCCATTTCCACATAATTACAGATTTGCGGATTTCGCAAAACGGGTTGTTTCGGAATTCGTTTCATTCCCCTGCCCCGCATGCCTGAAAAACATGCCCGCCGGCCATTCCGGACTTTGTTCGGGATGCCTGGACAGGCTTCCCCTTGTGAAAAATCCCGCATGCCGCGGCTGCGGAGCTGAAAATGACGGCATATTCGAGGTCTGCGGGAAATGTTTGAAGGAGGAAAAGAGGAAATGGAGGAAAGCCGTGGCTCTCATGAGGATGGAGGATTACGGCAGGGATCTGATCCACAGATTCAAATACAAGAACGACACTGCGCTTGCGAGGCCGTTCGGGACGATTGCCGCGGAACTGCTGAAAAAATCCCGGATAAAGCCGGATTTCATCGTGCCCGTCCCGCTGCACTGGACAAGAAGTTTTACCAGAGGCTACAATCAGTCGCGCATTCTCTGCCAGGTTATTTCCGGCGAAACCGGAGTTCCGACGCGTACAGTTCTCAGGAGGGTAAAACGTACTCCGAAGCAGGCGAATCTGAGCGGAATCCAGCGCAGAAAAAATCTTGAAGGAGCTTTTTCCGTAACTGATGGTGAGATTTGCAAAAACAGCGTTATATTGCTGGTTGACGATGTGCTGACTACCGGTTCGACGCTTACGTCCGCGTCCTCGGCGCTTCTTGAATACGGAGCGAAAGAAACAAACATTCTTATATTGGCAAGAGGTTAAAATTATGGGTTTTTTCGGAAAATCAAAATCTTCCAGGCTTGGCACTTTGACGAAAAAAGGCGTACCTCACGGGATATGGGACAAGTGCAAGGACTGCAATGAACTAGTCTTCAAGAAACAGCTTGAGGAAAATCTGAACGTATGTCCAACCTGCGAATTCCATCATTCCATGACCGCGCAGGCCAGGATTGCTCTGCTCACCGATCCGGAAACCTTCTCCGAGATAGACATGAACATGAGTTCCGTTGACATCCTGAAATTCGAAGGAGTCGCCCTCTACAGCGAAAAACTCCAGCAGAACCGGGAAAAGACCGGAATGAAGGATGCCGTAGTCTGCGGAACGGCGAAACTGAATGGAAAAGATTATGCGCTGGCCGTCATGGATTTCCGTTTTCTCGGAGCGAGCATGGGTTCGGTGGTCGGCGAGAAAATCACAAGGATCACGGAGCTTGCAACCGCCAAAAGACTGCCGCTTGTCATTGTTACGGCAAGCGGAGGGGCAAGAATGTATGAAGGGATGCTCAGTCTCATGCAGATGGCGAAGACAAGCGGCGCGCTTGCAAGGCATGCTGAAGCGGAACTTCCCTATATTGTAATAATGACCCACCCCACTACCGCCGGCGTGACAGCGAGTTTCGCGTCTCTCGGCGACATCACAATCGCGGAACCCAAGGCTCTCATAGGGTTCGCAGGGCCTCGCGTCATAAAAGACACCACGCAGGCAAAGCTTCCCGAAGGATTCCAGTCATCCGAATTCCTCATGAAAAAAGGGATGATCGACAGGATTGTCGAACGGAAAAACCTAAGACATGAGCTCGGACTCCTGCTGGAATATTTCGCGAAGGCATGCTATACCCCGCACGTCTGAAAGCCCCCCCGGACGCTTGCAGTATCAGTTTCCAAGATGACCAGCGCCCGAGTGTCCCGGCTATAACGAATCTTAATTTGTTCGTAGTCAATGCCGCAAGGCATGTTCTTATATTGTTTTTTTATTAGTTTGAGCCAATTTCAAAATTGGCGAAGGTAGGGCGCGTTCTCCGTAACGCGCCGCCTCA
>JBAYFV010000132.1:0-9508 GCA_041666985.1 Victivallales bacterium
CTTATATTGTTTTTTTATTAGTTTGGAATTTTTCTTCATTTGAAATCTGGAGCTTGTTTGTGCTTTGGAATTTGGAAATTGGAATTTGAATTACCATTGGATATTCATAAACTTTGAAATTCCCATATGCAGATTTATGCAATTATTTTAGGAAGCTCACAAGCCAGAGGCTTGGGCTACTTCAACAAGGCTCTACGGTTTGGCGGGTTTTGCCGGAACCAGTTCAAAATGACGGGACTTGGGCTGAGCCGCTTCACGTATTTTGCCGTCTGCCTCCTTGACCTGCACAGTCAGTTTTGCGAGCCGATCTTTCTGTTCCTGCGTACCGTTGTTGTTCGCAACCGCCCTGGATAACCCTCTCCATTGTCCGACCAAACCTTCCTTGGCGCTGACCAATTTAAGGATTGAACGGCACTGATCGGCAACAGGCCCCTTGTCAAGCAAGCCCATGTTCCAGCCCTTGGCAAGTTCAGCAGAGGATACTGTCGCCACTTTTGCGCCGTCAATGCTGACATCGTAGTTATCAGCTTTCAGTCCTGATACCGCAAGCATGTACTGGCTCAGGTCTGCGATGCTGTCCAGAACGGTTACGGACGGACGCGCATCGTCCGGAATCGGGAATGGAAGAGCATCATCAAGACGGTCAAACGACAGTGTGTCACCAGCGACTTTAATGTTTTGAATCCTGCACTGCACGGCTTCGCCGGCAGTTCCTGTTCTGGCATCTATAACTGAACGGCTGACCAACCCCGGCGCCTTGAGTCCGGACAGCAGCGTCGCGGCCATGGTGAGCTGCCCTGTCGGTCCCGGATGGACGGCGTCTCCCATCATGGTAACCGGCTGTTTCTCCATCTTGTTCCAGACCTCCAGGAACGCCTTTGCGTGTTCGGAACCCGCGAGGTTCGGCTGCGCGGCAAGAAGTGTCCGTAGGGATACAAGATGGTTTGCGACATTTTCCATCGGTTTATTCTTCGCCCATAAGTCCGCGAGCGGCGTGAACTGGTCCACGCAAGGAATCTTTTCCTTTTCGGCAAGTGTTTTGAGTGCATCGGCGTATTCTTTGAGACGGACATTGCCTCCAGCCAGTTTCGCCAGAGGGCTTCCGTTGTTCATCGGGCTGGCCGAGAAGAGTACGGGACGAGCATTGACCGAACGGATTTTCCCTATAAGGCCAGACATGTTTTCGATGAATTTACCAGTGACAAAACCTCCTTGGTCGTTCATGCCGAGTTCAACCGACACTACGGTGGGATTCCAAGGCGCGACATCCCATGGGAAGCGATCCATTACTTTCGGGATTATATCGCCCCCTACTCCGGAATTGCGAAAGCAGAACGAGAGTTTGGGAAAGCGTGCGTAACAGAAGGCTTCGAAATAGTTGGAATGCAGGTGCTGGGCTGTGATGCTGTCACCGACCATCACCCAGGTGTCTCCCTCCTTCAGCGGAAATTCACTTTGCGCCTGCGCAACAAAAATCCCGAATCCGAAAACCGCTCCGCCAATCAAACCAGTCATCCATTTTTTCAAACCGCTGATCTTCATTCTGACCTTCCTCCATATAGTTATTGTAAAAATATTACAGAATTGCCTTAAATTGATGCAAAAAAACGGAGGGCGGGTTTTCTTACCCGCCAACAGTAGAAAATCGCGGGTTAGAAAACCCGCGCTCCGTTAAAATTCAATTCTTGTAATCGGCTCCTGTCATTATTATTTTGTCTGCACCAGGATCAGCAGTTTTCCGCTGGCATATTTCGCAGCGTTCGCGAAGAAAGTCCAGTCCGGCTGCGGACCAGTGGAATTGCCAATCCCGAGGTCGGCCTTGGCGCCTACCACCCAGTGATTGAAGGCTAACACCGTCTGTTTTTCAACATAATTGTGTATCTGCATGCTGCCATAATTACCGTCATTCGACGGGCTGTCTCCAAAATCGTAGAGCGTAGCGGAAGCCCCGGGTACGGCGGCAGTATTGCCAGGCCCGTAGTTTGTCCCCCAGAATTCAACATATCCGCCTTCGGCGAAGGTTCCGTTTTTGACACCTGCGACATTTGACTTGACGAAAATATTGGAGAGTTTCTGCTGGAATTTGACTTTGGAATCCAGATCCGGTACGCCGATTTTGGAGATGTCCTTGGTGAACGGATCCATTGAGACAAACACGTAGTCAGTGCTGGCGTCGGCTTTCGTCAGTTCAAGATAATACGCGATCTTGACGATCTCCCCGCTGATTTCCTGCCGCTTATCCGCTTGATAAAGTATTTTAGCGGGGCTGGACATCTGCGGACTGACAGGATTGAGCTCATATGCCAGTTTATAATCCTTGGATTCAGGCACCAGGCTTGCCATCTTGCCGCCTGAGGGCAGTTTGCCGAAGCGGAAAGCGCTTGCGGGGAGACCTGCTTCGTTTACCAGGTTGGGTTCCGCAACGTGATCCCAGGCGAATCGTACGACAAGAGGTTTTTCAATACCGGCTGCGGAAAGAATGACCGTATTCCTCTGAATAATGGCATCGGCTTTCTTGAATGCGCCGCTTTCATCGCAGATTTCAAACCAGTCGGGAGTTTTGCCGTCGCGGGTCTTGAGTTCAACTGCGTTCTTGAAGGTGATCACTGCTTTGCTTCCGTCGATCTTCACATTGTCCAACAGAGGAGAGTCGCAGACGATGTTTTTCTGTCCGTAGGTCTTGTTCAAGGCGAGCAGCGCCAGCCTGTGACCGACCTCCTGCTTGTTTGTGGGATGGATGTTCTTCACATTGCCGATATCGAGGGTCACAGCCATGCCGGTGTCCGGGATTGACAGCGAGGCGACCTGGGCTTCCCATATTTCAGCCAGCGCCATGGGATTGTTTCCATAATTATAAGGGGCAAGCTGTACGAAATAAAACGCCATGTCCTTGTTCTGGAAAACTGTGCGCCACCCGTTTATCAGCGCCTGCATCTTATTGAAGTAGAGCATGCCTTCGCCACGGTTGGATTCACCCTGGTACCATAGGGCGCCGCGCACGGACATCGGAACCAGCGGATGGATCATGGCATTGTAAAGCACGGTGGGCTGCTGATTATTTTCATACGGCATGATTTCAGGAGGACAGGCGGGCGGAACTGCAAGCAACTGCCCTGCGGCGATCGCTTTTTTAGTGGAGTCGATCCAGCCTTCAAATTTCCCGACTGTCTCGTCGGCCAGTTTTTTATGCGCCTCGGACGCCGGATTCCTCAAATCCACCTGATTGGCTATGTTTTTCAGTTCGGGAACCGACTTGAAACCGGCCGGCGGAGTCCACGGCTCAATCCTGGTGCCGCCCCACGAAGTATTGATGAGCCCGACCGGCACCTTCAGACTCCTGTTGATTTCCCGTCCGAAAAAGTATGCGGCGGCGGAAAACGCGGGAATCGTTTCGGGGGAACATACTTTCCAGTCGGATTTGACATCGCCCTGCGGAAAATCATTTTTTGTCAACGGAACTGAGAACAGCCGTATTTCGGGATATGCGGCGGCGGCGATTTCCTTATCCGAATCGTTCGACGATTTCACCGACATCTGCATGTTCGACTGTCCGGAACAGATCCATACTTCACCGACCAGGATGTTGTCAAAGGCCAACGTGTTGCCGCCTCTGACTTCCATCTTGAACGGTCCCCCGGCCTGCATGGGGTCAAGTGCAATCTGCCACCTGCCTGAAGAATCCGCAGCGGTTTCCTTGACCTGGCTGTTGAATTTAACGGTGACTTTTTCGTTTGGGGAAGCCAAGCCCCATACCGGTACATTCTTTTCCCGCTGCAGAACCATGTTGCTGCCAAACACATTGGACATTTTAACTTCCGCCTGCACTGACATGGCAACCGCCATGAACGCAAACCCCGCAAGAACAGCTAATTTTTTTCCCATTTCAAAAACCTTTCCCGTTATAAGAATGTGCTATTCTAAAATATTTACATCCACAAGGAATGATATATCTTTTTGAGCCAATTTCAAAGCCGGAAACCGGCGTAAAAGAAGAAAGTCAGAAAAACAAACGATATATTTAACGAATTTTTCCTTTGCCACTATATAAAAATGCATCTCATATGCTAATTTACCCTTTCTCAAATTTTTTCTCTTATGCAGACATAAGTTTTGTTTCACAAAACGTTAACCAATGAACGAGGTATATAGTGAGCTACACTATCATTGTGTTCGTAAAACAGGTGCCGGACACGAAGAACGTGACCGGCGAGGCGATGAAGCCTGACGGAACGGTGAACCGTGCCGCGCTTCCGGCCATATTCAATCCGGAAGATCTTAATGCACTTGAACTTGCGCTCCAGCTTAAAGACAGGTACGGGGCAAAGGTGGTTGTCGGAACAATGGGTCCGCCCAACGCCTCGGAAGTTCTCCGCCAGTCCCTCTACAGGGGCGCAGACGAGACCATTCTGCTTACTGACCGCGCATTCGCAGGCGCTGATACGCTTGCCACCAGTTACGCACTAAGCTGCTGCGCGAAGAAATACGGGAAATTTGATCTCATACTCTGCGGAAGACAGGCCATAGACGGCGATACGGCCCAGGTCGGACCGCAGCTGGCCGAAAAACTCAACCTTCCCCAGATCTCATATGTCGAGGAAGTGATATCCCTCGACAAAAACAAAGTCAGGGCGAAAAGGGCGATCGACGGCGGATTCGAAATTCTCGAATCCCCGCTTCCGGCCCTTATGACGGTCATTGACGCAAATGATCCGCGCCCCCCCGCAGCCGGAAAAATCATGAAGTACAAGAAATCCAAGACAAGGACTGAACTCCTTGCCCAGCATGCAGGCGCGTCCTACACCGACGCCGAATTCATCGAGGAGGAATCCGGGGTTCTGAAGAAAAAAGGCCTCTGGATAAACGAATTGAACGCCTCCGAAGCCGGAGCGGATCTTGAACGTACCGGACTTAAGGGCTCGCCCACAAAGGTCAAACAGATCATGAGCGTTGTGCTGAAAGGCGGAACCTTCAAGAATATCGAACCCACTGAAACGGGTATCAATTCTCTCATTCACGAATTAATTGAAGATCACACTCTGGGGTAAAACAACATGTCGGAAAAAATTGGAAATGTCTGGATTTTCATCGAGCAGGAAGGCGGGAAAATCGCAAATGTAAGCCTTGAACTTGTTTCAAAGGGCAAAGAGCTTGCAACCCGCCTGGGAGTCAAAACTGAAGCGGTTTATCTCGGAAACAACATCGAGAATTCAGTGAGCTCCCTTTATCATTACGGTTGCGACACGGTCTATCTCGCGGAAGACCCGCGTCTTGAACCGTTCACCGTCCTCCCGTACGCAAAAATACTTATGCAGCTTATCAAGGAGCACCGTCCGAACATCCTTCTCTTCGGCGCAACCGCGAAAGGCCGCGAACTCGGCCCGCGCGTCGCCTCGACCACCCTCTGCGGTCTCACCGCTGACTGCACGGATCTGCAGATCGACGATTTCGAAGACAAGCTCGGACAGAAATCATACAAGAACAAACTCATGCAGATACGCCCCGCATTCGGAGGCAACATCATTGCCACCATCGTGAACACCTGGCAGGATCCGCAGATGGTGACCGTCAGACCCGGCGTCATGAAAATGAACGAACCGGACAAGGCGCGCAAAGGCAAACTTGTAAGAATCAAGCCTGAACTCAGTCCTGAAGACACTATCATCAAGGTGATAGAGCGCGTACAGAAGGAGAAAGACATAGACCTTCAGGCGGCTCCGATAATCGTCGCCGGCGGCTACGGTCTCGGAAGCAAGGAGAATTTCAAACTCATCAGTGAGCTTGCAAAAGTCCTCGGCGGAGAAGTCGGCGCCTCACGCGCCGCCGTAGATGCCGGATGGATCAGCCACGACAACCAGGTCGGACAGACAGGCGTGACCGTGCGTCCGAAACTTTACATCGCCTGCGGAATCAGCGGTTCAGTACAGCACCGTGCCGGCATGGCGGAAAGCCAGAAAATCATTGCCATCAACAACGATCCGGACGCCCCGATATTCTCGGTTGCGCATTACGGGATTGTCGGCGAGATCAATGACATCCTTCCCAAACTGATAAAAGCATACAAAGCCAAAGTATAAGGAGATAAATACATGCCAAATTTTTTCACCGACAATAAAGATCTCCAGTTTACGCTTCAGAATCTCGAGCTCGAGGAAGTTGTAAGCATGCGCGAAGAGAATTACGCGGATTGCAGGAAATATGATCACGCCCCGGCGGACTACAAGGACGCCATAGACAACTACCGCAGGGTTCTCGAAGTCATAGGCGAAATAACCGGCGAGAGAATCGCCCCCAGATCAAGGCAGATAGACGAGGAGGGACCCAAACTCGAAAACGGCGAAGTAATCTACCATCCTCTGACTGTCAAGAACCTCCAGGATCTTAAAAACGCGCAGGTCATGGGCGTAATGCTCCCATATGAATACGGCGGCCTCAATTTCCCGAACACTGTTTACACTATGATGACTGAAATGGTTTCGCGTGCGGACGCAAGCCTCCAGAACCTTTTCGGGCTCCAGGACATTTCCGAGACAATCTATGATTTCGGGACAGAGGAGCAGAAAAACAAGTATCTTCCACAGTTTGCAACCGGAGAAGCCGACGGCTCTATGGATCTTACCGAACCGGATTCGGGTTCGGATCTCCAGTCTGTCCGCCTCAAGGCCTCTTTCGACCCGAAGACAAACCAGTGGTATCTTGACGGAATGAAGCGTTTCATCACAAACGGATGCGCAAAGATACACCTTGTTCTCGCACGTTCGGAAGAGAGTACGACGGACGGACGCGGACTTTCAATGTTCATCTGCGAAAAATGCCCGCAGCTCGTTGTCAGGCGAATTGAGCACAAGCTCGGAATCCACGGAGTCGCAACCTGCGAACTCCAGTACAACCATGTTCCCGCACAGCTCTGCGGACAGCGCAAAAGAGGTCTTACAAAGTATGTCATGTCACTTATGAACGGCGCACGCGTCGCGATAAGCGGACAGGCCCTCGGAATTGCAGAGGCCGCATATTATGAAGCGAAAAAATACGCCTCCGAACGCGAACAGTTCAAAAAACCGATTGACAAATTTCCGCAGGTCTACGACATGCTTACAAGGATGAAGATTAAAATCCTCGCATGCCGCTGCCTCCTTTACGAGACGACAAAACATGTTGATCTCCGCGCCTGCTACACCAAGAAGGTGGATGAACTCCCGGAAGGGCAGATAGATGTGGAACTGAGGGAGAAACAGAAGTACTATTCGAAAGTCGCCGCCGTCATGACACCAATGAGCAAGGCGATGTGCACCGAAGTTGCAAACCAGGTGGCTTACGATTCAATACAGATTCATGGCGGAACCGGGTTCATGCACGACTTCAATGCGGAACGCTACTACCGTGACGCAAGAATCACAAACATCTATGAGGGCACCACACAGCTTCAGGTTGTCGCCGCAATCGGCGGAGTGATACAGCGGGTGCTTGAACCCCTGCTCAAAAAACTCGCCTCCCTCCCTTACGAAGGCACGCTTGAACGCATGGCGAAAGAACTTGAGAAGATGCACATGGAACACCTTGACGCAGTCAAGTTCGTGTCTGAAAAGAAGGACTCAAACTACTACGACCTGATGGCGCGGCCGCTGGTCGAAATGGAAACTTACATCTTTGTAGGCTATCTTATGCTCCGTGATGCGCTGAAGAATCCGGCAAGAGTGGTTCTGGCCGAGAAATTTGTTCTTTATTCAATTCCGGAATTCAATTGCAGGCATGAACTTGTCATGAGCAATGATTTCTCGACAATTGACAAACACCGTGAAATTGTGGATTATTGACGCGGGCTTTGCCCGTTAACTTAAAAGAATTCAGAATACAGCGGCCTACTGCGGTGGCCGCAGTTCTATCAATAAGAAACTTTTGCAAATATAGTAGCGCGGTTCTTTAGACCGCGAAGATTCTCGGGCTAAAGCCACGAGCTACTTCAAACACAAGTTTCAAAGGAGGAGACAGTAGTCAGAATAAATAAAGATGACGCAATTCAGAAGCAATTGAGTTGTTTTGCACTGAATTCTGACTTCTGACTTCATGAACCAAGGATTCGATTTTACATACTCTTAAGACGTAAAACACTGAAATAAAGACATGAAGGAGGGTTTATTTTATGAATGCGAAATATCTTGAACAAGCTAAAAAAATGATTCCGGATCCGCGGAAACTCGTCATCACCGCGTCAAGAAGGGCGAAATACCTGACAAGAGGCGCGCGTCCGATGATCAGGACGACTGACGACAATTCCCTGAATGTCGCTCTCATGGAAATCGGCGAAGGCCTGATAACCTGCGAAGAAGTCAAAGAGGAAAAAGCGGCCAAGAAATAGTTCTCCGCCTATTGTTTGATTCCATTGCGGACTCTGATCCTGCTGAAACAGGATCAGAGTCCGTTTTTTATGAGGCAAAGAGGCTGACGCATCATCCTTGCATTAAAGTCAGTTCAGTTATATCTTAAAAGATTGCATAACCGCAAAATTACAGATCTGATGAATGCCTAAAAAGAGAAAACAACAATCCTCCCGTCTTGTCCGGTCAGTGTTGACGCTGGCTGTTCTCGCGGTTTTGGCCATAACTGCTTATGCCGGTTATAATTTTGTCAGGAAATCCTATGCCAATGAACAAAAACTGATGTCCGGGGAAATATCTGAACTCAAAATTTCCCCGGACGAGGAAATACGCCAGGAAGCCGCGAAATCCGCAAAACTGGAATATCCGGTTGACAAGCCCCTGAAAACTCCCGGGCAAATCGCAAAGGAGGCGGAGGCTTCCGCAAGAAAAATGACCGATGTGAAATTCAACCGGAAGCTTCTCGCAGAACAGACAAGTGATGCCATAAAATCATTTAAGGAGGCAACTCCGGGGCATAATATCGAATTCATGAGGAAAAATGCTATTGAAACCGTAAAAGGCGTATACAAAGGAAGGGACGGCATATTTGTCTTAGTTGACGCACAGAAATACAGCATAAGGGACATTCAGGATGAGTACAGATATCTTTTTGATTCCGATCTGGCCACCATCAGAACACAGGAAAAGATCAATGAACTCAAAACTTCCTTCAAGGATGAAAGCTCCAGGTATTTCGAGGAGAACAGAAAGAGGATCGAAGAAGAGATTCTCGCATCATCCGGCTACATGAAAACCGAAGGAGGAAGCTGGCGTGCGAAGTCCGCTGTTCTCGAGGAAGCTTTTGATAATTTGAAATTGCAGAAAGAAGCTGACAGACAGAGGGAAATAAAAAAAATCTTCAGGAAACATAAACTTTTCGGCATTTATGCAGTCACCCCGGAATGACGCCAAGTTCAAGCCGGCATAGCCGGAACCAGTGTGTCAGAGTATCAGTGTGTCAAAGTATCAGTGTGTCAGAGTATCAAGGTTTTTCTCTGACACAGTGATTTTCGGAAGAAAAATCACGATGACGCTTTGACACTATAACATAAACGATATTAGAGGGATACGGGAAAACCTTGCGCCGAAAACAC
>JBAYFV010000133.1:0-9500 GCA_041666985.1 Victivallales bacterium
AAATTTGCGGTTCACGATGGCCCCGGCATCCGTACGGCGGTCTTTTTGAAGGGGTGTCCCCTTCACTGTCTCTGGTGTCACAATCCGGAATCGCATGAGTCCGGACCGGAAATATCTTTCATCCCTCAAAAGTGTGTTGGATGCGGTAAGTGTGAAATTGCCTGTCATTTCCGCGCGATCCATGACGGTGTTTTTGATCGTTCGCTCTGTGTCCGCTGCGGAAAATGCGTGGAGGCATGCTATTCCGGGGCTCGCGAACTGATCGGGGAATCCATGAGTGTGGAGGAAGTGTTAAGAGAGGTTTTGAAAGATCGTGTTTTCTACGACAATTCCGGTGGTGGCATGACTATCTCCGGCGGCGAGCCGATGTTTCAATTCGAGTTTACGCTGGGTCTGCTAAAGGCGGCCAATGCACACGGTCTGCATGTCTGTATGGAAACCTGCGGCTTTGCCCCCGTAGAGTATTATGCCGAGACTCTCCCCTATGTGAATATATATCTTTTCGACATCAAGGAAAGCGATCCTGCGCGTCATCTGGAATATGCGGGCGCGCCTCTGGAGCCGATACTGGGAAGTCTTGAATTCCTCAATTCGGAAAATGCCGGAATAATATTGCGCTGCCCTTTGATTCCCGGCCTAAACGCCAGGGAGGAGCACTTAAAGGCCATAGGGGAACTGGCATCAAGGTTGAAGTCGGTTCTGCGGGTTGATGTTGAACCGTATCATCCGCTGGGAATTTCCAAGAGCGGGCGTATCGGCAAAAGCTACGCGCTTCCTGACATGAAGAGTTTTCCTGAGAAGTCTGTAACAGGCAAATGGGTTGAATCGATCAAGTCGGCCACCTCAAAACCGGTGGCCCTGATCTGACTTTTCAATCAATGGGTTAATGTCACTTTTAAACAAAGACACCAAACTCCTTTTGGATATTTGCTGCCGCGATATAATGTATGGAAAATTCAGCAAGGGGAAAAATCAATATGAAGTTTATCAAAGGCAGGCTTTCGGGTACTTATATCATTGAGCCGGATGTTTTTTCCGACTCGCGGGGGTTCTTCCTCGAAACATACAGCAGGCGCGAGTTCGAGAAGGTTGGAATCAAACTTGATTTTGTACAGGATAACTGGTCGCGTTCAGTCAAAAACACAGTGAGGGGGCTTCATTACCAGATCAATCCCGGACAGGACAAGCTCGTCAGGGCTGTGTCCGGTGAAATATTCGATGTGGCTGTTGACATAAGGCGGGATTCTCCGACTTTCGGGGAGTGGGACGGCTGCCGTCTTTCCGTTGAAAACAAACGTCAGTTTTTCATTCCAAAAGGATTTGCCCACGGATTCTGTGTCATCAGCGACACCGCTGACCTCATGTATAAATGCAGTGACTTCTATTCGCCCGGAGATGAACGCGGAATTATCTGGAACGATCCTGAAATAGGCATCAAGTGGCCTCTTGACGGCGAACCCGTTCTCTCAAGACGAGACCTTGCCAGTCCGTCGCTGAAGAATTGCGAGAAGTATTTTTGAGGTCATTGAACTAGTTTTTCATGAAAACAATTTATTGTTTTCACGAAAAACTATCAATGAGAAGCTCCTTTAATTTCTTTTCTTGGGGCTTAAGATAAGGGCGCCAAGCGGGGGCAGTGTCAGTGCGAGGGTATGCGGTCTTCCGTGGGATTCCCTGTTTTCAGCGTCAACCCTTCCCTTGTTTCCGACACCGGAACCTCCGTAGCTCTCGGCATCGGAATTGTATACTTCATGCCACGTGCCTCCTACGGGAACTCCGACCCTGTAATTGTTTCTGACGACAGGTGTGCAGTTGAGGACGACGAGGACGGGTTCATTGTGGTTTTTGTCCCATCTCATATATGAAATGACAGACTGGAGAATGTCGTTGATGTCTACCCATTCAAAACCTTTGGGCTGGAAATCCGTCTCCCAGAGGGACGGTGTTTCCCTGTATATTCTGTTGATATCCTTCATGGAAGTCCTGAGGCCGGCGTGGATTGGATATTTTAGAAGCCCCCAGTCAAGGGTGTTTTTGCAGTCCCATTCGTTCCACTGTCCGAATTCGCATCCCATGAAAAGGAGTTTTTTGCCCGGATGCGTAATCATGTAGGCCATGAGGAGCCTCAGGTTTGCGAATTTCTGCCAGTAGTCGCCGGACATCTTGTCAAGCAGCGATTTTTTCCCGTGTACGACCTCGTCGTGGCTGAACGGAAGGATGAAGTTTTCACTGAATGCGTACCATATTGAGAAGGTGAGCTTGTCGTGATGATAGCTTCTGAACACCGGATCCTTGCTGAAATATTCCAGGGTGTCGTGCATCCAGCCCATGTTCCATTTGCAGGTGAAGCCGAGTCCGCCCAGATCCGCCGGGCGCGAGACGCCGGCCCATGCGGTTGACTCTTCGGCGATCATGAGCGTTCCGGGGTGAAGTTCGTGGGTCAGTTCATTCAGTCTTTTCATGAAGCTTATGGCGTCAATGTTCTCATTTCCGCCGAACTTGTTCGGTATCCAGTTCCCGTCGTTTTTGGAATAGTCGAGGTAGAGCATCGATGCCACGGCGTCAACGCGCAGGCCGTCAATGTGGTATTTTTCAAACCAGTAGAGGGCGTTGCCGATAAGGAAATTGCGAACTTCGCAGCGTCCGAAATTGAAGATGAGGGTGCCCCAGTCGCGGTGTTCGCCCTGCCTGGGGTCGAGATGTTCATAGAGGGCTGAGCCGTCAAACCGGGCGAGGGAGAAGGCGTCCTTCGGGAAATGCGCTGGAACCCAGTCAACAAACACGCCGATGTTTTTCGAGTGCATGTGGTTTACGAAATACGCGAAATCCTCGGGTGTGCCGAAGCGTGCGGTCGGAGAATAGTATCCGGTCACCTGATATCCCCAAGACTGGTCGAAGGGATGCTCCGCCACCGGCATGAGTTCAATGTGGGTGTAACCCATTTCAATAACATAGTCTGCAAGGGCGTGGGCGATGTCGCGGTAGTTGTGGAAATCATTTTCATCCGCAGGATTCAATTCCCTGAGTCCGGGGCCGCGCCATGAACCGAGGTGGACTTCGTATATGTTGATCGGCGATTCGAGCCAGTTCTTGATTTTTCTTGCGTTCATCCATGTGTCGTCAGTCCATTTCAAAAGAGCTGAAGACGGGACTTTCGCGGCGGTGTTCGGACGCATCTCCGTACAGTAGGCGTAAGGATCGAGCTTCAGGAAGATGTCCCCGTTTTTGGCGCGTATTTCAAATTTGTAGATTTCACCCTCGACGAGCGAGGGGATGAAAAGCTCCCATATTCCCGACGAGCCTATTATGCGCATCTGGTGGCGCCTGCCGTCCCACTGGTTGAAATTTCCAACGACGGATACGCGTTCCGCGCTTGGCGCCCATACGGTGAAAAGAACGCCTTTTACTCCTCCGAAATCGCGCTGGTGCGCGCCCATGAATTCGTATACCTTGTGGTGTTCGCCCTGGTTGAAAAGATACTGGTCCATTTCACCTATTCCGGGCAGGAAACAGTAGGGGTCGGGGGATGTGAAGACGGTTTTGTTCTCAAAATGTTTTTCAAGCTCGTAGCGGAAGTGTTTCCTGTGCTCCGTAAATTTGAGCGCAAACATCCCCCCGTCATCGATCTTTTCCATTTTGATCCGGTCGCCCTTTTCGGTGACGGCGTAGATTTCCAGGGCCTTCGGGTCGAAACATCTTACAACGATGCATGAAAGCTTGCCGTCGAAATGCATGCCCAGTACGGAATGAGGGCTCGCATGTCTGGCCTCGAGAATCATTTTCAAATCATCATCAGGAGGAAGAAGTTCTGAACTCATAGTAAAAGCCCTTATTTTATTATCGGAGTTTCCTGGGAGTCGTGCAAAAACAACTTTTACATTTGCCGGCCGGGATTTTGGATTGATTATCATGATGTCTGCGAGGAGCATATCTGAAGATATGCAACGAGCAGACAGCGTGATAAGCGGCCAAAAGAACGCCGGCAAATGTCAAATTTATTTTTGCACGACTCCTTAAATATAGCCTGATTTTATTTTTTGAAAAGGCTGATTCGCCGGCGGGGTGGAAAATCCGGGCAAACATATTGGGAAACCTCTGAAAACTGCAATTGCCTGTGAGCTGGAACCTGGAGTGTGCGTCAGGCGTCACTGCTTCAGATACTTGTCGAGATAAGGGACGTCGACACCGTATTTTGAAGCAGTCCTGTAGATTTCCGTTTTAAGGGTTTCATCGTAGTCGGCGGTAAGTCTGCTGTAGAGGTTGTAAATGTACTGGAGAGCCCATTTTTTTGGAAGCTGTTCGTCGGCGTCCAGCGCGTCGTCAAGATTTCCCGCAAAAATAAACTCCTGCTTTTTGCCGAGACTGTCGGCGCCTGTTATCCTGAGTCCCAAATCCTTTGTCTCAGGGGTGAATTTCCCGTAAACTGACAAGGTGTGGTTTGAGTAGAGATGCGGGAGTTTCTTTGGAAAGGCGAATTCGGACAGGTTGCCCGACACCTGATAGTCCAGATCCGTCACTGCGATGCCGGAGACATCTTCCGTGAAGTTCTCGAGCGCAACCCGGCTGCTCCCGACTTCCCGGGCGGTAAGGCTTTCCCCCCGGTTCCGGTAGGCGAGGAGATCAAGGAGGAATGAATTTTTATCCCTGCCCGAGCTGAAAGTGAATATGCTCGCATTGTCATGGTTTTTATTCGAGATTTCATTCACCAGGGCCCGGCTGTCGAAAACCTCGCCGGTGTTCACATTCCCGTCCGACGCCAGAAAGATTAGAAGCGGACGGTCGGGGGTTTTGAATTTTTCATTCACAAACGGTTCGACTGCGGAATAGATGTTTGTGGAACCGTGACGCTGCAGTCCTGAAAGGAATTCCGAGGCAAGTCTGATGTTTTCAGGGGAAGGGTTCCTTAATCCGCCGAAAAGAGGGAACGCCTTATGTTTGAAAGAGATTATCTCGAGCCTGTCGTCAGGATTCATTTTTTTAATTGATTTCAGCACTCCCTCCCGGAACTCGTCA
This sequence comes from Victivallales bacterium, assembly GCA_041666985.1. Taxonomy (GTDB): domain Bacteria; phylum Verrucomicrobiota; class Lentisphaeria; order Victivallales; family GWF2-50-93; genus GWF2-50-93. Next base: position 5,014 of record JBAYFV010000133.1, read on the forward strand.
AGCTTTTCCTTTGATATGCTCCCCGAACTGTCAATGCAGAAAACGACATCTTTCATGAACGGTTTCAGTCCGGAGACCTTTTTCCCGGGCGTAATGTCTATTCTGAAGAAACCGTTGCCGTCGGGCTCCGTGAACTTGAAAAGTTTTACATCCATGAGGCTGTCGATCACCGGCAAATCCTCCCTGGGGAGCAGTCTGGCGGCAGGGTTGGGCGGCAAGTCGGGAGATGATCGCAAGGGAAACGGGATTCTGAGTTTCAGTTCGATCGGGCCGCCGCCGGATCCGCCGCCGGACGCGCCGTCTCCGGAGAATGACGGTAAATCAGCCCGGACGATTTTAGGGACGATGAGGCGGTTGACCTGGAGACGGGTCCGGGAGAGTTTGTCTCCGTCTGTTTCCATGATTTTCTGAAGAGTGCCGGGGGAAGGCGCCTTGGGAATTCTGAAAGAATCCGGAGGAGGCGTGTTTTTTATTCCGTCGCCGGCAGTGTTGTACTTGACTCTTGAGCCCGGGAAATTTTGCGATGAATTTTTATTGACGGTTTCGTCTGAACGGATGAGCTGCGCTTTTCTGCCGGTATCCGGTTTCCCGGGTTCCGGACTCTTCATGCTGACAGTTCCCAGTTTCAGATAACGGCTTGGCTTCTGAACGGGTTCCTGCAGGAAGATTGACCTGAAAGTTATGTTTTTCGACACCGTGAAGACAAGAGTGTGCACCATCAGCGAGAGAATCACTGAAATCACAATAAAATATGTTCTACTTGTATGGTTCATAGTCCGTCATCCAACTGCTTCTTCAGTTTTTCATAGGAATCCTGATATTCCCTGGAATTCGGGAATAGGGCTTTCGCTTTCCCTATGCTTTCAAGCGCCTCCTGTTTTTTGCCGAGCATCATCTGCGAGATGAAGAGGCGATGATAAAAACTTGAGCGCTCAGGAGCGAGTTCCGAGGCTTTCCTGAAATATATTTCTGCCGCCGCCCAGTTCCGGGTCGCCTGGGAATATGTTCCGGCCGAGGCCCACGGGAAAGGCGAATAGGGAAGTGCGTCAGCGGCGTTCCTGACCGCAAGTTCCACCTGGTCGCGGGTGGGCGGGCGGCTTTTTTCTGAAGCCGAGTAATTGGGCTCGCATAATTTCATTTCCTGGCTGAACAGGTATTCGCCGTTCATCCTATTGTAGCTGATCCAGAAAGTGAACGCAATGATGAAACAGGCAAGCAGGCGCCAGGCGACATCCCATTTTTTCCCGATCGCCCGAACGGAAGAACCATCCGGAACTTTCAGAAGAGTGATCATGACCAGCGCCGTGGCGACAGTGCCGGGAATCTGTATGTTTATGTCGGCTGCGGAATGGAATCCCCAGGCGAGCCATCCGAGAATTATCGCGAAATTCTCCGCATGTCCTGAATAGTGTCCGTCTCCACGTATTTTCTTCAGGATGACATAAACCGGGAACGCCAGTGCAATCGCTGAAACAAGCAGCCCCGCAATACCGGTCTGGGAGGCGAAGTCGAGAATGAAATTATGGCTTGAGTGGGGAGCTTCGGTGCCCGGAAATGATTTCAATATCGTGTACTGGTGGAAGAAATCACCCCAGCCGGTTCCGCATAGGATGTTCTCGGAGAATATCCTTGCCGCCACGGAAAAGTAGTCGAGTCTTACCGACATTGAGCCGAAATCCCGCCCCGCATTTATAAGGTAAAGCCCTGATGCCGTCAGCAGGACAACCAGGAGAACAGATGTTATTCGGACTGTTTTCGGGAAAGGGAAAATGGCGACTGAGACGGCGATACCCATGCCCAGCGCGAGCACTGCGGCCCTGCTGCCGGTGAAATAGAGTATTGCAAGCATGAGCGCGGCGTATAAAAAAACTACGGTCGGGGATATTTTGCTCCGGAACTTTTCAGGGAACTTGAAAAGCGTGACAGCAACTATGAAGGAATAGATTGCCGATATCCCTATGAAGGCGGGGGGGCTGCAGTATTCAAAAACAAAAAAGAATAAAATTGTCGCGGCGATGACTATTGCCGCTTTCAAGGTGTCCCTGTATTTCCATATGAGGACGAGACAGATTGGAAGAACCAATATAAGATGCGCGGCCAGGCTGTTGCACAGGGTGAACGGTGAAAAAACCCGCGTCTGCAAGATCCTGCCCTGAAGCTGGCTTGACATCCGGACTCCTGACTTAAGTTCCTGCTGGTAGATAAAATCAGCCGTTTCCTTAAACCCCCACAGGAGCTGCTGCAATCCCATGAAAGCGGATATCAGCGCTGCGGCAACAACTGCGTTAATCAGCAGTCGTCTCATGTCAGGCCTGATTTCGACGAGGTAATAAACTGAAATGCAGAAGGCGGCAAGTCCGAAAAAATGTGAAATGTACTGAACTGCAAAATCTTTCGTGCTGGCGTTCATATAGCCGAGAAGTGATACAAATGCCAGAGCTGTCCAGATAATGGCGAGAGTGAATCTGAAGCTCGGGACTGTCTTGTCGGATACAGCCAGGACAAGCGAAAGAAGGACAGACGAGAAAAGGGGGAACATTATGGGCGGCCATGAAAAGACGAGCCAGGTAATTATGCTGTCCGGGAAAAAGGGGATTTCAGGAATCCCCGCTATACCGCCGAATTTAAGGGGCAGCAGAAATATAAGGGCCGAGGAAAGTACGCACAGTATCCCGGCAAGTCTGTATCTCAGGGCAGGCGCCATTGTCTTTTTTCAGTCCTGTCTAATTTCCTTGTTAATTTTTCCGCAACGGAAAAATTTTCCCGATAGGATATCCGGAGCTGCGGTCAAAAGGCCGCCTGCGCTCATTCGTCGTTCAGCTGCTTGAGTATTTTCCTCTCCTCATCGTCAAGCCCGTCAAACACGTCGCCATGTTCCGCAGGCACCTTGTATTTGTCAAGATAAACAATCCTGACTTCCTCTTTTGCGCATGTCACATTTTTCCCCGCTTCATCAATGTGCAGGGTCACTTTCTGCGTAAGAAGGTTCCTGTCGATAACCCGGCCCCGGCCTTCCCCGCATTCGCATACGGCGCCTCTGCGCGGCATGTCCTTGTCGAGTTCGAGATATCCCTCATGTTCATATTTCAGACAGCACTTCAGCCTGCCGCATATTCCGGAAATGTTGTTTGGATTGAGGGAAAGATCCTGTTCCTTCGCCATGCGCACGTTTATGGATGCAAAACTCCTGAGGAACCTGCAGCAGCATAATTCCTGGCCGCATACGCCGAGTCCGCCGATCAGTGCGGTTTCATCCCTTACTCCGATCTGCCTCAGTTCGATCCTCGTGTTAAGTCCCTGTGAAAGCTGCTTTACGAGCTCCCTGAAATCAACTCTGCCGTCGGACGTGAATTGAAAGGTCACGAGCTTCATGTCGAAGGAGTAGTGTGCGTTCAGAAGCTTCATGGGAAGCTTGAGATTGTGTATGTACTGCTGGGCAGTCCTGAAGGCGGATTTGCTTCTCATCAGATTCTCGTTCGCCTTGCCCTGGTCGTTGACGGTCGCCTTGCGGTCAATGTGCGGAAGCTCCTCCTTGTCTTTTTCGGGAACTTTCACCTTGTCGCCAAGACATGTGACAATCTGGCCGTAGTCGAGGATTTTATCCTTGCGGATGACAACCCAGTCCTTTGCTTTCAGGTTGAGGGATGCAGGTGCGCTGGCAACGTAAGTTGCTCCGGATTCGACTTTTATATCGTATAGGGGATCCATATGTTTCTGTTTCACGGTTTTAGGTTTTAAATTTCAGGTTTTAAGCCGAAAAACCCCGAACTTTGCACTCCATATGCCAATTTTCAGGGGTTCCCGTAAGCCTTAAGGGTTTAAGAAAAGCATTTGCCTGTTCCGGAAAATAATCTCTTACTTAAAACTTAAAACCTGAAACTTAAAACTTTTTTCTGGTTCCGGGCAGAGCCCGCTTTAAACAAGCGTTAATTATACCATTCATACCCCGACTTTCAATCGGATGCCCGAAATTATCCTGGCGCCGGACCGGGAATGGCGGGGCGGTTATGCTCCACGCGCGCGGAGTATGATGCCGCAAGGCGTGTTCCCGGAGAGATTGGAAACTGTCTGGGATTCTGGAATCGGAATCTGTCATACGGGAATCTATCCACTCTTTACCACTATTCTGAGCCTCCTTTATTGATTTTCCCGAGGTGCCGTGTTATTTTCCATTCAGGAATGAAGAAGAGGGAAGCAGGGCGGAAGGCGGCATGGAAATATGATTGATCACAGGAAACACAATATAGATGAACGCTCCGATCTGCGGAGGAGGGCGGAGAAAATAGCCGGCGAGAAAGGTGTCAAAAACTGGGAATCTTTATCGCCAGAGGAAACCAGGCGGGCGCTCCACGAACTGCGGGTGTACCAGATCGAGTTGGAGATGCAGAATGAGGAGCTGCGCACGGCGCAGGCGAAACTGGACGCCGAGCGGGCTCGCTATTTCGACCTCTATGACCTGGCTCCGGTGGGCTATTGCACCTTAAGCG
>JBAYFV010000134.1:0-9485 GCA_041666985.1 Victivallales bacterium
AGGTAATTTCAAAACTAGGAATTCAGTAGTCAGAATTCAGGAGACAGAATTGAATTTGAACTCAAATTCGGTTTTATTCTGAATCCTGACTTCTGAATCCTGACTACTTTTGAAATTGGCTCACCCAGTTGTCTTGAAAAACTAAACGCAATTTTTCATTTAACAAGGAGAAGGTGAAAGATGTCAGCAATTTACGATGTACACGCCCGTGAAATCCTGGACTCGCGCGGAAACCCGACTGTTGAAGTCGAAGTGGTTCTTGAATGCGGAACTAAAGGCCTTGCTGCGGTTCCGTCCGGCGCATCAACGGGAGAACATGAAGCGCTGGAACTGAGGGACGGCGACAAGAAGCGCTATCTCGGCAAAGGCGTTCTCAAGGCTGTTGAGAATGTAAACAAAAAAATCCTCCCCAAGATCAAGGGAATGGATGTGATGAACCAGGCTGAAATAGACAAGACAATGATCGAGCTTGACGGCACCAGGACAAAGAAGAAACTCGGAGCAAACGCCATTCTCGGCGTCTCCATGGCCGCCGCAAAAGCCGCGGCGAACTGCCTTGACATCCCCCTCTACCGCTACATCGGGGGAACAAATGCGAAACGACTCCCCGTCCCGATGATGAACATCATCAACGGCGGCGCCCATTCCGACGCCCCGATTGACTTCCAGGAATTCATGATCCGCCCGGTCGGCGCGGACAGCTTCCGCGAAGGGCTCAGAATGGGAACCGAGGTCTTCCACGCCCTCAAATCAGTCCTTAAGAAACGCGGTCTCAGCACCGCCGTAGGCGATGAAGGCGGATTCGCACCGAACCTCAAGGGAATTGAAGACGCACTCGACGTCATCATGGAGGCGATCAAAGTGGCGGGTTACAAACCGGGCAGGAAATCGGAAAAAGGCGACGTGTGCATAGCCCTTGATCCCGCTTCAAGCGAATTTTTCATCAACGGCAAATATGATTTCAAAAAAGCCGGCAGGGGAGTTGTGAAAACTTCCGAGGAGATGGTGAAGTACTACAGCAAACTCGTCTCTGATTACCCTATTGATTCAATCGAGGACGGAATGGCGGAGGGCGACTGGAGGGGATGGAGGATGTTGACGGCTGAAATCGGCCACAACGTCCAGCTTGTCGGAGACGATCTGTTTGTCACAAATGTCGAGTATCTCGCAAGAGGCGTCAGGGAAAAATCGGCAAACGCGATCCTGATCAAAGTCAACCAGATAGGTTCGCTCACGGAAACACTTGACGCCATTGAAATGGCGCACAGGGCCGGCTGGAACGCGGTCGTCAGCCACCGTTCGGGCGAGACGGAAGATACGACGATCGCGGACATTGCGGTTGCCACAAATGCGGGCCAGATCAAGACGGGTTCCGCCAGCAGGACCGAGCGCATCTGCAAGTACAACCAGCTCCTCCGCATCGAGGAGGAGCTCGGCGACCTTGCAATCTACGGGTGAAACCTGTCACGAGGCAACCGCCTCTCTTGAAGCCGATTGAAAAAAATACGATTTGTTATTTCAACAATCACACGTTGCCAGGTGGCTGGCTGGCGCTTTTTGTTGCCGCCATCATTGTTGACGCCGGTCATCTGGGCGGTGGAATCACATACCGTCAAAAGCAGCGCGGCAGCAAACAGTAAAACTTATGAAAACCACAAATTTAAACAGGCTCTTGAAAATCTTGAGCCTGATTATGTAAATTCCCGGCAAACCTCCGTCTTTGCCGGGAATTTATTTGAAATAAGACGTTAAGATATTACTTTCACAGGTTTGCATTTTTAATTTTATACGGGACGACTCAGATGGCAGAAGACTCTGAAAAAGTCATATTCAATCCGCCGGCAAGAATCCTTGTTGTTGATGATTCTTCTCTTAACAGGCAGTTCATCATGAGCGCACTCAAATCAAAGGATTTTGATGTCTGTGTGACAAAAAGCGGAGAGGAAGGCCTCTCCCTCATCAATGAGAAAAATCCGGAAGTGATACTCCTTGACATCATGATGCCGGACGAAGACGGCTACTCAGTCTGCGGTAAAATAAAATCCAACCCGAAAACAACGCATATACCCGTAATTTTCCTGACTGCCATGGATTCGATCAAGGACAAGCTCAGGGGGTTCGAAATCGGTGCCGCCGATTTTATAACCAAGCCGTTCAACCACAAGGAGCTGGTCGCGCGGGTCAGGACACAGGTCAGTCTTTCCAGGGCGATGTCGGAAAAGGAAAAGATGCTGGACATTGCCATGGAGGAAAGAAGAAGCGCCGTAGTTGCGAGAATCGCAGGCGGGATCTCGCACAACTTCAGCAATCTCATAGGCGTGTCGCTTGGCAATCTCCTCCTGATTGAATCACTGCTCGGCAACACCGTAAACCCCGTCGCAAAAGAGGCGCTCTCCGATCTCAAGAAGAGCCTTGAAAGACAAAAGACGCTCATAAAACAGTTCATCCGCCTCTCGAACAGGGGGTTCACGGAAGTCAGCGTCCCCGAAATGACCGGGATAAATCTCAATTCACTTGTAGATGAAATTTTTGAAAATCTCCTGATGCAGGAAAGAAACACCAGCATGCAGCCGATGAGACTTCAGAAGAACCTTTCATCAAATCTTTTTTTCCAATGCGACCCCGGTCATGCAAGGGAAATATTCCATATGATATTCAACGAGATAATTTCAGCCGCCACAAATCCGGTGGCATTCACCGTTTCAGGAGCTCCGAAAGGCGGAAATCTTGTCTGCGTCATCACCATAAACGGCTTTTGCGTGACAAGGGAGATCCAGGAATCTATTTTTGAACCGTTCGCACTGCCTTTGGCGAACGTCGGAACAGGCCTCGGTTTTTCGGTGGTCAAGAGACTTGTCGAATTCAACAAGGGGAAAATCGTCGCCACTTCAAATCCTGAGAAAAACACAACGGTTCTCGAACTGACTTTTCTTTACGCAGGCAATACAAATCCGCCGGACAACGACTGATTCACAGGGGATGAAACCATGACAAAATCAATCATATTCCTAGCTGACGGAATGGCTGACGAACCGCTTGAGGAACTTGGAGGCAGAACCCCTCTTGAAGCTGTCGGCACACCTTTCATGGACAGCATAGCTGAAAAAGGAGCCAGCGGCACTTTTTTAACTCTTCCCGCCGCTTTTCCGACTTCGTCCGATGTGGCCAACATGTCCGTTCTAGGCTACGACCTCCCGACCTGCTATACCGGCCGCGGTCCGCTTGAAGCCGCAAGCATGGGAATAGAGCTGGGAAGGGAAGACATAGCGTTCAGATGCAATCTCGTTGAAGTTTCCGGCGGGATTCTCCAGGATTATTCCGCAGGACACATTGAGACTTCACTGTCGCGGAAAATAATGAATGCGCTGGAGCGGCATTTCGGTTCCGATAAGATTTCATTCCATCCGGGCGTCAGCTACAGGAACCTTGTTGTCCTCCACGGGAATGAGTTTTCAGAAAAAGTCCTCTTCCACAAACCCGACTCATCCCAGGGGGAGAAACTGAAAAATCTCGTCTTGACGCCGGCGGATGATTCAAAAGAGGCGGCATACACTGCCGGATTCCTCAATGAACTTGTTCAAAAAACCGCCGGTTTTCTTGCGGCTCACGAGATGAACAAAAACACCGGGCATCCGGCAAACATGATATGGCCCTGGAGTCCCGGACGCAAACCGAAACTCCAGCCGTTCTCGGAAAAGTACTCCGGTGTGAAAGGCGCGGTCATAAGCGCGGTTGATGTGATATTCGGGCTTGCAATCTGCTCGAAAATGGATATCGTCCGGGTTCCGGGCGCAACAGGATTTACCGACACCAACTACAAAGGCAAAGCTGAAGCCGCCGTCAAAGCGCTGAAAGACCATGATTTCGTATATCTCCATGTCGAAGCGATAGACGAATGCTCGCACATGGGGGATCTGAAACTCAAAATGCAGGCCATCAGGGATTTCGACTCGAAAATAGTCGGCCCGGTAATGTCGGCTCTGAAAGGGCAGAACATCACTTTCGCCGTTCTCCCGGATCATCCGGTTCCGATAAGACTCCGCAAACACACCCGCACTCCGGTGCCTTTCGCAATCTGCGGAAACCACATAATTCCGGATTCCCTGAAAGCATATTCCGAGACGCTTGCGCCCAAAGGGAGCCTGGGTCACTTCAAAGGCGACGGACTCATGAAACTGGTGCTGAACCTAATATGAATTTCCGTTCACGGAACTTCATTTGCTGTGCCTGACAATCTTTCCGTCTATCATGTAGACTACGTCCTCGGAAATATTTACAGCATAGTCCCCGATGCGTTCCAGCTGGCGCGAAACCCCGAGAATGTGAAGAAGATAGCCGGTCCTCTCCGGTTCCCCCATAATCAGTTTTTTAACTTCCAGATACATGCCGCGGTTAAGCTCGTCAACAACATCATCCATCAGGGAAACCTCTCTGGCAAGGTTTGCGTCCATTTCAATGAACGCGTCAAGGCTTTTCTTAAGCATGGCGATAGAGGCGTCAATCATCTTCGGAATGGATTCGGGCATGAAATCGTCCTCCTCCCCGGAAATAGCCTTCGCCCTTTCGGCAATATTGACTGCAAGATCGCCTATGCGTTCGAGATCGTTGTTGATTTTCAGGCATACAACGACATAGCGCAGATCCGTCGCAACCGGCTGGTGCAGGGCGAGGATTTTCAGGCACTCCTCCTCAAGCTCGTTCTCCATAAAGTCGATCCGGTCGTCACTTTGAATGACCTCTTCGGCAAGCGCATCATCCTTGCGCCTTACCGCGCTGACGGCCTTCCGGACACTCTCTTCGACAAGCGCAGTCATCTGCAGTATTTTCTTCTTGAGACTTGTGATTTCCCTGCCTAATAAAACTGACATAAGCTCCTCCGTTTGTTTCATGAACCCGCTTTTATTTTTTTTTCAACGTCCCAGCTGAAAAAAATCACCCGAATCTTCCAGTTATATAATCTTCCGTCTTCTTGTTTTCAGGCTTCGTGAAGATCGTCTCCGTCTCTCCGTATTCCACAATATACCCCTCGAAGAAAAAAGCGGTGTAATCCGAAATCCTGGCGGCCTGCTGCATGTTGTGGGTCACCACCACTATTGTGAAATTTTTCTCAAGCTCCTGAATCAGGTCTTCAATTTTGGAAGTCCCTATCGGATCTATCGCGGAAGTCGGTTCGTCCATTAGGATGATTTCAGGCTCTATCGCGATGGCGCGCGCAATGCAGAGGCGCTGCTGCTGGCCTCCGGAAAGGGCCATGCCCGGCCTGTTCAGCTTGTCCTTCACCTCGTCCCAGAGCGCGGCAGATCGGAGCGCCTGTTCAACCCTGTCCGTCATCTCGCTTTTCCCGAGGCTGTAGTGAAGCTTCAAACCGTAAGTTATGTTTTCCATGACCGACATCGGGAAAGGTGTCGGTTTCTGGAAAATCATCCCGACCTTTCTGCGCAGTTCAAGAATGTCAACTCCGCCGGAAAGTATGTTTTCACCGTCCAGAATGACCTCCCCGCCGGCGTGCTGTTCACGGTACAGCTCGAATATCCTGTTGTAAACCCTCAGATGCGTCGACTTTCCGCATCCCGAAGGGCCTATGACGGCAGTCACCCTGTTTTTAATGATGTCAATGTTGTTATTGAAAAGCGCCTGATGTCTGCCGTAATGGAAATTCAAATTCCTGACGGAAACCTTGACTTCTTTTTCTGTTTCAACGGATGTGCTCACTTTTTAACCTCCCTGAATAATATCCTGGCAACAATGTTTAAGGCAAGAACGGCTGCGGTTATAAGAAGAGAAGCGCCCCAGGCAATTCCGTTCAACCCCTTGTATGGCGACATGGCATAGTCATTTATGGTGACAGTCAGGTTGGCGGTCGGGCTGGTGAAGAAATTCCAGACATGCCACCAGGGTTCGACCGGCCAGTAGTAGCTGTTGAGCGATGTGAACAGCAGCGGGGCGGTCTCACCGCTTACACGCGCGGTTGCCAGGAGCACACCGGTTATCAGTCCGGTTTTCGCCGCCCTGAATATAATCTGCAACGTCACTTTCCAGCGTGGGGTTCCGAGGGCCATGGCAGCCTCCCGCAGGGCGTTCGGCACAAGCGACAGCATGTCCTCCGTAGTCCTCAGAACCACAGGCAGCATTATTATCGCAAGTGAAACCGCTCCCGCAAATCCCGAGAATGTCCCGGTTAAAGACACGATTATCGAATATACAAACAGTCCGATTATTATTGAAGGCATCCCCATCATCACATTTGCGCAAAATCTTACAAGATTGCCAATACGTCCGTTCCTGCCATATTCGGACAGGAATACGCCCCCCAGAAGGCCTGCCGGAACTCCAAGCGCGACGGCAGATAAAGTTATAAGCAGTGTCCCGACCAGCGCGTTTGCAATTCCGCCTTTTTCACCGTCAAGGGAAATCTGTGTGAAAAAGCTCAAGTTCATTGACGATATTCCCCTCAGGCAGACTTCAAGGAGAATCCAGGCGAGGAAAAATATGCCGAGGAAGGCGGATAATACCGAGATTATCTTCACCGACCTGTCGAGCGTCTTCCTCAAATGTACTGTCCTCTTCTTCATCACAACCCTCCTCCCGAACTGAGCCTGACCCTGTTCAGCCACATCTGTGCGGCCACCTGGATCAGGAATGTAACGAGGAACAGGACAAGTCCCAGCTCCATCAGGGTACTCCTGAAAACCGGCTGCGACACAGCCTCGGAAAATTGGCTTGCCAGTGTTGACGCTATCGTGTTGGCGGGATCGAAAAGCGAAGCCGACACCGTATAGCCGTTGCCTATGACGAATGTCACTGCCATCGTCTCCCCGATTGCCCTGCCAAGCCCCAGGAAAACCGCGCCGATCACACCCTGCATGCCATAACGCATCGTCACATTGAAAGTGACCTCCGTTGTTGTCGATCCGATCCCGTAGGCCGATTCCTTCACGACCGGAGGCACCATTGCAAACACATCACGCATGACCGCGCTTATGAAAGGAAGAATCATCAGTGCAAGGATAAGCCCTGCCGTAAGCATTCCTATTCCCATCGGCGTACCTTTGAAGAAAGGAAGGAATGCCAGGTGTTTTCCAAGAAAAGGCTGTACATGATCCTGCATGAAAGGCGCAAAAACAAAAAGCCCCCACATCCCGAAGATTATGCTTGGAATGGCCGCCAGCAGATCAAGAGCCTGGCTCACAATCCTCTGTAAAACCGGATGGGCAAGCTCAACCAGAAACAAGGCGATCACAAAACTGAGCGGCACCGCTATGACAACGGCTATGACCGTCGTGATCAGCGTCCCGTAGATGCTGCTCAGCGCCCCGAACTGTTCCGTGACAGGATTCCATTCCTTCGAATAAAAGAATCCGAGTCCGAATTTCCCCATTGTCGGAAGGGAATGGATGGCAAGCTGCAGGAAAAGTCCCGCCATGATGACAATGATGATCAAGGCGCTGACAAACGTCAGCGCCTTGAATATCCTGTCGGGAAAGGATTGCGCATTCCTGGATTGCTTTTTCAGTTCCGTCATTTTAATTCAACCCAAATATTCCTGTCTATGTTTTTTCCCGTCCGTAGCAGACGTATTCATACGCCGTTCTTAAATTCAAGGCGGTTCTTCCCACCCCGTCAAATAACGGGATCAGACCGCCCAAACAACCTGGCTGAAAAGCCCTACCCATACTCCGCACGTGCGGAGTACTAGGTAAGAACGCGCAATAAATTGCGCTACTGCAAACAATCAGAAATCATCAAGAGCCTTCTTGACCTTTTCTCCCCTTTCCTTGAAATATTTCGGCTGGTTTTTCATTACGAGATCCATATACTCGGAATTCACTATGATCAGGATTCCGGAAATTTTAGATTTGACGGCGATGAAGCCGCCCTTCTCCGGTCCGCCGTTGCAGATCCATCTGTCCTTGGCGAAGCCTGGTTCGACCTTATCGCTTGCAATAACACCTTCATCGTCGTTGATTTCAAGGAGCCAGTCGCGGTTATTGGCAGTGCTGTCCGCCTTCCAGTCCCTGCCGTTGGCATCTAGAAGCTGCCTGATGATTTCAGAAGCCTTTTCACCTGTCTCCAACTTCAATGCGCGGTAGTCGTACTCGACATATACGGCCTTGTCGCCATTGAAGATGGCCTTCACCGGCACACCCTCTTTTTTGAACTGTTTAATCTCCATCCCTGTCCGCTGATCGAACAGTTTCGCATTTGATGCCACCGGGGCTCCATATCTTTTTACGCACTGGTCAAAACTCTCCCCGACCCTGGCCTGCACACCCGTGGCCGCAAAAAAAGCCAGCACCAACACCGCAATCATGATTCTCATAGACGCATCTCCTTTTCAGGCTTATATATTCTACTGTACTATTTCACACTGTTTTTCCAAGATTCCTTCACCATGCCGGAAACATTTCCGGGCATCGGGACATAATTCAATTTCGCCGCAATCGTACCGCCGTTGTCATACGCCCATGAAAAGAACTTGAGCATCGTGTCCGCCTTCTGCGCGGAAGCTTTCTGATCCTTGTAAATCAGGATGTAACTGGAAGCCATCATAGGCCAGCTCTTGTCGCCGGGCTGATCCGTAAGGACCATGAAAAAGCCGGGAGCGTTCTTCCAGTCGGCGTTTGCGGCTGCGGCCTGGAAGGCCTCAGTTGTCGGCTGGACAAATTTTCCGGCATTGTTGAGCATCTGCGTATAGGTCATGTTGCTTTCAAACGCATAGGCCGACTCGACATATCCGACGGAGCCCTTGATTCTCTTCACCATGGCGGCAACACCGGCGTTTTTCTGTCCGCCTACACTTCCCTCAAGCCAGGATATTTCCTTGTTGCAGCCGTATTTCTCAGCCCATTCCCCGGAAACCTTTGAAAGGTAGTTTGTGAAATTCCACGTCGTCCCTGAACCGTCGGCCCTGTGGATAACCGTGATTTTCAAATCAGGAAGTTTCAGTCCTTCGTTGATTTTCACGATTTCAGGATCATTCCACCTGGATATTTTGCCCATGAATATCTTGGCAAGCACGTCACCTGAAAGTTTCAGTTCGCCCGGCTTGACATCATTAAGATTGACTACCGGGAGTATCGCCCCCATTATCATCGGAAACTGAATCATGCCGTCCCTGTCCAGCTCCTCTTTCTTCAGCGGTTCGTCAGAAGCGCCGAAATCCACCGTCTTCGCCCTGATCTGCGCAAGTCCCGCGCTTGAACCAAGCGCCTGATAATTTATTTTCACGCCACCGCTGACTTTTGAGTATTCTGATATCCACTGCTGGTAGATCGGAGCCGGAAACGTCGCCCCTGCTCCGTTTACAGTCTGCGCATCACAAATACCCGAAGCTAAAACCGCCACCGCTCCGGCCAATCCCGCAAATACCTTATTGAATTTCATTTTCTCTTTCTCTCCTTAGTTTTCTTGTTTAAACTTAATTTTCAAATGTTAGAATTGTGTTAGACCAATATTAGTTGTCTGCTAAACCAAAGCCGTGCCGG
>JBAYFV010000135.1:0-9472 GCA_041666985.1 Victivallales bacterium
AAAAAACAATATAAGAACATGCCTTGCGGCATTGACTACGAACAAATTAAGATTCGTTTTTGTTGGTAGTTAAGCCCGCAAGGGCTGTTCTTTTCTTTGTTTTATGAATCTGTTTGAAATTTGTGTTTGGTACTTGGAGTTTGAAGTTTGGAATTTGGAATTTATTTTGGTATTAAAAGTTGCGGCCCTTTGGCCGCCTAATTTAATGAACTCTGTGGTCCTGTGGGAAAACTCAATCATGGATGAGTCGGAGCAATCCCTCCCTCCATGGAAGAACCTCTATGTTTCCACACAGCAGACGGGGATATGGATCCCTTGACAGGCAATAGCCGCGTTTAAGACCAAGATCCTTTACAAGCAGCGAGAAGGAGCTGAGCATTTCACGGCTTACGTTGTCGGATGACTTTATCTCTATGGCGAGGATGGGCTTGCCCGGTCTTTCAACTATCAGATCTATTTCAGCTCCGCTCTTTGTCATCAGATATGAAAACCTGTAATCGCGCGGCCTGAAGGCGTGCAGCCTCCTGGCTTCGAGGATTACAAAGTGTTCAAATGCGTCACCATACAGGCTTGTCTGCGGCAGCAGCGGCAGAGTCAGAGTCCTGAACAGCGCCTTGGACACTCCGGTATCGAAGAAATAGAATTTAGGCTTAAGGGAAAGCCTTTTCCGGAATGAACAGTGATAGGGTTCAAGGAAGAATCCCAGGAGGGTATCCTCCAGGATATGGAAATACGATGCGACAGTCTTGTTGTCAATCCCGACATCCCTGGCTATTGAGTTCATGTTGATTATCTTCCCGTTTGACTGCGCGGCGACTTCAAGGAATCTCCTGAAAGGATCAAGTTTCCTGACGATCTGCTCCCCCCATATCTCCTCCTTCAGGTAGGTCAGGGCGTATGATCGAAGAAATCCCAATCGCTCCTCTTCGGTTTTCAGAGGGAACAGCCCTGGCAGCGTACCCCAGCGCAAGGCGTCATCAAGCAGAAAGGAATCTCCCGTCTCAATGAAGGAAAAAGGACTCAGCTCGCATATCACCGCCCGCCCCGCCAGAAGATTTGCCCCACCGGCCTTGAGTTTTCTGGCACTTGATCCGGTCAACGCGAACTTCATGTGACCCCGTTCAATTTCCCGATGGACGATGTCGAGCAGCCTGGGGACCTTCTGGATTTCATCTACGACAATCCATCCGGTACCGGGGCTTGCCGCTCCGGCAATTTCGGAGAGGGTGTCGGGATGTCGCGCAAAACGATCCTCTTCTTCCTGGGAAAGGAGATCGATCCATATTGCATTGGCCAGGAAATCAGATTGCCTGAGCAGCGTGCTTTTTCCTGTTCCGCGGGGACCGAAGAGGAAAAAACTCTGTTCCCGTGGCAACTTAAGCATTCTTTTGACTATGGTCATATTTTTGCCCGCCATTTTAGGAGTTTGCTCCCAATATATCGTTTAATCGCCTTTCTTCAATCCGATTGCAGTTTTAATAGCTGTCATTATCTAATAATAAATTTGCATTCCCTTTTTGCATTGTCTAAACTCCCCAAACCGGCGTTGGCATGTTGTCTGTTTTCATTTTACCCCCTCAATCTCCTCAAATTTGACATCATCGAAATAGAGAAGTCCTCCATTTAATGACAGAATGATAAGGCGCACATATTTTGTGCCGTGCCAGAACTTATCGCCTGCGGATGTTGTCTTCGACATGCCCGTAATGTTTCCTGACAGCTCTTTCCAGAAATCCGAGTTGAAATCCGGGCTGCGTGCCACATACAGATAGGAATAGGGCGGAACGCAATGCTGACGAACTATTGTTCCGGCAGGAAACGTTTTGCCACAGGGTTTAGGCAGGGTCACTTCCCATATTTCTCCAACCTGTTTGATGCTTGTTTTACCATGCACTGTAATATTCTTGTTTGGCAGGTCATTGTAATCGCCGGAGTCATCGGCGGCAAAAGCGACGTTGTAAATGTCCCCCTCCTTCCATTTGCCGGCATCAGTCACTTTGATTTTCGTGTCGTCCGCCAAACAGGCTCGTGCGAGTTCTGTTTCAGTATTCAAAACTACGGACACCTCCATTGGGCGAATAAGCCGTTTCTCCGCGTCATAGCACATGAGTCCCAACAGCACATTTGCCGTTTTTGCATTTGCAGTTTTAAACCAGCCCGACAACCGATAGCTTTTTGTCGGATCAACAGGAATGAGCTCGGTGCTTTGCACGGCACTGTCCATCATCTTGAATGCTGATTTGCCGGAATGACGGTTATCCGTGCTCAATTCAAGAGTGTTTGACCAATTTTCAAGATTAGATTCGGCATCCCCGTTTTTAATCAGGTTCTCAGCGTTTGCACCCAGCGAAATCATCGAGACCGTCACGAACATTGACATTAGTTTTTTCATATTTCACCCTCCTGTTTGTTTTTCCCCCTTAGCCAAATCATCGTGCTTTGTCCATTTCCACCACCTTCACATTGTCAATCCAAGCTGGCTGGTCAGAGTTGTTCCTGAATACCAGCACACATTCAGAGCGATTAACCGGCGTGGTGAACTGAAACGTATGGCTCTGCCACGTACGATCACCTTTTGGCGCCGATATCTTTTGCACCGGAAAGAAGGAGGGATTTGCGTCCTCAAAATCATAGACCTCGCTGTTAACCTCGATTCTGCCGTCATCCGCGGCAGTCCTGTACTTGAATGAAATCTGATAGCGTGTTTCCGGCTTGAGGATCAGCAATTGTCCCGTCTGGAAAACCCAGGGGACAATTTTCGCCAATTTCAGGCGTTCCTCCCGTCGTTCCTTGGCCCACATGGCTTTTGAATCATTGCCAAATACTGGGATCGGCATCTTGCCGTCAAGGCGCAATGAATATTTTCCTTCCGCCGGATTTTGAGAATCCAAAATACCGTCGGCATGATTCAGGTCAAATGACAGCGTCAGATTTTGCAGCAGATACGCAAACCAGCTAAACCCGAATATGCGCCAAGCGTCCGGAGTGCCCTTGCCGGCGGAATCGTTTTCAAACCCGCCGTTGTACAAGACCGGTGCAAGCAGGGCGTTGCACGATACTGTCGTCGTTTCGGCTTTGACCGTAACTGTTACCCGTTCGTGTTTAGACATGACATTGACACCTGTGATTGGTATTTCAATCCGCTTCAAATCCATAGGTGGAATCTGCAAGTCTGCGGGCAGGGCGGTTAATGCAATTCCTTCCGGCGACGTGTACCCGAGCGATACGGTCTTCGCTTCCCCGCTCATATTCACAACAAACAGAACCAGTTTATCCGCCCCCGGCGCCTGTGGCCAGACCAAGTGCGCCCGGATCGCCTCTTTCGCCGGAAACCGCACCGGGATCAGTATGCTTGACGCCTTGGCTTTCGGGACGGCAATCTTCAACCCGTCCTTCCCGTTCTCACACACAACTTTGACCACCTCCTCCTCGTCCAGAAGATATGCCAATGCAAACTTTGCATCCTTTACCAGCGGCGAACGCAATGTAACGGTGGCGCCCTCAAACGCGAATTCGTTCTGGATATTGATTAGTGCCCCAGTATGTTCAGCGTCCTCTCGTTGAAACCATTTCGTGATGATCCCCGGACGACTCGCCGTCAGTCCGATATCGTCCATGAACCGGCATCCATACATCCAGTCTTTCATCCGCTTGCGATGCGCAAAAAACTGGCGATCATTACTTCCAGGGGTATAAACCATGCGGTTGATTCTGAGAAAAAGATGCTGGTAATGCGCATTTTCCTCCCGTGAACCAACTGGGTCTGTAGCCTGGCCGAGTAATTTGATCTCGGGGAAAGTAAACATTAGCGGAAGCGCGGGCCATGGAGCAGCAAGTCCGAATTCCGCATATTGAAGCAGTTGGTCGGGACTGCCTTCGCATGCGCCTATTACCGCATCAGAATTGTTCTTGCGGGCAATGTCAAGACTTTCCTTGTAATTATCCTGAAGACCCTTGGCCCATAAACCATACTGTTTTCCATGATCATGTTTGGTGTTGAAACATGTTACGAATCCGCATGCCTCATCAGAATACACGCCCTGTGCACCCACCAAACCGCAGTAGTTTGTCGCTATCCCCTCTACCATCCGCTCCCGGCCGCCTTCCGATGCCGGACAAAGTTGCACACAGAAAGTCGGCATATTATAACCGCTTGGGCGCACCTTTCCCGCTTCATCCATACCGCCCCATTTGACACCGAATCCTGGAGGGTACATTTTGATCTCCGGCGGCAGCAGTTCACGCGGAGTTGGCCCGATGGCGTCGTTTACCGCATGCAGATCGGTAAATTGCCGTGTAGGCGTATAATATGTGTGATACACCCCGCGCTTCGCGGATTCCGCATGCGCCTTTCGGAAATCTGCCAGACTGCCGTATTTCGGATTATGTACAAACATGGTAGCCTCTGAACAGGTGGCCTCAATACCATTGGCAAAGTGCTGCATATAGCTTGCGCCAAGCCATTCCATTTCCGGCACCAGGTGGGTCATATAACGCGTCGCCATCCACCCGGACACAAAATGCCAGCCCGCAACCCATCCGTCCGCATCCTTCGCCCAATTCTTATTCACATACGAGAAGTCCATCCAGGAATGAGCCCATTGACTGTAGAAATTCGCGGACTGGTGCCAATCCCCCTCATGAAAACCAAGTGCGTAACGGCTTTCTCTTTCTTTACCGGGCTCTATTGTCAGCAGTCGTTCAAATTGGATGCGTCCGGCAATAGCGTTGTCATCGGGTTCCAGGCTGACTTGTGTCCCGACCTTGTCCGTATCCCGCACCTGGGCGGTAAAAGCTCCCATGTCATTGTACAGGGATAGCCAGCCCATGTTATACTGCCCGGGATATATCTCGGAGTTTCTGATTGGTGTTCGATAAAGCAAACCCGTAATCACGGGAGCACCGGGCATCATATTGTTCAGATTAATCGTCCGGTTTCTTTCCGGGTCGTTGCCCATACGCAACCCGCTGATCAAAGGGAATTTGATGCTTTTAAGATCCTGGGGCGAACGGTTGATCAGCTTCAGATTCCACTGCGCCAGTCCAGTGGGCGGCAGATCAATCTGCACCAGGGCGCTGACCAGATCATCCGCCAACGTGTACTTCAACAACAGTGTCTTTACACCCTTTGTCGTACTCGTCTGAATATCCACGAGTTCTGCGCTATTCTGCTCCATCAGGCTGAACCCGTTTTCCGTCCCGCCCATTAAAAAGCTGAAACAGGACTGGACATATCCCTGCGGAATAATCCATCCGACCTTCTTCGTCCACCACCCGGTCAGCATGCCGGTGCTTCCGTCAAACAGGATTCTCTGTTCAGCATTGGACAGCTCCATCCCGATCCTGCCTGCGCCTGCAAGCTCCGCCACAAACCGGCCTACATGGAGCCTGTCATTCTTTTGCCCGGCCTTGATCGTCGCCTTGACGATGAATCCATTCTGCGGCTTGCCCTGTGTATCCTTTTTTGCCTCGGACAGAGGTTTAAAGACTTTCCCCTGATCCACTGAAATGGAATACGCAATCGTGCTTCCAGCCAGCTCGCCGTCCGCCTTGATTG
This sequence comes from Victivallales bacterium, assembly GCA_041666985.1. GTDB lineage: Bacteria > Verrucomicrobiota > Lentisphaeria > Victivallales > GWF2-50-93 > GWF2-50-93. Next base: position 5,558 of record JBAYFV010000135.1, read on the forward strand.
CCGTAATGTCCTTGACGCCCACGGTATTCACGGCATGAAAGACAACTTCTCCTTCCTTTGCCATCACTTTGGGAGAAACCGCCCCCTTGCCCTCCGGAGCCGGGCCGTCGCCGCACACCAATGCAATCCGATCAAGCAGTATGTAGGCAAAACCTTCACGTACTCGAAACACATGCGGCCCCGCCTCAAGCGATACGGGTCTGCCGGGAACCCAGATCCACTCCTGTTTCTGAAACGCAGCGACGGGAAAATCTTTCTTTTCCAATTTGTAATTCACGGTAACCAAATCATTACGATCAAATTGATACTTCACCTGAGGCGCGTACTGGGACATGCCGCCCAAATCCCCCATCGCGCGTACGTCGGGCTTGAAAAGCTTGATGCGAAACCACGGACGGCACTTGACCGCGCCTGCCACTGCGATATCGAAGCTGATCAGATTGCACCCGCCCTGATCTCCCTGATAAACCGCTTTTCCGGAAAATGCGTCCTTGTCTTCTTGAATCCACGCCCCCTGACGGTTGGCAAAAACCGTCTGATCCGCCTGTGCCGCATCCAGCCATATCACATTTTTTTCATCCGGCTGAAGAGCTTCGGCAAGCTTCCATCCAGTTTCATCCGGACGAATCCCGCTCCAGATGGACGGAGTAAGGCAGATGCTCTCTTCTTTGAAGATAATATCCTTTCCCGCTTTCGGAATGGGTGCATTCCCGGTGGCAACAACGGTAAGATATCCTGGTAGCACCAGAGGCGAGGCATGATTTCCAGCGGCATACAGGACATACTTGAACAACAGTTGTTTCTCGTCCTTGAACTCAAAACCGCCAAGGCTGCCGTCATCCGGAATTATCGCCCAGTTCCCCCCCTGATCTGACGAAAGATATATTTCCACCCGTCCTCCGGACGTTTCAATCTTTGTATCCAGCTTACGCAGTTTCTGGCTGGCACGCAACATGACGGGCATAGTCGTCAGAGAACCTTTTTCAGCCATGTCTCCGTACGTTGCGTTCAATGAATTTTCTTCGGGAACGGCATCTTCTTCCGGCAGAAACACCAGTTGATCCAGCCGGGCTCCACCCTGCCAGTCCATAAAAAAAGTGTGCTCACCCACACTGAAATCGTACTCGGCACCCTTTTTCCACAACCATTTTTTTAGAGTTGGGTCATTGGGATCCTTGGTGGAATGATCAGTGACAAATCTTTCGTCTCCATTATCCAATCGTTCCGTATGGTTCCAATTTCCGGCCGTTGGAAAATACGCGTGATACCAAAGCCTGAGTTTTGCGGACCTGGTGATTTTCACGGCATATTCCAACCGTTTTGCATACGCGATGTAGCGTCCGGCGCCGGCAAGTTCGTCCTGTCCGAACGTCTTCAGCGGATCGCTTTCATTCCCGGCGACAAATCTGGTGGGTTCTTCCGCTTCAACAATGACCCGACCGCGTTCCCCCTGAATGTAACTCCGGGGAATACGGACAAGTCCGCTTGATACGGATGCACCCTCGGCTTTATCCATGAACAATTTCCTGGATACAACCTTCTCAGCTTCTTTGGATACCGGTTCTCCAAAAAGATTGCCAGATGTTAACCCAATTATGGCGAAACAAGTCAGCACTGCAAACCCGGAATTCTTTCTTCGCTTCGACATGTGGAGCTCCTTTAGATTTTATTATATTTCATCACTAGTTTGACAGTATAGGAAATTGTATTTAAGTCCACAGGCAAGATGCCTGTGTTACATTTATGGCTTAGTCCAATCCATCATGACATCGGAAGCTGTTATTGGCATTGATTTCAGAGGGTGGAGTTGAGCGTGCCCATCTACGAACAACACGTTGACTCCATTATTGTGCCGGGGCTCCCACGAGTTTTTTGGCCACCAGTCGCCAGCGTAATAGTTGCCACCCCTATATATGTAATAACAATGTTTGGCTGGATCTGAGTCGACCCTTTTTGTGTCAATCATTAACGAGCTGTCAGATGGATAAGGCACCTGCTGCATTTTAAATGCTGGAAAGTATGAAGGGGTGGCTGTACTGCCTGATCCGACTCCGTTAAAACCGTAGGTGATGGGAGCCCATGTTGTATTTGCGATAATGATAGCCTGCACATTTTGCTCTTCCGGACAAAGATATGGCCCCGGAGAAAGGCTTCCGTACTTCACATTGAGATAATCCTTGAGAAGATAACCTAAATAGGCAGGGCTTGCTCCTGTGAATCCGGGCAAAGTATGCCTTCCGGTCAGCAACCATCCGTTATAATCATCTGCGTAACCAAGCACGCCGCCGGTGTATAATTGCTTGAGATTGTTGATGCATGAAATGCCTTTGGCGCTCGACTTCGCCTTTCCCAACGCCGGCAGCAGCATTGAAGCCAGAATTGCGATGATCGCAATCACCACGAGGAGCTCAATGAGTGTGAAGGCCATGTTATTGCCAGTTGACGGTTTGGAGATTTGGAGATTTTTTATTTTCATGGCGGCATTCCTCCTTTTGAATTATCGTTTGAAATCAGTGGAATCCCTGGCTGCCAGTTCAACATCCATGGTTTCAGAATATTCTTCATCTGATTCGGTTTTATTGCAGGCTTTCACCTTCTCCAGCAAAACATTTACCGTCCGGCTGCCGATTTCCGACAGATGTTCTTCGATGCTGGTAATTGCCGGTCTGGAAAATCTGCAGAGCGAAAGATTGCCGTAGCCTACAACCGCGACATCTTCAGGAACCCTAAGCCCGGCCAGTTGCAGCGTATTTATTGCAGTCAGGGCCGAATAATCTGACATGCAGAAAAGCGCTGTTGCGTTGGTTGCCGCAACCCACTTTTTCAGTTCATCCTTCTCAAATAAAATCGCCCCGTCTGCACGGCGGACATTGGCGCCGGGAATGGCAATTCCCGCTTTTCTGGCCGCCGCGACAAATCCGGCGAGACGTTTAGCCGCCCATTCCGATTTAGAATATTCCGCCGCGACTATAAAGGAGCGATGACCTTGGGCATGGAGGTGCTTGAACGCCAGTCTGCCGCCCTGGGCATGATTGGAAAAGACCCTTATACATTTGTCAGAAGCAGAATAATTGCCGGCAGCTATCACCAGGGGGATTTCATGTTTTGCGATCAGCTGCTGTAATTCTGAAAAGAAATCTTTGTCTGACAATCCGTAAGCTATCAATCCCGCCAGTCGCTGACCGATACAGGTTTTTGAAATATCCCGTGCGCTGCAATTAGGCGCCGTATGAATGACTTTGATGAAATAATCATTTTCATATGCGCCACGCATTATGCCGTCAAGTAAACGCGCACAATGTTCACTGGAAGTGTCCGGAACCAGGAAGCCGATGACATTAGACTTGCCGGTAACTACAGATCGGGCGATTTCGTTACGCTGATAACCGAGTTCGGCGGCGACGGCCTTGACTCGTTCACAGGCAAGATCGCTTATTCTGGTTTTCGCCTGTCCGGCCTTGCCGTTAAGAACATACGAAACCGTAGCGTGACTTACGCCCGCTTTCCTGGCTACATCTTTAATGGTTATCATGGCGTTGACCTATGCCGTGGAGGTTATGTTAATTTTAACTTACACGTTCAAGTTCATTTACATTTTACACGTTTAAGTGAGCCAAGTCAATACCCTTTCATAAAAAAATGGAAAATAATTAAGGAGTCGTGCAGAAATAACTTTGACATTTGGCGGAAAATGCAGGTGTTTGGATTCGAGGCGTGAGTCCCGCGTTCGCCGCGGCGAATAAGGGGTGAAGCAACGAAGAAGACAAATACCTGGAATTCCGCCCCGAAGGGCTGGCGTTTTTTTGGCCGCTTATCATGCTGTTTGCTCGTTACATATCTTCAGATATGCTCCTCACAAACATCATGATAATCAATCCAAAATCTTCGCCAGCAAATGTCAAAGTTATTTCTTTA
>JBAYFV010000136.1:0-9471 GCA_041666985.1 Victivallales bacterium
CAGCATCCATTTCCTGCCGAACTGGTCAAGAACGGAACTGCACTGCTTCGCCGTAAGGTACTCCGGCGTCGGACTCCCATCGCGGGTCAGTCCCTGCGAACAGAGGATGTCAATGCCGGGCGCCTGCATGTATTCGTAGAAGCGCATTGCGCTTCCGACAACACGCGTCTGGGACTGCAATGATTCCTCGCAAAGGACGTGTCCGGTAAACGCAACCCTGTTCTTGTCGCACCAGTCGAAGATTTTCTTGCCGAAACTGCTTGTGAAGAGATGTGTGCATGTCTCGAAGTAGTCGTGGCGAACCTTTGAAAACTCCTCGTCGCCCAGCCTGAAGACCACTTCCGGAAGCCTGTCGGCAAGATCATAGCCGTAGTGTTTTTTGAATGTCCGCAGAAGCTTGCCTGTCCACGGGATCTTCGAAGCGCCCTTGCCTGCTGAAAGATGACCGTAGTTCGGTTCATCGGTGAATATCCCCGGCATGAGTTTTCCGAAATCCCTCCTGCAGTTCTTCGCATATGCCTCGTGGGTGGTCTTGATGAACCTGTCAACAGCCGTATCGGACATGGTGTCAAGGTAGGTGAAACCGTTGTACCAGGGTGAATTGTCTTCGAGACGGATCTTGAACGAAAGTATCTTTTCGCCCTTTTCCGCATCCGGTTTTTCTGCGGATTCCGCTTTCCTGTAGCTCAGCAGGGTGTTTCCTTCCATCTTTGCCGCAAACACGGCGAGTTCTCCGCCTTCGGTCTTGTAGTCCGCAGCTTCAGCAACGGTCATCCTGAGCATGCGCATCCGGTATTTCGGATTTTTCGTGACAAGTCCGCCTGCGGCGCCCGAAGGCCAGCGATCCTCATCGTACATCCAGGCCTCCATATCATTCTTCCGGCACTCGTCTGCGCATGCGTTTATCAGTTTGAACCATTCGTCTGAAAGGTATTCCGTGGCGAGTCCGACGCGCGAATGCATGAACGCGCCGCCAAGCCCCATCTCCTTCATTACGTTGAGCTGCCTGCGAAGTTCGCACTCCTCAAGCTTTCCGTTCCAGGCCCAGAAGGGTTTCGCACGGTAGCGGGAATCCGGATTCATGAACTTTCCATCACTGTCCTTCATTTATATCCCCTTTCTTTGAAGCATTATAGTACCCGTTGATATTTCTCTCCACATGCCGCATACTTTAAAGCATGTAAAAAAAATATTCCTTGACTGGAGTCTCATTTATTAGCATTATAGTCTCACAATAATAAAAACGACTGATTTGCCATTTGCTTTTCCTGATATTCCCGGTATTCGTTAAGGGCATGAAAAACAAAACACACCGGGCTCTCCCCGAGGAATTCCCCCTGGAGATCAACCTGCAGTATCCGCAGGGGCCTGTGCCCCTCCATGGACACGACTTCGACGAACTCGTGATAATCCAGCGCGGCAAAGGCGTACATTTCACTAAAAACGAGTCGTATGAGATATTTGCCGGAGATGTTTTCATTATCCGGAAAGGAAGAAGCCACGGATACCGGGACACCGGAAATCTTCATCTCGTGAACATATTGTTTCATCTCGACGCGATGAATATGCCCAAGGACGAACTCAAGAAACTTCCCGGATACCACGCACTGTTCATGATCCAGCCGGAGATAAGGGGCCAGGCACGCTTCGAGCACCGCCTCCGGCTCACTCCGGAGCAGCTCGCATACGCCTCCGGGATAATCGAGGACATCACAGACGAGACCAGGAGGCGGATGCCGGGCTACGAGTTCATGGCGACGGCTGATTTCATGCGGCTTGCCGGATTCCTTTCCAGATGCTATTCGAAAATGTACAGGAAGAACGGGAGTCCGATGATAAGGTTCGCGAACGTGATAAGCCACCTGGAACAGCACTTCCGCGCCCCCGTGGACATCGCCCTCCTCCTGAAAATGTCGGCCATGTCAAGAAGCTCTTTCTTCCGCGCCTTCAGAAAATCCACGGGATTCTCCCCGATAGACTACCAGCTCCGTCTGCGAATTTCACATGCGGCAAAATTACTTAAAACCGGAAATTTCTGCGTAAAGGAGGCCGCATTCGCATCAGGATTCGCCGACAGCAACTACTTCAGCCGCCAATACAGGAAGATCACCGGACATTCGCCGCGAAAGGAAATGTGAAAAAACCATGCCCTGAGGAGGTGTGTGTTTTTCACGGGTTCCCTGAAGAAAGCCGGCAGGTTTTGCTCCTGCCGACTTGGTTTAACAGTAGACGCCTGAGTTATTTTCCAGCCGGAGCATTGAGATCCGCGTTGGCGGCCTTCTTTGCACCTTCATGCTTCTTGTCGCCTTCCGGGCGGATCTCACTGCCTTCGAGCTTCCCGTCGGCATTCTTATCAAGCTTCTTGAGAGTTTCAGACGAACCGGATATTTCCGTTTCATCAATCGCACCGTCGCCATTTGCATCAAGCGCGGAAACCAGAGGCGGCAGCGGACGCTTCATATCTTTGCATTCACCGGCCTTCTTATCTCCTTCAGCTTTCTTGTCACCCTCGGCGGCGGCGGCGGGACGCGGGGGACGAATCTCGTCCGAGGTCAGCTTTCCGTCGCCGTTCTTGTCGAGCTTCTTCAGATCCTTGGGCGCATCGGCGATTTCCTTTGAGTCAATTACGCCGTCCCCGTTTGCATCAAGCGCAGTTAAAACCGGCGGCATCGGACGTTTACCCTTTCCATCACATGCGGCTTTTCCCTTGCCTCCAGCGTCCTGCGCGAATGAAACCATTGCAGTCATTGCCATCGCGAATACGAACAGAGCAAAAATCTTTTTCATTTTCCATTCCTTTGTTTTTAAGTTCACTGACAGAATCATTTGCAAAACAAAAACCATCTCCCGGCGAAACACCTCCTTCCGTCATAAAGGGGAAACTCTGAATTCATGACATGAACAGCAAACGCATTATATGCTTTTTTATTGTACGGGGATTCATAAAAAAAATCAAACCGTGTTTGAAAAACATCTCAACGGATATTCACTTGTCATCATGGAAAAACGGAGCAGGAAAGAAATTTCTTGAAGTCTATTGGAAACTTTGAAATTATTCGGCGTTGAATTGGCCGGTCTTTGGGATATTTTACCAAGGTTTGTTTTTCCATGGAGGAAACGAAGTATTGAACATGAATAAAGAAAGGTCGGGAAAATAATGAAAAACGTCTTAATTCCAACCAAGCTTGAAAACATTGCCAGGGAAATACTTGCCGCAAAGGGTTACCGGGTCACACAGGATTCCAAATCCCTTGAGGAGCTTGTAAAAACTTATCCCGAGACCGAAGTCCTTATAGTCAGAAGCGAAAAAGTCACGCCTCAGATCATTGACGCGCTTCCCGGACTCAGGCTTGTTGTGCGTGCAGGCGCAGGCTATGACACGATAGACACCAAATACGCACGCCGCAAGAACGTAGACGTGATGAACACCCCGGGCGCCAACGCCAACGCCGTCGCCGAGGAAGTTGTCGCAATGATGCTCGCATCCGCCCGCCACGTGGTACAGGGAGATGTAACCACACGGGAGGGGAAATGGGATAAAAACAAGTTCATGGGGACGGAGCTTACCGGAAAGACCATGGGCATCCTCGGAATGGGGAATATCGGGAGGCTTGTGGCGAAAAGACTTGAGGGTTTCGAGATGAAACTCCTTGTCTACGACCCGATCATGTCTGCGGACCTCGCAGAGAAAATCGGCGCCGAAATGGCCTCGGTGGAAGATGTCTTCGCCAAGTCCGATTTCGTATCGCTCCATATTCCGCAGACAAACGAGACGAAGGGAATGGTCAACAAGAAACTTCTCGCTCTCATGAAGCCGGGGGCATGTCTCATAAACTGCGCAAGATCAGGAATCGTCAACGAGAATGATCTGCGGGAAATCAGGAAGGAGAAGAAAATAATATTCTGCAACGACGTTTATCCTAAGGACGAACCGGGAATGAAAACAGTTGCCGACATTGCGGATCTGATGCTTCCGCATCTCGGAGCAAGCACTGTTGAAGCAAACACCACGGCTGCAAAACGCGCGGCCGAGCAGACAATCTCCTACTTTGAAAAAGGAATAACGACCTTTGTGGTCAACAAGGGGGTTCCGGACGGACTGAACGAGAAATATCAGGAACTCGCATTCGCCCTCACGCGCCTCGCCAGGTGCTATCTTGGCACAGGTTCGGCTCCGCACCAGGTTGAAACTAGCTTCTACGGCAATCTCTCAAAATACGCAAAATGGATGCAGGGGCCGATCGTGGCCGGAATCGCCCCCGAATTCGACCTCTACCTCGACGCCTCGGATGCCGAAGCATTCCTCAGGGACAGAGGGATTGTCTTTGTCAACAGGGAACCCGACGACTCGAAAAAATACGGTGAAGCCATGACAATTGACCTTTTCGAGGGAACTACGACAATTAAAAAGGTGAGTGTCCGCGGCACAATTGCGGAAAACAACCTCATGATCTCAAGAGTGAACGATTTCGACAAGCTCTACCTTGAGCCGAGCGGGAACAATCTCTTCGTCGAATACAAGGACGAACCCGGGGTGATTGGAAAAGTCGCAAGCCTTCTCGGCAAAAACAAAATCAACATTATAGACCTGAGGGCTCCGCAGAACATCAGCGGCGACAGGGCGCTAGCAGTTGTGAAGACCAATGTCCCCGTATCGGAGGAATTGCTGAAGGAAATCAAGGAGCTTGTCAAGACAGGCGTCGTTTTCAATTTCATTTACTGAGGCAATTTCAAAAGTCCTATTCCGGGGAGTAGCGCAAGCCTCCGGCTTGCGTAAAAACAAGCCGGAGGCCTGTTCCGCTTCGGCTTTTGAAATCAGCTCCACTGATAACGGTTCTTCAGGAAAACAATGAAATTGTTCATACTCCGCCCGCGTCCAACTCCGGGAATTGGGTTGAAGATGAAGTCTTATTTGTCCTCTTCCCTGAGCTTTCTTGCGACGAGTTCGTCGAGGAGCTTTCTTGCGGGTTGCCATTTGTCTTCACGGAAGACATATCCGTTCGAGGTGTAAACCTGTTTTTCGGCATCCGCGTATGCGGTTTTACCGATTGAATCCAGCAGGGCTTTCCTCTGATTTTCAAACCTTTCCTTCTCTTTTGCGAGAAGAATCTGAACCACTTCGGTTTCGGGATGCCATACGCCGTCAATCTCCCTGCAGTGATTCTTCTTCATGTAAGCGTTCCTGTCGAATTTGCTTTCGGCGCCATCCCGTATGGATTTCTCCTTTTTCCTGATTTCGGCCTGACGGACGTCTTTCAGCTTTTTAACCCTCTCTTTGATAATTTCCACGGGGGGTTTAAGCGTACCGTCACTGGAAGTGAAATATCCGTATTTACCGTAATACCCGGGCTTTTCGGACGCCTCAATCTCCTTCCTGTATTTTTCCTTGTTCTTTTTGAATTCATCCAAATGCTGCTCGGTCATTTTCTGAAGCCTGGCCTCGCACTCGGCCTCATCGAATTTCCATCTCTCAGTTGAGGGCAGATCGCTTAAGAGAATCTGCCGGCCCCCTATCACGACCTTGTTCCCGACTTTGCCGCCAAATGCGCCTTTGAGCGGAAGCCCGACCGCGTCAATCACTTCAACCGTGTCCCCCTTCCGGTATCCGCCGAATTTCTTCCCTATCTCCGAAACCTGAGTGTACAGGATTTTGGCGGAATGCTTCTCGTCCGCCTTCTTCTGAAGATAAGCCTTGAATTCGGAATCGACATCCTTAAGGGGTACCGAAGGCTCCTTCAGGGGAAGCTCTATTTTCATTTCAGATGCGATTTTCTTGATTTCAGCGTCCTCGTTGAAACTTCTGTCAATCTTCCGGATTTCATTTTCGGCCGCAGCCTTTATCTCATTCTGCATCTTCTTCCTGACTTCATCAACGGAGACGGAAGTCTTGTCATCCGGGCTTATGTTGAGTGTCTTGCATATGGATTTTCTGGTTTCCTGTTCATTGAACGAATCCGACGTTTTTTTCGCCACGGCCTCCTTTGCGGTCTCCTCTATCTTCCTGCTGATTTCAGCTGGGTTCAGCGCGGGAGACTCAATGTTCACCGGGACGCCGAGTTCAGCCGCGACCGATTCGAGAAGCGCCTTGCTGCGTTTTTCAAGGCGGAGGGTTTTCTGATGCTTGGAATATCCCCGTGCGACGAGGCCTGCAAGAACAAGAAGAATCAAAAGTCCTGCGGCCGCAATACTGAACATGCGCGCCTTTTTTCCGAACGGCTTCTTCAAGGCTCCGGAAATAACGGGAGACACCGTCACACCGGTGTCCTTCAGACTGGCGTTCAATTTTTCAAGATCGCATTTCAGCGAGTTGAAATCCTGGTAGCGTCTTGTCGGGGTCCTTGCAATCATCCGGTCGATTATGGCAATGGCCGACGGACTGCATTGCTTCAGGTATGTTCCGACGCTCAGCACCCTTAAAGACGTAAGATGTTTTGTGACAAGATCATTCACTTCGGCGAGGGAGTAGTAGGTTCTCCCCGCGAGCATGTAGAAGAGAATCATCCCGAGGCTGTAGATTTCACTGAATTCACCCTCCGGCGCCCCCACGATGCGTTCAGGCGGAATATAAAAAGGGGATCCGTGAACCTCGTCCGCCAGATTGGCTTCCGCAGTCTCTTCAAGAGTTGCGCAGAGACCGTAGTCGAAAAGCCTGGCGGTTCCGCTTTTGTCTATTATGATGTTTTGAGGCTTAAGGTCTCTGAAAAGATATCCGCACTTCAAGATGTGAATCTCCGCTTCAAGAACCTGGAGAGTTATCCCGATAGCCTTTTTTTCAGGGAGCTGTTTCCTGTCCCCGACAAGCAGGTCGAGCCTGTCTCCGTCAATGAATTCAGCTACAAGGAAGTGTTCGTCTCCGTCAACCCCGCATTCAACTATCCCGATAATGTTCGGATGGCTGCCCAGTGAAGTCCCGGCTTTGCCTTCGTGAAGAAGGGCCTTGATGAAATCCCTGTTCGCCTTTTCCCTCCGCGGAAGGACTTTCACCGCATATTCCCTGCCCTCGCCCGCACTGGAGACGGCTTTGTAGACGCTTCCCATTCCGCCGCCGCCGAGCGGAAAATAAAGCCAGTAGTTTTTTATTTTCAAGGGGATGAGCACCTGGGCGGAGCAGCGCGGGCAGTTTATGACTTCAAGAGGCGCGGCGGAACTCAGCGGTATTTCCGCCGGACAGGATGGGCACTTTACGAAACCATCCTCCAAATTCTGTATTTTAGGTGCGGGAACTGACATGATTTACCGAAAAAACGCTTTTTGCAGTTTAACACATTATTACGCAATTAAAAACATAAATGGCTGTTTAAATGTTCCCTTTCGGCTTTACGGGATAATCTCCCGAGAAGCATGCATGGCAGTAATCACCCGTTTTTTTGCCGACGCATGACATTAGCCCGTCCAGGGAAATATAGGCGAGACTGTCGGCATCTATTATTTTCGCTATTTCATCAACCGAACACTTATGCGCAATCAGCTCGTCCGCGCTTGGAAAATCGATCCCGAAGTAGCAGGGCTGCACGTGGGGCGGACAGCTGATCCTCATATGGACCTCCCTTGCGCCGATTTCACGGAGCGTCCTCACGCGCTCCTTGCTCGTGTTTCCCCGCACGATGCTGTCTTCAACAAGACAGACCCGCTTGCCTTCAATGGCCTCGCGTATCGGATTAAGTTTCATGTTGACTGCGGCCTTGCGGTCGGCGGCGGTCGGCTTGATGAATGTTCTTCCGACGTAATGGTTCCTCATTATCCCGAGATCAAAAGGGATGCCGGACACCTCGGAGAACCCGAGAGCCGCATACATTCCGCTGTCTGGGACCGGAATTACGACATCAGCCTTGACGGGGTGCTCCTCGGCCAGCTTCCTCCCGAATTTCTTACGCATCGCGTAAACGCTTTCTTCAAAGACCACGCTGTCGGGACGCGAAAAATATATGTGCTCGAAAATACAGTGGGCGCGTCTCTTCGAGTATGCGAAATTCCTGCTTTCCATTTTACCGTCCCTCGAAACCAGGATCATTTCGCCGGGTTCAACATCACGGACATATTTCGCCCCCATCACGTCAAACGCGCATGTTTCCGACGCAAAGACGACCGAATCCCCGAGTTTCCCCATTGCAAGCGGCCTGAACCCGAACGGATCCCTCGCCACCATCATTCCGTCCTCGCATAGTCCAAGCAGGGAAAAAGCCCCCTCGACATTCTTCAACCCGTATTCAACGGCCTCCCATGGCGTGTTTCCCGTCTTGTGATGGTGTGCGGCAATGTGGAGAATCACCTCGGTGTCCAAATCCCCCTGGAAAATTGCGCCACCCCTCTTCAGGTGGTTCCTCCAGCTGGCCGCATTGGAGATTGTGCCGTTGTGAGCCAGGCCGAGACGCCATTTGTCGAATTCAACCACAAAAGGCTGGGCGTTCATGACATTTGAACCGCCGGCGGTGCTGTACCTGACATGTCCAATCGCCATTTCCTGGGGGGTCTTCCACCATTCCTTAGGGAGTCGGTCGAAGACTTCCGAAACCAGCCCCATGCCTTTCTGGAGTTCGCATTTGCCCTCGCGGAGAATATAAATGCCGGCGCTTTCCTGTCCGCGGTGCTGAAGTGCGAAGAGCCCCAGCCGCGTGATGGCTGCGGCATCGGGATGGTTCGCAATACCGAATATTCCACAAGCTTCTTTAAGCATAAACAAAGATTCCTGACGTAAAAAATTAAAAAAAACGGGATGAAACAAAACGAAGGATAAACGCCGTTAATCTATTGAATCTGTGGAAAAATGCAATCGGGAATCCGCTGTTTCAGGCAGATTTGTTTTTCAATTTTCCACCTCCAGCTTGATCTCATCGGAATTGGCCTTGAGTTCCGGGGCGTACATCGCGCTCCCCCTTGTCGGCAGCGCACTGAATTTTCCGGGAATCTCCGCTTTCATCCTGTACGACACGCTGTGCGTTCCGCGGGCGAGGGTCCTGATGAAGAAGCATACTTTTTCATCACGGAATTCCACATACGCGCCCATCCCGTTCCCGTTGTATCCGCTGCGAACTTCGCAAGGCTCGAAACCGGCCGGCTTCATATCCTCGAAAAGCAGGTATTCATAGTCGTTCTTGCTCTGGATTGTCAGCTCGATTTCCACGAGGTCGCCGCTCCTGAGGGTTGCGAGATCCGCAATTTCCGTCCGCTCATATTTCTCGACTTTCTGGTCAAGCGCCTGGCCGCGCGAACCGGCCACCTTTACCTTCTTGTCAATTTCCTTCAACTTGTAATATTTGCGGTCAACCTTGATTTCCAGCCCGGCCTTCTTTATATAATCCTCAAGGGTGAAATAACTGAGATATGCATTGTAGTACAGCGGACCTTTTCCGCTTTTGCTTACTTCTATCTTGTGCCCGCCTGCGGACATATCTTTTCCTTCGACAACAAGCTTGTTGTCGAAGGAAAAGATATGTCCGCAGGCGGGCACAAGATAGAAGTAAGCAAAAGCGG
>JBAYFV010000137.1:0-9460 GCA_041666985.1 Victivallales bacterium
CATAGACTCCGAAATGCGGTTCTCCCCAACGGAGCGCGGGTTTTCCAACCCGCGGTTCTCTTTTTTTGGCGGACTGGAAAGTCCGCCCTCCGTTTTAATCGGCGGGTAAGAAAACCCGCCCTCCGTTTTAAGATTCAAATTCATAGAATTAAACCTTTTAAATAAGTGTTTGCAACCTTAATATTTCTTTAAGATTTAGAGAGAACTCGAATCAAATATTCCCGGAATTTTCTTTACAAAATCCCTGATTTGATCTCTCACACGCCTGTAATGGACAAGGGCCTCCTCCTCCGATTTTGCGGATTTCGCAAGCTGCGGAGGATCATCGAATCCAACATGGATCACCTTTGTCTTACCGGGGAAGAAAGGACAGTTCTCATTGGCATGTCCGCACACCGTGATGACATAGTCGAACTTTATTTCTTTAAGTTCATCAAAATGCTTCGACCTGTGTTTTGAAATGTCCACGCCGGCCTCCGCCATGACTTTTACGGCATTTGGGTTGAGCCCGTGCGTTTCAATTCCTGCGGAATACGCATCTATGATATCACCCTTCAGATGCCGCGCCCAGCCTTCCGCCATCTGGCTCCGGCATGAATTGCCGGTGCAGAGGAAAAGGATTTTGAGTTTTTTTTCAAACATTTGAATTTCCTGTTTCATTGTCCCGCCCTGCCGCTCTGTCCCCTGCAAATGTCTCCGGGATCCATTTTCAGTATCTTCTTAAGGCGGATGCCGTCTTTTTTAACCTTTTCATTGGTTTCAAGGGAACCGCAGATCCAGGCGATTGCCTTCCTGATTTCAGGGGCGGGTTTGCCGGGAAGCCTGTAATGGATCCAGAGCCCCTCCTTGCGCCATTCGACAAGCCTGGCGTTTCTCAGTATTGACATGTGTTTCGAGACGGTCGAGGGGGCAAGGGCGAGCAGTTTTATTATCTGGCACACGCAGAGTTCCCTGCCATTCAACGCCATTATGGCCCTTATCCTGTTTTCATCCGACAGGGCCTTGCATACGCTCATGAATTCGTTCATAAACCGCCTTTGCGTGATTATTGATTCTATAATTCGCCATTTAACGAATTACCCTAATGCCTGTGAATCTTATGTCAAGGGGGTTTTTGATGAAAAACCGAGCCAATTTCAAAATTGGCGAAGGTAGGGCGCGTTCTCCGTAACGCGCCGCCTCAAAACGGACGGCTCGGAGAGCCATCCCTACCTTGGATTCGGCAATTTTGAAATTACCTCAACCATTAAGAAGTGAAAGCAAAGCCTCCTGCCTGTTTCAACTGTCCCACATTCCGGCAAACGCATGGATATCGTCCGGAGTGGCCTTGATGATTTCCAGCACAAAATGCCTTGCGCCCGCATCTCGGCAGTTGCGGACAAAGCGCGGCAAATCCTGGAGGTTCGGGATTGACAGCGGCTGATGCCCGTCTCCCCATTCCGTCTTAGGCGTACCCGGAGTGAACGGCGAAGCGTGAAGATGTACCATTTGCACATCGCATCTGTTCAGGAATTCGAGAGCCTCGTGATGAAAATCCCGGTCATATATGAACGCGGCAGTCCATAGGTGGCATGCATCCAGGCAGGCCGGATGTCCGAACGACGCGGCGCTGTCGCCGGCAAACAAGTTTGCCGAACCGTAGGCGGGAAAGTCGTTCTCAATGCAAAATAAAAGATCCGGAAACTCGTGGCGGACAAGCTCCAGCCGCTGTTTTACCCGTTCCCTTCGAATCGCGTATTCTTCAGTATCCAGAAAATCGCCGCAGATGCGGGATTTGCCGTCAATGGACATTTCCGGGCGGAATATCAGCCCCAGGCACTCGTCATATGAACGGCCGCGCCCAAAGGCCGGAACCGGAAGGTCGGTCATCATGAAACCGTGAAAAACCGCCCGGGTCATTTTGTGACGGCGCATGATTTCCGCGTTCCGCCGCAGTTCAATCAGGCTCAACCCCGCATCCTCTGCGGCGAGATTGACGGCATATTCTGAAAGCAGAGGCGCATGTGCGCTCATAGGCACGCCGAAACCGACAATCCGTTCGATTTCCTCGCTGGTGGCGGAATTATGCAGCTGGATGCCGAAAGTGAAACCATGCTCCTTGCAGGCTTTCCGGCATTCCAGCAAATTCCCATAACCGGTATCGCCGATAAACGCGCTGGAGGTGACATCCAGCAATATCTGATCGTTTTTCATATTATACTATAATCTTCCAGGCTTTTAATTGATAACGTGAGGCAATTTCAAAAGTCCTATTCCGGGGAGTAGCGCAAGCCTCCGGCTTGCGTAAAAACAAGCCGGAGGCTTGTTCTACTTCGGCTTTTGAAATCAGCTCAACGTATATAAAATGAACATCAAACACTCAACATCGAACTTCCAACTTCGAATGAATTTATATTTTAAACCCGATGTTCAAAGTTGAATGTTGGACGTTCGAATTGGGTTGCGGGCGAAGCCCGCCTTAGGCGGTAATATATACTGCCCGACACGGTAGGCAATGATCATATATCCTGATTAGTCTCTTAACAGTTAAGAATATCTCTTCCGATCAGTGAAATACGCCTATCCCCGGCATATAGTTTCAAGAGAAAATAAAAACGAAGAAGGGAAATGACATGATTCCGATTCTTGAACATAAACGCCATGACATGCCTTCTATTTTTACTCCGGTCAGCCTTCTGAGGGAAGCGAGACGTCAAAAGTCCATGCCTTCCGGCAAGATACCGGAATTCTGCGTCCTTGATCCTGACGGAGATCTGTCCCGCCATCTCAAAGGCTCCGGCGTACAGTGCAATCCGAACTGGGCCTGCTATCACACGGAACTCTTCAACCTCGAATTGCAGGACATGACTGTCGGCGTTCTTGGTTGCGCCGTCGGAGCCTCGTTTGCAGTGCTTGTAGCGGAAGAGATGTTTGCATCGGGTTGCCGTATCCTTATGAGCGTGACTTCCTCCGGACAGATTGTCCCGTCCTGCAGACCGCCCTGTTTTGTACTCATTGACAGGGCTCTTCGCGATGAGGGGACCAGCTATCATTATATGCCTCCGTCGCCTTATTCAATGATTCGCGGGGAGGCTTTGAATATTGCAAAACTCATATTGACAGGTTCCGCTTCCATTGTGCAGGGCGGTGTGTGGACTACAGATGCGCCTTTCCGCGAGACTGAGGAGGCTTTTTCGTTCGCACGTGATCAAAACCTTCTGGCGGTCGAAATGGAAGCGGCCGCCCTCTACGCCTATGCAGAGGCGACGGCCAAGCCGGTCATTTGTTTTGCACGCATCACCAACCAGATGGGGACGGTTGAGAATGATTTTGAAAAAGGAAAGGATAACGGCAACGAGGACTTCATTGATCTGATATCCAAAGTTGCACACGCGTGGAGGGATGGAAGATGAAGGTTCGGGAAAGTGGAATGCCGGAAGAGGGATTATGGACTTCGTTTTTCAGTCCCGAGTCCATTCTCGATGAGCTGGGGTTGACCGGCAATATGCGGGATGCCGTGGACTTCGGATGCGGCTACGGGACGTTTGCCATACCTGTCGCGAAGCGGATTCAAGGCACGCTCCACGGATTCGACGTGGAGACGGACATGATCGAGGCGAGCCGTCGGTATGCCGAACAGCAGAATCTTGGAAATGTGCGGCTGTATCTGCGCGATTTCATGGCGGATGGAACTGGGCTGTCTGACGCATCAGTAGATTACGTAATGCTCTTCAACATTCTTCATGCAGAAGATCCGGCCGGCCTTCTTTCCGAGTCATTCAGGATACTTCATGACGGCGGAACAGTTGGCATTATGCATTGGAACTATGATCCCGAAACACCACGAGGCCCTCCCATGAACATCCGACCCAGGCCGGAACAATGCCTGCAGTGGGCCGGATCAGCCGGATTCATCATTGCAAGGAGACATGTCGAACTGCCGCCGTATCACTATGGAATCGTAGCAAAGAAAGGAACAAGGCGATGAAGACGGGAGTTGGTTTAGTGTCTTTGTTTTAAAGTTCTATGTCTTGAGCGTATGTCCAAGGCCCCTTCTTAATTAAGCGCATGCAATCATCATAATATTTTCATCCCCGGAAATTAACTTCGTAGATGTGGGTCAGGCAGTAATATATCCCGGCGAGAATGAAGATAATGCCTGTAATACGGCGCACCCATAGCTCGATATGTGTCAGGCGGTCGAACGCCTTGCCAAGCATCTCCCCTCCGAATGCAATAAGGAATGCGAACACGATGACGGGCAGGGCGGTTCCGGCTCCATAGACAAGAGGCAGAAGCACCTGTGATGAATTTCTGACGGACAGGGGAATAAGCGCACCGAAGAAAAGTCCGGCTGAAACCGGACAGAATGAAAGCGCGAAAATAATTCCGAGGGGAAACGCAAAATGAATTCCCCCCCTTTCCGCCTTCTCCTGAATCTTGCCGGTGAAAATATTAAAAGACATTCCTGAACCAATCATGCCCAGCAGTATCATTCCCACCAGTATAAGAAGAGGCCCCAGGATTTCATTGAGATACTTCTGAAGGAATCGGGAAACTTCTCCGGTTGCCATCAGTCCGGCGGTAATGGCTGCGCTTAATGCAACATATGCGATTGCCCGGCCGGCAGTATATAACAATCCGGACATAAGCACTCTTCTGTGGTTCCCTACATGTCGGCTTACGAATGATATTGCCGCAATATTGGCGGCAAGCGGACACGGGCTTATTGCCGTGAGCATTCCCAGCCAGAGCGCGGAAGTGATGGCAAGCCAGTTCATTGGATTCCCCCCGAAGTCATAAGCTTCCGGAAAGCCTTTTCGAGATAAGCATTGAATGCAGGGGGGGCTCCCAGGAGCGTCCACACCTCGTCCAACCTTTCATAATCCACGACCTTGTCTCCATTCATCAGTACCGCAATCACTCCGCTTGTGGTTACGTCGAACCCCTTGGCAAAAGCCTCATTTTCCTGAAAATTGACGACCTGCCACTCAATACGGCCGTCCGCAAGCTCATTTTTGAATTTCGATTCAAGCAGTTCGTGCGCCTTTTTTTCTATGTTATTGCAAGTTTCACAGCGGACATTGGCGTGTGTGTAATAAACGCGGAGATATTGTCCGGATTTCACATTTCCGGTAGAAGTATCTGCTTTCCCGGCTGAGCGCATTGCCGTATTCTTGCCAATCGTGTATCCAATCGAGATCAACACAAAAGCCAGAAGCAGGTTTTTAATTGTGTTCTTCCGTTTTTCCATATTTTAAACTCCTTTCCGTACCGAGGCTTGCATTGTGTTTTATGCAGACATTTTATTCTTCCTCAATGACAATCTCGGGATCCATAACAATCTCCGACTTCAGCGAATTTGCGACAAGACTATATTTTTGCGCCGCCTGGACAGCTCGCAGCACCCGGTTTTCGATAACGTTTTTAGGTTCGCCGCCTGTCGCGACATGGATCACGGGCTTAAAGTGCAGACTGGTGAAGATTTCCGTCCGGTCAATCTCTGTCAGCTTGGTTCCCTCGGTGCGACACTCATAGGATATTAATTTCAGTTTGAACCGTTCCGTTGCCCAGATGAACATCAACATGACACACGTATTCGCGGCTGCCACAAATGCATCTTCGGGTGTTAACACCCCTGCATGCCCCTGTGCGTCAGGCGGGGCGGAAAACTTCATTTCCGGACCGTTCCCCATGGTGAGATGTCCCCAGTGATCGCCGGTCCAGCGGACGGTTGTGGAATATGTTGCAGTCTTGCTCATGGTTTTTCCTCCTGATTCCAAAACCTGGTGTATTCGGCTAAAATCGTTTTTCGGTAATTCTCCTCGGCTTCCAGCGGCACGGGATTATAGATTTTCGCAGTTTCAAGTATTTCCCGAATGACGTCTGCGTCCGGTTTGCGGCCTGCATCCCGGAATTTCTTGAAGATGAGGGGCAACGCCAGAAGTTCCATGGCCTTTCCGTCAATTACAATTCTTGTCACCGGAATCCCCGGGCGGCACGAGCAGGCGCCCTGTCTTTCTGCCTGCTTTGCAGCAGGGACATCGCTTGTGTCCGGCGCTGTGGAATGCCCATCTTTGCCGAGAGCCTTATCCACCAGTTCCGTCAGACGCCTGGCAGTCGCATCCACCGCCTGTTTCCCCGCCTTATTCAGGTTTCGCCTGCCTTCGGGCTTTTCCAGTCCCAGTTCTGCGACGAGTTCAGTAACGACGATGCTGGCCGCAGGTTTTCCGGAGTGCATTTCTGTTGCGCGGGCGGCGCACCGCAGCTCGCAGCCGTCCACCGTAATAGTGGGATGGAAGCGGGCAAATGTCCTGTCCCCTTCGCCACCTGCAAGAAAGAGCGGCAGGCAAATGGTCACAGTATTACCTGGACGCAGCTCGTGCAACACCTTGAGCGCTGCAAGCCGTGTTACCGTACCCTCCGCCAGTTCTTCGCCTGAACAGGCGACTATCCCTGCCTTGATTTCAGTCAAATTAACCATTTCGGCCTCCCTTCACATTCCTTGACCGACCGATCCCGATAACGGTTTCAGCGATTTCCTGAGCCAGGATTTTAGCCAGTTTCATGCCTTGATCATTCAACTCGGCTATGCCATCCGGTTTCAAATCCCTGTGACGGCGGAAGGCGTCAAACACGGTCTTTTCGCTTACGACTGTCCCGCCGCTCTGCCTGACCATTTTAGATGCGCACATCTGCGTGCATCCGTCTATGGTCACGACAGGGTTCTGGGAGACAATGCTTCTCGCCTCCTCATCACCCAGAACCAGCTTGGACAGCGCGACGAGACGTGTATCGTCTGGACACATGTTTTCGCACACCTCGTAGGCGGCCTCGCGGCTTACCGTGCCGAACGGCTTGCCAATTCCGCTGCATGGCACGATGACAACCTTTTGTTTTTCACCGCTCATGATTCCCTCAACTCCTTTTCCGCCAGGGATTTCACTGCGGATAAGTACGTCTGCGGATTCAGGAGTTTTGTGCAGTCGGCCTCCCATCCGGAGGTTTCAATCTCCGCTATCCACCCTTTTCCATAAGGATCCCGATTAACCAGTTCCGGATGCCCTTCGAGCTCACTGTTGATTTCCACGACGGTGCCATTGACCGGGGACGGAAGCGCCAGCATTGTTTTCATTGTCTCGACATCGGCGAAGTCATCCCCTGCCGTGAGTTTGGTTCCGGCAGGTTTCGCCGTTACAAACGCAACGTCGCCACTGTGCTGCTGGAGATAGTCGGTCAAACCTACCCGGATACGGTTCTTTCCCTGCGGCTGCATCCAAAAGGCCCATACACCCCCTTCGCTGTAATAGCGGTCTGTTGGTACACGAAACGTGAACTTGCCGATTGTAATCTCCAGATCGGTTGACATAGCCTCTCCTTTATCTTATGAGGTAATTTCAAAATTGCCGAAGGTAGGGCGGTTTCTCCGAAACCGCCGCCTCAGAACGGACGGCTCGGAGAGCCATCCCCACCTTGAATTCGTCAATTTTGAAATTGGCTCTTATGACAGCATTTTCTTGATCTCGTCCAATGACGGCACGCGTCCCGCCACCTTCACCACTCCGTCCACTGCCAGGGCAGGCGTCATCAGCACGTTGAAGGAAATGATCTTCTGGATGTCTGTCACTTTCTCCAGTCGGTATTCAAGCCCCATAGCCTTGGCCGCCTGTTCCGTTGTCTCCGCCAATTTGGCGCACCTGGGACAACCTGCTCCGAGAATTTGCAAGGTCTTCATAACTCCTCCTTTTCACCGGCTGCGCCGGCCTCTGTACAAGATCAGCGGACCGGGCCTTTTGTAAAATCATATTCCCAGCGTCTTCTTCTTCCTCTTGAAATCGTCCCTTGCCACGCTCATAACGCATCCGAACACCTGCAAAATGCATGGTGTTGCGAGATGATGGCTCACCCTTGCGCCATCCTTCTTCTCAGTTATTATTCCGGTCTTCTTGAGCTGTGACAAATGGCGCGAAAGGGTTGACTGGTCAATGTTGAACAGCGGGATCAGCTCGCATACGCACTTGTCTCCCCGGCTAAGTTCGTCTATGATCATCAGTCTGACAGGATTGGCTATCGCCCTGATAATCCCGGCTTTTATTTCAGCTTCACCGTAGTTCATTGTGCATGCCCGGCATATTTTAGAGGTTCCCTTTGTTTATGGGTCCCATTTGCCGTAATATATGCAGATATGTGCATATATGCAAGAATCCGGCGGGGATTTCATGCGGATTGCCATGCTGGATTATTGTCAAACAAGTGTTAATGTTAGCACATGATCAAGGGTGCAAAATTAAAATTCTTCCTTTCCGGAATTATTACGGTGGCGGTCGCCTCTGTCATTGCCGGTGTCCTGTGGAACAACGGATTGAGGGACAGGCTCTTTCCCAAAAGATGGGGTGTGGTTGAGTCGGGGAAAATCTGCAGGAGCGGGAAAATCAATCCCGCCATCATGGAGGGTGTTCTTCGGAAGAACAATATCAGGATAATCATCAATCTCACCGGCGCCGACGGACTTTCAAAAGCGGAATCGGATGCGGCGGGAAAACTCGGGGTTGAAATCTTCAGCTATAAATTTCTTGAGGGCGGACTTTCTTCCGCCGAAGACTACTCCGAGGTTCTGAAAAAAGTTTCAGATTCGCGCAGGGAGGGCAAACCGGTTCTCATCCATTGCAATGCCGGAGAAAACAGGACAGGGGGGGTTGTAGCCGTCTACAGGGTTCTTGTCGAGGGGAAATCACCCGAATACGCCTACGCCGAACTCCTGCGCTACGGCTGGAAAAAGGACAGTATGATGATTGCGCACCTGAATGAGAACATGAAGGACATATCGGCACTGCTTGTCAAAAACGGAGTTATCGATAAGGTTCCGGATCCCCTGCCGCAACTGCCTGTAAGGAGGTAGAAGTTCAGGAATGCCGGACTCAGAAAGTTTAGCGTTTCTAGTACTCTATAGAGATATTTTTCTTCAATCTGCGGTTCATCCCCACGGGCGTGGGGAAAATAGGCGGGGCGAGTCTGGATGATGTCAGGAGCACGGTTCATCCCCACGGGCGTGGGGAAAATTTGCCAAGTTGCGCAAGCGTCTGGCACTGTTTCGGTTCATCCCCACGGGCGTGGGGAAAATTGCCCGAGAGAGGATGCCGTATCAACAATAAGCGGTTCATCCCCACGGGCGTGGGGAAAATTCCTCTTTGTCCACGTCAATGCGGTGTATTATCGGTTCATCCCCACGGGCGTGGGGAAAATACAACGTCTCTCTGGGCTGTTCAACGCCGCCTCGGTTCATCCCCACGGGCGTGGGGAAAATGCGGCTTCATCGTCAAATTCCTTCTTGACAACCGGTTCATCCCCACGGGCGTGGGGAAAATGATGCTGATGAACCAGTTAGGAAGGCGGAATCTGGTTCATCCCCACGGGCGTGGGGAAAATTGATGAATTTGCAGGGAACGGTATTATTAAATCGGTTCATCCCCACGGGCGTGGG
>JBAYFV010000138.1:0-9375 GCA_041666985.1 Victivallales bacterium
CGGCACCGGATGCTGTCGGCGGAAAGGGACATACCGCTTAGGGTATGCCCGTCTTTCCGCCGACAGCCCCCGGCATCCGAAACCACCTCGGCCAACGTCATCGGATTTATGAACACGACTACTAAGCCATTGGAATTGCCCGTGCAAAAGTAAAACATTTGTGGATAATCAAAACCGGCTCAAGCCGGTTTTGATTTCTTCATATCCTTGTTTTTTAGGTTGAGCAGACGTTCGCCGGCTTTTCTCAGGGTCTCCTCCTTCTTGGCGAAATGGAAGCGGATCATGTTTTTCACTGGTTCATTGAAAAAGCTGGAGCCAGGAACTGCGGCGACTCCTATTTCCCTGATCAGCCATTCACAGAATTCGACATCTGAGTCGCAACCCATCCCCGAGATGTCAACCATTACATAATATGCGCCATTCGGTTTTGTATAGACCAGACCGGCTTTGTCCAGATATGACAGGAAAACATTTCGTTTATGCGTGTAATCCTTTTGAAGCTGCGCATAATAGCTGTCGGGCAGTTCGAGAGCTGTCACTGCCGCCTCCTGGAGCGGCGCCGGAGCGCCGACGGTCAGGAAGTCATGCACCTTGCGCGCCTCATTTATAATGGTTCTGCTGGCGATAATGTAGCCGAGGCGCCAGCCCGTGATTGAATAGGTTTTTGACAGCGAACTGCAGGAGATTGTCCGCTCGAACATTCCCGGAAGGGATGCGATGTAACAGTGCTTTGAGGGTTCATAGACGATATGTTCGTAAACCTCATCGGTGATTACAAACGTGTCGAATTCCCGGGCGAGCGAGGCGATCAGTTCCAGTTCCTGTCCGGTGAAAACTTTGCCGTTCGGGTTGGAGGGGTTGCACAAAATCAACGCTTTTGGCCGCTGTTCGAAAGCCTTGCGCAGTTCGGCCGGATCGAAAGAGAAATCCGGAGGCCGGAGCTCAACGTATATTGGTATTGCCCCGGAAAGAATCGCGTCGGCCCCGTAATTTTCGTAGAAGGGCGAAAAGATTATGACCTTGTCTCCGGGGTTGCAGGCGGTCATCATCGCAACCATCATCGCCTCTGTGCTGCCGCAAGTTACGACAATATTTTCGTCCGGGTCTATGGTTATTCCCATGAAGCGTGTCTGTTTTTTCGCCAGGGCGCAGCGGAAATTCGGGGCGCCCCATGTTACGGCATACTGGTGCGGGCCTGCATATACGCATTTCTGCAATGCGTCAAGCAGTTCCTTCGGGGGATCGAAATCAGGGAATCCCTGCGACAGGTTTATGGCGTCATGCTTGTTGGAGAGCCGGGTCATCCCGCGGATTACAGATTCTGTGAAACCTTTCAGCCTGATACTTGTAGTGATCATTGTTCCCTCCATCAAAACCGCTTTACATGATAAAATATTTCATTTCCCTTTCCATATCTTAAATCTTTTTTCAAGTGCTACAAGGGGAGGATGGAATTTTTCGGATGGAAACAGGATCAGTGAAAAGACAGGAAGCGAGGGCGAGACGCCCGGGAAGAACACAGGCAAGATGCCTGTGCTGCTTTTAATATTGGTATTTTTTCTGGAAGACAATGCCAAATTGTCTTCCAGAAAAAATAGACTACCTTACGGAAGAAACCATAGCCATGTAATTGTCGTAGGGGACGTATTCCGGTATGCTGTTTCCCGAGCCGAGTGCGTAGGCGCCTTTTTCAGATGCGCGTTTGAGCATGTTAAGACTTCTTTCGCGGATCTTTTCAGGAGTGCTCCGGCATACGAAATCAAGATCAATTCCGCCCAGTATTGCTATGCGCTCGCCCCATCTTTCATAGGCTTCTTCAACCGGGCATATGGTGTCTTCATAGGAATGTTTTGCGTCGTATCCGATGTCGTCTATTATGTCGTCCATAAGGGACTCCAGGTTTCCGCAGGAGTGGAGGATCGCCGGGCGTCCTGATTTGTGTATTGCTCCGACAATTTTCCTGTGCCACGGGACAATGTATTTCCGCATGTCTTCCGGGCTCAGCATCGGCTGTGTCTTGAACCCCCAGTCGTCGTTTGATATCATTGCGCCGATGCTCTTGAACTGTCCGAGGATTTCATAGTGCCTGACGAGCCTGCTGCCGACGGCATCGGCGAGATCCTGGATGAGAGGCGGGTCATCGGCACTCATGAAGCAGAGGTTGTCATAGCCGGCAAGGGAGATCATGTTTTCGAGGACTCCGCCTGGACCGAAGCCGATGAACTTCATTCCTTTTGCAAGTTCTTTCTCAAGCTTGTCAATATCCGAATAATCGAACTCGTCGGGAGACTGCCAGGGATAAGCGTTGAAGCTCTGCCTGTCGGTAATCAAGGCGCCTTCATTGAGTGAAATTGATTTTTCCATGTGGATGTCCCCCCTTTTGAAAGCGAATCCTGAACCGATTGTCACATAGTCGTACCCAGCTTTAGTATAGGCGTGGATATTGACTTTCTTATATGAGACAGGATCGGCGACATCAATTTTTTCACCGGTGAGTTTTTCAATAAGCGGACCGTTGAGGAAAAACTCGAACAGCGTGGGCCTTTCCGGTTTTTCCCTTGCGAGTACTTTCAGGATATTGTTGAAATCAGGGCTTCTCATTTTTGCACCTTTTAATTAAATTTATCTTTATTAATTAAAATCAATGCTGTATTCTAAGTGTTAATGTATTTAATTTCTTTGGCAGAGACGATTATTATGTATCATAAACGATTATGGCGGGAAAAATCATCGGCGCTGATATGAACAGGAAAAAATATTTCATTCCTGGACAGAGAGCTGTCGTTCCACCTTCGGCGGCCGAGGCGTACAGGCTCCGGAATTTCCGTCCATTTGTCCGGCAGGCCGGGGATGACTGGCGCGGCCCCTGGTTTCTGGCGGAAAGGGGGCTTCTTGACTATCTTGTTGTTTATATCGGGGAGGGGTACGGCGTATTCACGGCAGGCGATAAGACATTCAAGGTGAAAACCGGTGATCTTGTCTGGATTCCGCCGGGGACTCGTCACGAGATGAGAGGCACGTCGGGAAAAATGAACTGCATCTACATCCATTTTGATCTTGCCTACGATCCTGCCAGAAGCCATTGGAACGCCTTCATTCCCGGAGGGGCAATGGATTTATCCGGGTGTCAGGCGCTTATGCATCCGCCGATTGACGACTCGTCGCTCAACGGCTGGTGCGGGGAAATGGCGATTGAAAATAAATCGCTCGTGAAACAGCTGATGAAACAGATATGCCTTGAACACAAAAGGAGCGGGGAAAGATCCTTTCTCCTGTTGTCCGGGCTGATGCTTCAACTCATATCCATTCTGCTTGCGGACAGTGAAAAAAAACATCATGCCGAGAATACGAGATGGAGGGAAATGGAGGAAAGCGCCGAAACAATAAGGCTTGCGGGAGACAAGAAAATAAGTATAGATGAAGTTGCGAAAAGTTGCCGGCTGAGTCCTTCCCATTTCAGAAAAATCTTCAGGGAGTTCCACGGAATCAGCCCCAGGTGCATGCACAATCAGGCGGTAATCCAGAAGGCGTGTGAAATGCTTGCATACGGCAAGATGAATGTTTCAGAAATAGCTTCAAAGCTGGGCTACAGCAATGTCCATAATTTTTCCCGTTCATTTTCAAAAACAATGAAAGTGTCTCCAAAGAAGTACAGGAAAGGCGGGTGGGCGGGGAGGAGAGAGAGCGGTAATCAGTGAACTGGAGAAAATGTTTTTCCGCCTCCGTGCTTTTGTACTTCTATCCATCATATTCTTGTTTTTTTGCACGTTTATCACAAAATCAGTTGTTAGGTTTTTGCGAAGCAAAAAGTTGGCAATCATGAATTTTCCGTGTGCTTAGTGTGTTTCGTGGTTTATATTTTTCAGTGTGTTCTGTGGTTATAAAATCATTGGTTATTATGAAAAACATTTTCACTGTTTCATATTTCAGGCAACTGTTCAAGGATGCGGTTCCTGCCAGGATCACAGGGCTAGAGTTGCTGAAATATATCGGCCCCGGTCTTCTGGTCACTGTGGGTTTTATTGATCCCGGCAACTGGGCTTCAAACATGGCGGCCGGTTCGCTTTTCGGGTACAAGCTTCTCTGGATAGTCACCCTTTCCACAATCATGCTTGTTTTCCTTCAGCACAATGCGGCGCATCTTGGCATTTCAACCGGACTATGCCTGTCCGAAGCCGCCACAAAACATCTGCGCCCGTCGGTTTCGCGCACAGTCCTTGCAACTGCAATGATCGCCGTGGTGTCAACCGCCTTTGCCGAAATTCTCGGCGCCGCAATCGCCTTGCAGATGCTTTTCGGACTCCATCTGAAAATCGGAACTGTCCTGTCTCTGGCATTTGTTTCGTGGATGCTTTATTCCAACGCCTACAGGAAAATGGAGAAGATTATCATAGGATTTGTCTCTCTTATCGGAATCTCCTTCGTCTTTGAGTTAATCCTCGTCAAAGTGAACTGGGCTTCCGCCGCTGCGGGCTGGACGGTTCCGGCTTTTCCGGCGGGAAGCATGCTTGTCATAATGAGCGTGCTTGGCGCGGTTGTAATGCCGCACAATATTTTCCTCCATTCGGAGATAATACAGAGTCGGCAGTGGCAGAATGAAAAAGACGAGTTTATAAAGGACAAACTGAAATTCGAATTCCTGGACACGCTTTTTTCAATGGGTGTGGGCTGGGCCATCAACAGCGCCATGATAATTGTGGCGGCGGCGGTCTTCTTCTCAAATTCAATTCCGGTGACGGAGCTTCAGCAGGCCACTAAGACACTTGATCCCCTGTTAGGTTCGACTTCCGCAACCGTCTTTGCCGTAGCGCTTCTTCTTGCCGGGCTCGCCTCCTCGCTCACCGCAGGCATCGCCGGGGCTTCCATTTTCGCCGGAATCCTTGGAGAGCCTTATGATATTGCCGACAAACATTCAAAGATCGGGGCGGGCATTACCCTGATCGGGGGAGCCGCAGCAATATTTTTCATTTCCGATCCCTTCAAAGGCCTCATTTTCTCACAGGTGCTTCTCAGCATTCAACTGCCTCTCACCGTCTTCACCCTGATCTATCTGACATCTTCGGGCAGGATCATGGGTAAATTCAAGAACGACAGGCTAGGCGGGACAATCCTTTTTACAATAGCCGCGATTGTGACATTCTTGAACATCATGCTGTTGAGAGATTTGCTGAAGTAGTTTTTCATTCAATTAAATTCAGAGAGGAATTTAATTGAATGAAAAACTATTGTTGCGATTATCGCATTTCAGCTTGATGTTATTGAGGTTATGAATTAAATTACGCCCCAAAGTGTTTTTCAGTAAAATTTATAAGGGGAATTTACAGTGATGTTATATCAGAAATTATCAAGGATGTTTTCCACGGATATCGGAATAGACCTGGGAACTGCAACCTGTCTTGTTTTTGTGCGTGATAAAGGCATAGTCCTGTGCGAACCTTCCGTTGTCGCCATCATGGAGGGCACCAAAGAGGTGCTTGCGGTTGGAAGCGAAGCTAAAAGAATGCTTGGACGCACACCCGGAAATATCCGTGCGATACGCCCGATGAAAGACGGAGTCATCGCAGATTTTGAAATAACCGAGGAAATGTTGAGATATTTCATTCAGAAGGCGCGCCAGTATGTTCCGAAGCGCAGAAGGATTCTTTCCCCCCATGTTCTCATAGCTGTCCCGTCCGGAATCACCGAAGTTGAAACAAGAGCCGTCAAAGACAGTGCGCAGCGGGCCGGAGCCGGAGATATTTACCTGATCGAGGAGCCCATGGCTGCGGCTATCGGAGTCGGACTCCCCGTTGCGGAACCTTCCGGAAGCATGATAGTCGATATCGGCGGCGGCACTACCGAAGTCGCCATAATTTCCCTTTCCGGGATTGTCGAATCCAGAAGCGTGCGGGTTGCCGGCGACGAGATGGATGCCGCGATTTGCCAGCACATGAAGCGCGTCTACAATCTCATGATTGGAGAAAGGACGTCTGAAGACATCAAAATTAAAATAGGCAGTGCATACCCGCAGTCCGAGGAAGCCGTACTCGATGTCAAAGGCAGAGATCTTATTTCAGGGCTTCCAAAGACAATAAAAATAACATCCCAGGAAATCAGGGCTTCCCTCCAGGAGCCGCTCACAAGCATTGTCGAAGCCGTCAGGGTTACACTTGAAAGATGCCCGCCGGAGCTTGCGGCCGACCTTATTGACCGCGGTATCATGCTTGCAGGCGGAGGATCTCAGCTGAGAGGGCTTGACAGGCTTATTTCCGAGGAGACCGGACTTCCTGTCTTCCTTTCGGACGAACCTTCAAAGGCTGTCGCCAACGGGACCGGTGTAGTTCTTCAGGAACTCGAGAGCATGACAAGGGCGCTGGCTGTTTCAGCTTCCCGTTATCATCGTTCCAATAATTGATTTCATGATTGGCCCAATGAAACTCGTCAGAATCCTCATTGTCCTTTTTGTGTTTTCCACGGCTTTTGCGCAGACGCTTTTTTCACAGGAAAATAATTTATCCCCTGAAAAAATCGAAGAAGTCATTGGAATGGCCGGACTTGAATCCCAGGTTGAATCCACGGCGGATCTCATCGCCGAATCGATGAAGATGTATTCCTTCAGCCTTAAGCGGGACGCCTCGCTGAAATATGATGTTCTGATTGGAAAAGCTTACGAAAAAACAAGGTTTTATTCCGACTTCAAGAAGATTTTTTCCGGGAAATTAAGGGTTGCGGACATTCCCGGAATTGAAAAATGGTTTTCAAGCCCGCTCGGAATTAAAATCACTGAAATCGAAAAGAAATCACTTTCCCCGGAATCCGCGAAGGCTTTTGTGGATTACCTGCCGCAGTCGCTTTCCTTAAGTGAAAAAAGGAAAAATCTGGTAAGGGAATTCCTCAAAGCGACTTTCGCAGACGAGTTCAGCGAAAAAATAGTCTGCGAACCCATGACCGTTATGATTACTGCGACGAGGGAGTCGGTTCCTGGAAGGATGAGGAGGGGGGAAACCGTTTTCAGGGAGAATCTTGACGGTATTGAGAGGGAGGCCTTAATCCGATACAGATTCCTCCTTCCTGTTTCAACAGCTTACGCCTACAGGGATATTTCGGATGAGGAGTTTTCCATTATGATTGATTTCTACAACAGCCCCCCGGGCAGGAATTTCACCGTTGCGGTAATGGAATCCGTCATATCTGCGATGAATATTGCCGCAAGGGACTGCGGTTCGGGAATGGCCCGGATAATCAGGGACGCAGGGGAAAAACCTTCCGGGACGAAAGTCAACGGCGAATGAGTTTCCGTACCGACGGCCCGATTCCGCAGAGAAAAGAGTAAAGCCCCCTTTTAAAATGTTTTTCAATGAATATGATTATTCTCATGGCTGCGGAGCCGACGTAAAGCCTTGCAAATGTGCGTGAGAACACCCATCTGAAATTCAGATTCTTTTTCCCGGCTATGCATTCAGCCCACAGCCCGCTCATGCGTGAGATGTATCTTAGGCCTTCCCCGTTCAAGGCCAGCACCATGCCGGCAGAATCCCCGAACAGGGTGACATCCCCTTTCATGACTGACATTGCGGGGTGCATCGGAATTCTCCCTCCCCCCTTGCAGACGACCCTGCCGTCTATGTTCTGTTCCTCTTTGAATTTTTTAAAATCGGAAGGTGAAAAAGGCGTTTCTGAAAACGAGCCTATCCCTATGTTGATTTTTCCTTCGGGCAGCGGGAATATCCAGCAGTATCCGATCCGGTCTTCAAGGATTTTAAAATAAAGGGAATCGCCGTATTTGCTCCGGCTCTCTATTATTTCAACGTAGCTGGCGCCATGGAAGCTGCCACCCTGCCGGGAAAGGAATCCCTTTGCGAGAATGAGTTTTTTGTATCTGAACTCCGCCGTCTCCCCCCCATGTCTGAGGGTTACGGTATTTTCCCCGGTGCTGTGTGAGACATATTCGGCCTTCCGGAAGACCGCCCCGGCTGCCATCGCCTTTTTCAGGACGGCTGCATCAATATCCCTCCTGTCGGCGACGACATACTGGGATTTGAATCCCGATTTTTTCCCTCCTGCGGAAATTATGATGTTGCCGGCTTTGACATGCGGGATTTCGATTTCGAGTCTTTTGAATTCCTCGGCCTTTATGCCCCCTGCGCATTTGAGGCGTGTTCCGGGCTGTGTCTTGTCGAAAAGAGCGACCCTGCCGTATTTTGTCAGCCTGGAGGCGAGAAGGCTTCCCGCAAACGAGGCGCCTATTACCGTGAAATCGCTTTCCGGGAAAAATGATTTGGAATCTGTGTCAGGCATTTAAATCAACTCATGCTTTTGGCGTCGAGATAGCTCTGGAGGATAATGCAGGCGGCGATTGAATCTATTTTCTCTTTCCGTTTCGCCCTTGACACATTTCCTTCGATAAGAAGTTTTTCAGCCGATACGCTTGTCAGCCGTTCATCAAGATAATCCACTTTTGTGTTCAATTTCATTTCAAGAAGCGCCGCTAGTTCCCTTACTTTGCCTGCGTGGGTTCCTTCATCGCCACTCATGTGCTTGGGGAGGCCGATGACTATTTTTCCGGCATTCACCTCGGTGTATTTTTTTGCGATCTGTCCGGCAAGTTCCTCGATGGACAGGGAGTCACACCTTATGAATCCGGCCGGCTGTGCGATTAAAGCGGACGGATCGCTTACGGCTATTCCGGTTCTGACAGTCCCATAGTCTATTCCGATGACACGCATAAAAGATTTCCTGAAATTTTTCATAATAAAGATGACGAAACTATTTTATACAAATCCTTGAAATATTATAAGCAACTTATATTATTCTGAAAACATAATTCCGGGAAAATATGCGGGGAAAATTATTTTGATGAAAAACAAGGAAGAAAAAAAAGTCAAGACAATCCTTCTGATGCGGCACGGCAAGTCCGACTGGGATGAGGGTGTTTCCGATTTCGAGCGGCCGCTCGGGGAAAGGGGGAGGAATGATTCTCCGTTCATGGGCAAGTTCCTTCTGAAGTGCGGTAAAATGCCGCTTCTGATAATTTCATCTCCCGCAAAAAGGGCTAAGGAAACGGCTGAGCTTCTCGCCAAATCCTGCAGATACAGGAAAAAAATAGAATTTAACGACGCCCTCTATGAAAACAGCCCCGGCGAAATAATTAAAATCATTCAGAAAATAGGTGATGAAATAGATACAGCCATGGTTATCGGACACAACCCGTCAATCGAAGAAGCGACTAAAAAACTCTGTTTCAGGGAGATGAAATCAATTGAAAGCGGAATCAAGTTCCCGACATCGGCAATTGTATGCCTTGAAGTTGAAATAGAGTCATGGTCGGAACTTTATCCCGGAAACTGCACGATAGCGTGGTTTGTCACTCCAAAGCTCGTGAAAGAGCTTTTCTGA